>JAEYGD010000494.1 GCA_023402505.1 Actinomycetes bacterium
GCGTACGTGCTCGCGCCCGTGCGGGACGTGCTGTCGTCGTACGCGGAGGCCCGCCGCGCCATCCGGGACGCCGGCGGGCACTGATCCACTCCCCGCCGTCCGGGCCCGGGCTGCGGTCGCCCCGGCGCTTCGGGGGCACCCGGACGCGGGCGGCGGCGTAGGGTCGGTGGATGGGAACTCCGCAGACCCCCTACGAAGCGGTGCTGCACGCGGCCCGCGACGTGGCCAAGCTCGACAACGCCCTGGACGCCGAGATGCTCGGCGCGGCGCTGCTGGGCAGCGTGTACGCGGTCGCCGAGGCCCGGCGCGACGACGCCGTCCGCGAGTTCGTCGGCGACTTCCTCGCCGCCACCTCCCGCCGCCGCGCGGCCGCCGCGACCACCATCCGCTCGGTCTTCGCCGCGCTGGTCCCGGACGCGGCCGGCGCCGACCGGGTCCGCCCGGGCACCGCCGCCCCCGCCTGGTCGGGCCAGCTCGGCCGGGTCCACCTGACCGGCTGCTGGTCGTACGGGGACGTGTACGGCGACCAGACCTCCTACCTGGCCACCTTCGCCTACGACGACCCGGCCGGTGGGCCGGAGCACGCGCTGGTGGCGCTGGTCGACCACAACATCGGCATCACCAAGGACGTCTTCGTGGGTGGCCCGCCGTCCCGGGTCCTCGACCAGATCCGCCAGATGTGCGCCGGCGACGAGCTGACCTGGTTCCGGGACGAGGAGCCGGCGCGCATGCACGCCGAGGTGACCCGCCACCTGGCCGTCACCGACGACCTCAGCGAGCTGCCCGGCGAGGGTTCGCTCGCCACGGACCGCGCCCTGGTCGGGGCCCGGCTGGCGCTGCTGCCGGCGGGCCGGCCGGCGACCGTGCGGGTGGTGGAGCCGCTCACCGCCGACGAGCGTACGGATCTCGTGCGGCGGTTCCTGGCGGCCCCCGAGGCGGCCCGGTTCGGCCTGGACACCGTCGACGGCGCGCAGCTCGCGTCGCTGCACTTCTGCCTGGGGCTGCTGCTGGACCACGCGGCCACCTTCACCGACCCGGACCCACTGCGCTGGAGCCCCACGGTGGGCGGGCTCTTCCTGCTGGACTGGGTGCACCGGCGGGCCGTGCTGGACATGGACGACGCGGCGCTGCTGCCCCGGGTGCTGCGCGCCTGGGCGGCGTACGCGGGCCGCAAGCGGGGGCTGCCGGAGACGGCGACGGCCCGGACGGACGCCGCCATCGAGGAGATGGTGCCGGAGTTCGCCCGCCTCTACACCACCGGTGAGCGGCGCAGCCCGGCGACCGCGGCGGTCGCCCAGCTCCTCGCCGACGGCGTCGACCCGGACGACCCGGCAGCGCTGGACGCCTGGATCGAGGCCAACCGCCACCACCTCACCGACGACGGCGCCTGACCGGACTCATTCCACCAGCGCCAGCCGGCGGGGCGCCACGGAGACGGTGAGGCGCTGGCCCCAGTCCAGCGTGAGGCGGTCGCTCTCCAGCCCGTCGGCGAAGGCCACCAGCCCGTCGGACTCGACGGACAGCTCCAGCAGGTCGGTTCCGTCGAGGCGGCCGGCGGTCAGGCTCACCCCGGTGACCGGGGACGGCCACGCCTCCCGCACGTACCAGCAGAGCGCCGCCTCCTCCGGGGCGGGTCGGCGCGGCCCGGCCGGGCGGTCCCGCGCGATCGACGCGCACCACCCGGTGGCCCCCGTACCGCTGCCGACCACGACCCCGGAGGAGGAGTGCCGTTCCCGCCGCGCCCGCCCCTCCACGGGCGCGGTGAGCACGTACCGGGCGGACTGGTGGGAGACGTGTCCCACGTACACCTCGTTGAGCCCGACCAGTTCCTGGCCGTCGTCGAGCGCGGCCCGGACCATCGTGCGGTGCCGGACCGTCGCCGCCCCCGCGACGACGGCCGGCAGCAGCTCGGCCAGTGCCGATGCCCGGTGGCGGACCAGCACTCCGGCGTTGCGGCCCGGTTCCGGGTCCACCCCGACGACCGGCTGCCCGGCCAGGTACTTCGCCACGTTCGCCACCAGGCCGTCCGGGCCGACCGCGACCACGACGTCCTCCGGCCCGAACAGGAACCGCGGCAGGTCGGTCCGGTCGACCGCCCCGCGCCGCCAGTCGGCGGGCACCGCCGCCCCGACCGCCGTGAGGGCCACCTGGCGGGCCTCGTGCCGGTCGACGACCTCAGCGAGGTCCCTGCCGCGTTCGCGCAGGTACCACTCCGCGGCGGCCCGGGTGCCGTGCCGGGCCAGCAGCTCCTCCAGCTCGCTGCGCCGGCTCACCACCACCACGCGAGGCGGGAGGGTGCCGGCGCCCCTCGCCGGTCCGGTGCCGGCCCGCGCGCCGCTCATCGGGCCGGGGCCAGCCGGGTGAGCAGGTCGCTCAGCAGGTCGGGGGTCACGGTGAGCTGGCCGATCTGGGGAAGCTGGCCGGCCAGGTCGCGGACCGTCAGGGCGCGCAGCACCTCCGGCGGCAGTTCGGCGTACGCGGCCAGCTTCGCCGCCTCCGCCTCGGCCTCGGCGTGGCCCACCGTACGCACCTGGTCGGCCTTCGCGGCGGCGAGGAGGCGTTCCTTCTCGGCCTCGGCGGTGGCCAGCACCCGGGCCCGCTCTGCGGCGGCGGCGTTGGCGACCTTCTCCCGTTCCGCCTTGCCCTGGGCGGCCGCGAGTTCGGCGGCGGCGTCCAGTTCGGCCCGGCGGCGCGAGTTGGCGCCGTGCTGCTCGACCAGTTGCTGCTCCCGCCGGGCCAGCTCGATCTTGTTCTGCAGCTCGTTCTCGGCGATCGACCGCTCCTGCTCGACCGCCTGCGCCCGGCGGGCGTAGGTGGCCCGGTCCGCCTCGACCTGCACCGCCTCCCGGGTCGGGGTCTGGAGCGCCCGCTCCAGTTCCGGCTCGGGGCGGATCGCGACGACCCGCGCGCTGACCACCGCGACGCCGATGTCGGCGAGCCTCGGCTCGGCGGCGAGCGCGGTGGAGACCGCCTCGCGGACGGGCGCGACCGTGGTCAGCGCCTCCGCGAGGGGCACCCGGGCGAGCAGGTCGAGGGCGGGCTGCTGGGCCAGTTCGGCGAGGAGCGTGGCGACCTGGTCCAGCGGCCGTGAGCGCGGCTTGCCGGTGCGCGGGTCGATCGAGAAGTCCAGCCGCTCGGCGGCGAGCGCCGGGTCGGCCACCCGGTAGGTGACCGTCGCCTGCACGGTGATGTCCGCGAAGTCACCGGTGCGGGCGTGGAAGAGCAGCGGCAGCTCCCGGTCGTCGACCGGCACCTCGCTGAGGACCGCCCGTAGTGGCCGGTACCAGAAGGACTGGCCGGTGCCCTCCCGCCGGACCCGGCCCTTGACGTGCAGCCGGACCCAGCTGGTCGGCGTACCGCGCAGGTGGCGTAGGAAGAGTCGTCGTGTCACGTCGGCCATGTCATGCCTCCCCTTGTCGTCACCATGACGATAAACGCTCTGCTAGATTGTCGTCAAGGTGGTGATAAAGATGGCCGGATACCCGCCCTTCGCGGTCACCGTGGACCTGGTGGTCCTCACCGTGCGCGCCGGGGAGCTGTGCGTGCTGCTGGTCCGGCGCGGCATCCCGCCGTACGAGGGCTGCTGGGCGCTGCCCGGCGGCTTCGTGGACATCGACGAGGACCTGCCGGACGCGGCCGTACGCGAACTGACCGAGGAGACCGGGATCGCCGAGCCGGCGGGTCACCTGGAGCAGCTCGGCACGTACGGCAAGCCGCACCGCGATCCGCGCGGGCGCGTCGTCACCGTGGCCTGGCTGGCCCTCCTACCGGATCTGGCCGCACCCGTCGCCGGCACCGACGCCGCCTCGGCCGACTGGCTGCCGGTCGCCCGGCTCACCCCCGGCCAGCTGGCGTTCGACCACGACCGGATCCTCGCCGACGGGGTCGAGCGGGCCCGGGCCAAGCTGGAGTACACCCCGCTGGCGGCGGCGTTCTGCCCGCCGGAGTTCACCGTCGCGCAACTGCGGGGCGTCTACGAGACGGTCTGGGGCACCCGCCTGGACCCCCGGAACTTCCACCGCAAGGTCACCGGCACACCGGATTTCGTCGAGCCGGTGGGCCGGTCCACCGAGGGTGAACGGGGGCGCCCCGCGCAGCTCTTCCGGCGCGGATCGGCCACCCTGCTGCACCCGCCGATGCTGCGCCCCCCCACCCCCTGACCACACCGCCGCACCCCTCCCTCCCCCTCCCTCCCTCCCCGCCCCGCCTCCCGCCCCGCCCCGCCCCCAGAAGGCCGCGATCTTGCACTTTGTGCCCTGGCAAAAGGCGCGTTCACCCCATAACGAGGGCCGAAAGTGCAAGATCAGGGGAGTGGGGGGTGGGG
>JAEYGD010000016.1 GCA_023402505.1 Actinomycetes bacterium
GCGCGAGGCCGCGCGCGACGGCGGCGCGGTGGTGGTGGTCGGCGCCGCGGTCCGGCAGCCGGACGGCCGGCGGACCATCTCCGCCCTCGTCGTCGACCGGGCCGGGAACGTGCACGTCGGGTACGACAAGCAGCAGCTCTGGGGTGGCGAACGGGAACTGTTCGACCCGGGCGACCGGGGCGCCACCCTCGTCGTCGACGGCTGGCGGCTCGGCCTCGCCATCTGCTACGACGGCTGCTTCCCCGAACACGGCCGGGCGGCCGCGGCGGACGGGGCGCACGGCTACCTCTGCCCGAGCGGTTACCTGGCCGGCTCCGAGCACCGGCGCGACCTCTACTACCCGGCCCGTGCCCTGGACAACACCATGTACGTGGTGTTCGCCAATTCCGTCGGCGGCGACGACCCGTGGCGGTTCAACGGAGGCGCCGCCGTGTACGACCCGGAGGGCCGCCCGCTGGCGCGCGGCGGTGACACCGGGGAGGCGGTGCTGGTCGCCACGCTGGACCCGGACGCGTTGGCGGATACCCGGGCGGCCCACTCCATGCTCCTCGACCGGCTGCCGCACCAGGGGAGCACCCGTCACTCGGTGACGGTCTGAGCCGGTGGCGGGCCGTGACCCCTGTCGGCGGGACACGTCGGTCCCGTAAGGTGCCCGAGTGCCGCTGCTCCTCCTCGATCTGGACAACACCCTGCTCGACCGGGAGGGTCCGTTCCGTGCCTGGGGTGAGCGCTTCCTGGCCGAGATCGGCGCGCCGGCCAGCGACATCGACTGGCTGCTGTCCATCGACGCGGACGGCCTGACCGACCGGTGGGACGTGGCGGACGCGATCCGCGACCGCTATGCGCTGCGCATCCCCTCCATCGACCTGGTCGAGGAACTGCACGACGGGGTGGTGGCCTTCACTCGCCTGGATCCGTTGGTGGCCTGCGCCCTGCGGATCGCCGACGACGCCGGTTGGATGCCGGTGGTGGTCACGAACGGCGCGGTGCGGCAGCAGGAGGGCAAGATCCGGCGTACCGGGCTGGACCGGTACGTCGCGGACTGGGTCATCTCCGAGGAGGCCGGGGTCAGCAAGCCGAACCCGCGGATCTTCGCGCTGGCCGCGCAGCGGGTGCGGATGCCGCTGCGGGGCGCCTGGGTGATCGGGGACGGGCCGGAGGCGGACATCGGCGGGGCGACGGCCGTGGGGCTGCCCAGCGTCTGGCTGCACCGGGGACGCACCTGGAGCGACCCGCGGTTCGCCCCGACGTTCACGGTCGACGGGCTGATCGCCGCCGTCGCGGCGGTGCTCGGGGCGTAAATCGGTTGCCCCGCCCGGGGACCGGCGGCGAGCATGGTGCCGCATCGTGCACCCGGGCCGCGCGCCCGGTCGAGGAGAGGGGGTCGGTCATGGCCGTCTTCGCAGGTCGCTTCCGCTGGCCTACCCCAACCTCGAGCAAGGGATCCTCACCGCAGTGCGCGATCACGACTTTCCGGCGCCCGAGCGCCGCACCCGCGGCAAGCGCCGCTTCGACGACGACGAACCACACTTCCTGAAGCGCGGCCGGGCCGCCCAGCCGCTGCTCGCCGACCCGGACGCCGAGCCCGACCCGCAGACGGGCGAGACCTGGTCGTCCTGGGACGGCGCGGTCCACGGCCCGCAGCCGTACCCGGACTGGCTGGTCACCGAGCTGGCCGCTAAGGACACCGAGCTGGGCGTGCTCAAGACCGGCAAGGAGGCGGACGTCCACCTCGTCCGCCGGGCCGTGCCGGGCACCGACCGGTCCTGCCTGCTCGCGGTCAAGCGGTACCGGGACGCCGATCACCGGCTGTTCCACCGGGACGCGGGCTACCTGGAGGGACGGCGGGTCCGCCGGTCCCGCGAGATGCGGGCGATGGCGGGGCGGACCGCCTTCGGCCGTCAGATGATCGCCGGCCAGTGGGCGGCGGCCGAGTTCGCCGCGCTCGCCCGGCTCTGGGAGATCGGCGCCCGGTACGGCACGGTCGCCGTGCCCTACCCGGTCCAACTGCGGGGCACCGAACTGATGCTGGAGTTCCTCGGCGACGCCGACGAGGGGCTCGCCGCGCCCCGGCTGGCGCAGCTCCGGCCGGAGGGCGCCCAGCTGCGCGACCTGTGGGGGCAACTGGTCGAGGCGCTCACGGTGCTCGCCCGGGCCGGGCACGCGCACGGGGACCTGTCGCCGTACAACCTGCTGGTGCACGAGGGGCGCCTGGTGCTCATCGACCTGCCGCAGGTGGTCGACGTGGTCGCCAACCCGCAGGGGCCGGAGTTCCTGGCGCGGGACGTCCGGGTGGTCGCCACCTGGTTCGCGGCGCGCGGGCTGCCGGCGGCGCAGGCCGACCCGCTGGCCCTCACCGAGCGGCTGCTGCGCGAGGCGGGCCTGCGCTGATCCTCGGCTGTCCCGGACGGCCGGCGCGGTCGCCCGGGACGGTCGTGGGGCCGTCCGGCGTGCTGCCGTGCGCCGCCCGGGTGGCGCCTCACTGGAGGTAGCGCTCGACCTCGGGAACCGGGCGGGTGCCCTGCGCGTCCGGGTCGCCGTGGGTGGCGCGGGCGGCGCGCCGGCGGCGCAGCAGGTCCCAGCACTGGTCCAGGGACTCCTCCAGCTCGCGCAGGCGGTTGCGGCCCTCCTCGTCGGTGCCCGCCTCGTTGGCCTGGGCGTCGGCGCGGAGCCGGTGCTCCTCGTCGACGAGCTCGGAGATCCGCTTCAGGATGGTCTTGTCGTCCATGACCCTGAGCCTGGCACAGGCCGTCCGGGCGCGCCCGGATTCACCGCCGATACGGGCGCGATCCGCCCGGCGGGGAGTCCGAGGGGTGGACTGCCGGCGACCTCCGGGGTCTGCGTGGCTGGTGGGCTCCTGTGTGGAAGATGACATTGTTGTAAGTGAAAATTTCTCTCCCGCTGTCTGGCTTTACCACCTGAGCAAATGTCATGCTCTCCGAATCGGTCACGGTGACGGGTGATCTCGCGACTCTCCGTCACGACGCGACGGGACCGTGGAAGGAGCAACGTGCAGGGGGCACTGTCAGACGAGGATGCCGTCGGTGAAGCCCGTACGGCACGACGGATTCCCCTGTGGAGGGGTTTGCCGGGATTGGTGCGCGACCCGTTGCGCCGGCTCGTGGAGATCGGCGACTCGGCCGGGGGCGACGTGGTCCAGCTCGACGTCGGCACCCTCCGGGCGTACCTGGTCAGCGAACCGGCCCACGTCCAGCACGTGCTGCGGGACCGCGCCGACAACTACACGCGAGGCGGGCAGGGCCTGCTGTGGCGGCCGGTGCGCCGGCTGACCGGCGAGGGCATCCTCTCCGACGGCCCGCAGTGGCAGGCCAGCCGGGCCCGGATGCAGCCCCACTTCGCGGCGCCCCGCATCGACCGCCTGTTCGACCAGATGAGCCGTGCCGTCACCGAAGCGGTCGACCGGCTCGCCGAGCCGGCGCGCGCCGGCCGGTGGCTCGACCTGGGCGCCGAACTCGGGGTGATCATCTGCCGGACGATCAGCAGCGTCTTCTTCGCCGACCGGGTCGCCCTCGACGACCAACTGCGGATCGTGGCCGCGCAGGACACGATCGTCCACGCGCTCCGGGCGCGTCTGCTCCTGCCGTTCCTGCCCGACACCGTCCCGGTGCCGGGTGACCGCGCCTTCCGGCGCGCGGTACGGACGATCGACGACATCATGCTGCCGCTGGTACGCGCCGAGCGTGCCCGGCCCCGCGACGGCGACGACCTGCTCGCCGCGCTCGCGCACGGACGCGACGACACCGGCCGGCCCCTGGACGAGCAGTGCGTACGCGACGACGTCGTGTCGGCGTTCGCCACCGCGACCGAGACGACGTACGCGGTGCTGACCTGGCTCTGGCCCGTCCTCGACGCCCACCCCGAGATCGCCCGTCGGCTCTACGCCGAACTGGACCAGGTGGTGGGTGACGGCGGACCGGTCACCCGGGAGCAGCTCGGTCGGCTCACCTACACCCGGGCGGTGCTGGACGAGTTGCTGCGCATGTATCCGGCCGGCTGGATGGTGCCGCGTACGGCGATCGCGCCGGACACCATCGGCGGCACCCGCATCGAGGCCGGGAGCATCATCGCGGTGAGTCCGTACGTGACGCACCGGCTGGCCCGCTACTGGGATCGCCCCGACGTGTTCGACCCGGGCCGCTTCCTCGGCGAGACGGCCCGTCCACGCCACCGGTACGCGTTCTTTCCCTTCGGCGGAGGGCCGCACCAGTGCCTGGGGATGCAGCTGTTCTACGTGGAGGCCCCGCTCGTGGTGGCCACGATCCTGAGCCGCTACCGGATCCGGCTGCGCCGGCCCGGGATGCCACGCAAGCAGCTGGGGGCGGCGCTGCGCCCCGGTGGCCCGGTGGTCGGCGCGCTGACCCCGGTCGAGCGGGGCGGTGACCGGTGAACCCGGTCCGGGAGCGGGCCATTCCGGAGGAACTCCGGCAGGCCCGGGAGCAGGGGCGGATCTGTGGCGTGGCCGCGCGCGGCCAGCGTGACCTTCAGGTCCTGGTCGGCGCGCAGCCGGACCTCTTTCCCGCCGATCCGTTCGATCCGCTGCTGCTGAGCAACATCTCGCTGGCGATGGCCTTCACCGCGCCCTGGGCGACGGCCGCCCAGCTGCGGGTCGCCAACCGCACCGTCCTGTGGGGATTCGCCCTCGACTGGCTGATCGACAACGAGGCGTGCTCGGCCGAGGAGGTCCAGCGGATCGTGACGAGGAGCCTCGCGGTGGCGGACGGCGAACCACCGGCCGCCGGCGATCCGCTCGGGGCGTTCCTCGCCGCGCTCCAGGACGAGCTGGCGACGGCGCCGGCCTTCGCGGCGTACCGTCCGCTGTGGCGCGACCGGGTGCGGGCCACGGTGCTGGCGATGGCCCGCGAGTGGAACTGGAAGGCGGCCTGGCGTGCCGGCGACGCCCCGCTGCCGAGCCTCGACGACTACCTCGCCAACGCGGACAACCACGCCTGCACCGTCGTCAACGTCGCGCACTGGATCTACACGGGCGACGAGCAGGTCCACCGGCACCTCGACGAGCTGGTCGCGGCCAGCGACGAGGTGCAGCGGACGCTTCGGCTGGTCAACGACCTGGGCACCTACGAGCGGGACCTCCGGTGGGGAGACCTCAACGCCCTGCTGCTCGTCGCCGACCGGGCCGAGGTCGAGAACCGGCTCGCCGCCCTGGTCGACAGCTGTCACCGGCTGCTCGAGCCGCTGTGGTCGAGCTGCCCGCGGGAGGCGGCCCACCTGGCCCGGCAGACCGGCTTCACCAGCGGCTTCTACCAGGTCGCCGACTTCTGGGGCATGACGTGACGGCGGCACCCACCGCCGAGCGGCGGCCGGAGACCGGGCCGGACGGCGCCCGGCGGGCGCTGGTGGGGGCCCTGCTGGCCAGCGACGCCGGCACTGTCTCGTCCTCGGTCTACGAGACGGCGCGGTTGGTCAGCGACGCACCCTGGCTCGTCGGGCACCAGGAACGCCTCCGCTACCTGCTGGCCGCCCAGCGCGGCGACGGCTCGTGGGGAGCGCCCGGCGGCTATGCGCTGGTGCCGACCCTGAGCGGCATCGAGGCCCTGCTGCGGGTGGCGTTCGCGCCGTCGCCGCACGACGGGCCCGACGTGGCCGGCCTGTGGGCGGCGACCGACCGTGCGTTGCGGGCCCTGGCGGACCGCATCGGTGCCGCCCCGGAGCCGGTGCCCGACACCCCCGCCGTCGACCTGATCGTGCCAGCGCTCGTCGACCGGATCAACGCGCTGCTCGCGACGGGCACCGACCGCCCGGACCGGCCCCGGTGGCCGGGACCGTACCCGGTGCCGCTGCCGGCCGGCCTGACCCGTCGCCGGGCCGCCGCGGTCGGTGCGCTGGTCGCGAGCGGTCGCCCGCTGCCGGAGAAGCTGATGCACGCGGTCGAGGTGCTGGGCGTGGGCCGGACGGCGCCGCAT
>JAEYGD010000028.1 GCA_023402505.1 Actinomycetes bacterium
GACCGGCGCCGCCCCCGCGACCGTCCGCGACGGACCCGCGCCCACGATCCCGCCCAGTGGCGTGGCCGCAACCTCCTCGGTTTCGTGCTGATGCACGCCCGCGCACACCTCAGCACCCCGTGAACCCCACGGTTCGCGTACAGCAGGGACGACAGCGGCGTCGGCGACGCTTCGGCTGAGACGCAGCCCCAGACTCGGCCACCCCGGGATCTGGTGGTCGCGTGGTTCACTGTCGCTCATGACGTGGCGAAGGACTCGGCTGACGGCAGCCGTCCTGGCGGTCCTTCTGGCGGTGGTCTCCGTCGTTGCCTGGCGGTGGTGGCACAACCAGCCGCCGTACGACCCGCAAGCGCTGGCCCTCACGTCCTCGCTCAGTCTGGTGAGCACCGACGAGGCTCAGGCCGCGCTCGGCGCGAACACCCCTACCCCGCTCGCCTCCGGACGCGACCAACTGGTGCTCGGCCGGGTCTCCTGGCAGGCCCCACCCGAGCCTCTCGACGGCGGCTACTTCGCGGTCTTCCTCATCGACAAGCGAACCGACCACAAGCCTGAGGTTTTCGGCGTGTCCGCGGCACCGGACGCCGTCGGAATCGGCAGCGCGGGCACCGAGAACCGGATCGCCGAACGCTACCCGTGGCTGCGAGGCGCCGGTGATGCCACGTTCGGGGACAACGAGTGGCGCAGCAACGGCAACCGGCTTCACGTGGCAGACGAGAAGGCGTCACCGCTCACCTTCGTCGCGCTCTTTCCGTACCGTGAAAAGCCGGACCCGGAACTGCCGATGGCGACCTCGCCGATAGCGATGTCCGACCTGCTGCTGGCCATGGTCCACATGGGTCCGGACGGGCAGGTGTTCTGGGCGCAGCGGCTCCAAGGGTAGGTGTTTCCGTCACCGGGACCTTGATCGCCGCCGCACCCGGCCGGCACCACCGACCGAGGCCGAACACCGGCTCCCGTACGCTAAGTAAGTTGCTCGTCGTCATCGGGACTCGCGGCGTCAGCGACCGTCCCCGGGAATACTCACCGCCCATGGACGAGGTCGAAGTCGTCGTCGCGCACTCCGAGCGCGCGACCCTACGCGTCGGCGACGTGTTCCTGAAGGTGGACGCCGACCAGGCCCGCATGGACGCCGAGGTCGAAGCGATGTCCCTCGCACCGGTCCCGACCCCGCAGGTCCTGTGGCGCATGCCGCCCGTACTCGCGATCGCCGCGCTCCCGGGGACGACACTCGGGCGCCTCGGTGGGCCGTCGACCGGGTCGCCCGCGGGGTGGGCCGCGGCGGGCGCAGCCGTCCGGACGCTGCACGACGCGCCGCTGCCGCCCCGGACTGGCCGGGCCGGCCGGAGCACCGCCGCGCTGGTGGCGGAACTCGACGGCGAGTGCGAGTTGCTCGTGGCCAGCGGCGTCCTGCCCGCCGACCTCGTCAGCCGTAACCGTCAGGTCGCCGAGGCCGCGCTTCGGCCGTGGACTCCGGCGTTCACGCACGGCGACCTGCAGATCGCGCACGTCTTCGTAGACGGCGACGAGGTCACGGGCATCATCGACTGGTCCGAGGCTGGCCAGGGTGATCCCCTGTACGACCTCGCCACCTTCACCCTCGGACACGAGGAGCACCTCGACGACGTCATCGCCGGCTACGGCACCGACGTCGACCTCGACGTGATCCACGCGTGGTGGTCGCTCCGCAGCCTGCTGGCGGTCCGCTGGCTGATCGAGCACGGCTTCGACCCGTACGCGCCGGGCTGTGAGGTCGACGTGCTCAGAGCCCGGATGTAGCACGAGCCCGAAGGTGTTCTGAGGACTGGCCCCACCTGGGGTTGTGTGGCCGTTCATGAACACCGATGGGAGGATCGCGGTGTGATCGAACTGCCGGAGGGATCCTGGTGGGATTGGGACGTGCTGCACTTCGACGGCTCCCAGCTTCGGTTGGCCGCGGGGCACGACCTGACCTACCACCACGGCCTTGAGGTGGTCTTCACCGACGTCGCGTACCTGGCCTGCCCGACCCAGTTCCGGGATCCTCTGTTCCGGGAAGCCGACCGCGACGAACGTGCACTGGTGCGTCGGCACGTCGGTGAAGAACCAGCAGTGGTCCTCGCCTTCGACGTCGACGCACCGACCGGGAGTGGTCTTGTTACCTGTCTCGTCGCGGCAGGATCGGTTGAGGTGGTACCCGGCCTGGTCTACCGCTACTGGCGCGACAATCTCTCCGCTGGAGAACGACTGGCTCCGCACGTACGGCCGCCGGAACCACCGTAGGATCCACACCTCTCGCTGCCGCAACCAGTAATGACAGCGACAGACCGGGTGGGACCGTGCCGGTACCAGGACGTGGGCGGCCTGAAGTTCGATGGCCCGCTACCTGTATGGCTTAGGGCGCCGTCCAGCTCGCCGACGCCGGGCTGTTTCAGCGTAGCCAAAAGGCCGCTGACCAGGGCATACGCTCCGGTCAGCGGCCATTCTTCGTGCTGTCGGGACGGCCGGATTTGAACCGACGACCCCTTGACCCCCAGTCAAGTGCGCTACCAAACTGCGCCACGTCCCGATGCTCCCGCGTGGTCTCCCCCGCGACAGCCGGTACAGCTTATCGCACGATCTTCCGCCCGTCCCCACCCGCCCCGCCGCTGTCGGCCGGCACACCACCCCTAGAGCATCCTAGGAGGGTGGGGTAATGGCAGGCGTCAGCCGTGCGCCTTGCCCCGCCCGCCAGGGCCGAGCTTCTTGCGCGGCCGGACCGAGATCTCGATCGGGCTGCCCTCGAAGCCGAACTCCTCACGGAGCTTGCGCTCCACGAAGCGCTGGTAGCCGGCGTCGAGCGGGCCGGTCGTGAACAGCACGAACCGCGGCGGCGCCACCCCCGCCTGGGTCGCGAAGAGGACCTTCGGTGCCCGTCCGCCGCGCACCGGATGCGGGGTGGCCTGCACCAGGGCCGTCAACCACGCGTTGAGCTGCGCGGTCGGCACCCTCGTCTCCCAACTCGCCAGCGCCTTGCGCAACGCCGGCGCGAGCTTGTCGACCGCACGGCCGGTCTTCGCCGACAGGTTCAGCCGGATCGCCCAGGGGATGCGCCGCAGCTCCCGCTCGATCTCCTTGTCCAGGTAGTAGCGGCGGTCGGCGTCGACCATGTCCCACTTGTTGAAGGCGATCACCAGCGCCCGGCCGGCGTCGGTGACCATCGACAGGATCCGCTGGTCCTGTTCGCTGATGACCTCGCTGGCGTCGAGCAGCACCACCGCCACCTCCGCCGCCTCGATCGCCGAGGCGGTACGCAGGCTGGCGTAGTACTCGGTGCCGCTGGCCTTGCCCACCCGTTTACGCAGGCCGGCGGTGTCGACCAGCTGCCACGTCTCGCCGCCGATCTCGACCAGGCTGTCGACCGGGTCGACGGTGGTGCCGGCGACCGAGTCCACGACCGCCCGCTCCTCACCGGAGAAGCGGTTGAGCAGGCTGGACTTGCCGACGTTGGGCCGGCCGACGAGCGCGACCCGGCGCGGCCCACGCGGACGGTTCTCCACGATCCTCGGCGCCTCGGGCAGCTTGTCCATGATGGCGTCGAGCAGCTCACCCGAACCGCGCCCGTGCAGGGCGGACACCGGGAGCGGCTCACCGAGACCCAGCGACCACAGCGACGTCGCCTCCATCTCGATCGAGCTGTTGTCGGCCTTGTTCGCCACCAGGATCACCGGCTTGGCGCTGCGGCGCAGCATCTTCACCGCCGCCTCGTCGACGTCGGTGGAGCCCACCATCGCGTCGACCACGAACAGCACCACATCCGCGGTGGCGATCGCCGTCTCCGCCTGCGCGGCGATGGCCGCCGCCCGGTCCCGGGCGTCCGGTTCCCAGCCGCCGGTGTCCACGACGGTGAACTGCCGGCCGTTCCACTGCGCGTCGTACGGAACACGGTCCCGGGTCACCCCCGGTACGTCCTCCACGACCGCCTGACGGCGGCCGATGAGACGGTTGACCAGCGTCGACTTGCCCACGTTGGGACGACCGACCACGGCCACCACCGGCTGCGGACCGGTCGGTTCCTCGACGTCGAGGTCCGGCTCCCGCAGCTCCACCCAACCGTCGGTCTCGCTCATACCGTCGCCTCGCTCCGCTCGACGACGGCGTACGACGCCACCGCCCTGATGATCGGCTCGCTCACGCCACACCCCGCCCGGTCAGCAGGTCCCGCAGGCGCGCGACGACCTCGTCGATGCCCAACTCGGTGGTGTCCAGGACGACCGCGTCGGGTGCCTGCGCCAGCGGGTCGGCCTTGCGGGTCGAGTCCAGCCGGTCCCGCCGGGCCAGATCGGCGGCGGTGACGGCCACGTCGGTGGCGTCCTCGGCGCTGCGCCGCGCCGCCCGTGCCGCCTCGGACGCGGTCAGGTAGACCTTCAGGTCGGCGTCCGGTGCCACCACCGAGCCGATGTCCCGCCCCTCGACCACGATCCGGCCGGCAGCGGAGATCAGCTCCCGCTGCCGGGCCACGAGCAGCGCACGGACCGCCGGCACGGCCGCCACGGCGGAGACCGCCCCGGTCACCTCGGGTCCACGGATCTCCACCTCGACGTTCACGCCGTCGGCGGTCACCGCGTACCCCTGGGGGTCGGTGCCGATCCGCAGGTCGGTCTCCCCCGCCACCTTGGCCACCGCCGAGGCGTCGGCCAGGTCGACGCCCGAGCGCAGCACCGCCCAGGTGACCGCCCGGTACATCGCCCCGGTGTCCAGGTAGCGGGCTCCCAGCCCGACCGCGAGCCGCCGGGAGACGGTGGACTTACCCGAACCGGACGGCCCGTCCACAGCGACCACGCAGCGCCCGGTCCGTACCATTTCCTCCACCGTCGTCCTCCTCAGTCCGTACCTCACGGCTCGTCACCGCAAGCGGAAAAACACCTTCTCCATGATGCACGGGCGCCGCACCGGACGCGGCACCACCGCACCGCACCGCCACGGGCCGCAGCGCAGCCTACCGGCAGCGGTACCCGCCACCGCCGGCGTCAGTCGCCGACGGCCTTGAACAGCGCCGCGACCTCCGCGTTGGTCAACCGCCGGGTGCGCCCGGCGCGCAGGTCACCGAGCCGGATCGGCCCGATCGAGGTACGCACCAGCCGCGACACCGGATGACCGACCTCGGCCAGCAGCCGCCGCACGATGTGCTTGCGCCCTTCGTGCAGGGTCAGCTCCACCTGGGCGGTCTTGCCCAGACTGTCCACCACCCGGAACGAGTCGACCCGCACCGGGCCGTCCTCCAGGTCCACCCCCGCCGCCAGGCGCCGGCTCAGCCCTCGCGGGATCGGCCCGGCCACCTCGCACAGGTAGGTCTTCGGCACCCCGTACGAGGGGTGCATGAGCCGGTGGGCGAGGGTGCCGTCGTTGGTGAGCAGCAGCAGGCCCTCGCTGTCCGCGTCGAGCCGCCCGACGTGGTAGACGCGCTGTTCCACCCGGTTGCCCAGGAAGTCGGCGATCGCGGTGCGGCCCTTCTCGTCGGCCATCGTGGAGACCACACCGCGGGGCTTGTTCATCGCCAGGTACACCAGCCGCGTGTCGACCTGCAGGCGCTGCCCGTCGACGTGGATGACGTCGCGGGTCGGGTCGGCGCGGTCACCGAGCTGCGCGACCCGGCCGTTCACCGTCACCCGCCGCCGGAAGATCAGGTCCTCGCAGGCCCGCCGGGAGCCGACGCCCGCGGCGGCGAGCACCTTCTGCAGGCGTTCGGCGTCGGTGTAGACGGGCGCGTCGGGCTTCGGGGCACGGTCATCGCGAGGCATCGGCAAGGTCTTCCACGTCGTCGGGCAGGAACGGAGCGAGCGGCGGCAGGTCGGCGACGCTGTCCAGCCCGAGTTTCTCCAGGAACAGGGTGGTGGTCCGGTAGAGGTACGCGCCGCTTTCGGTCTCGGTGCCGCACTCCTCCACCAGGCCCCGGGAGACCAGGGTACGGATCACCCCGTCGCAGTTGACCCCGCGGATGGCGGAGATCCGCGAGCGGGTCACCGGCTGCTTGTAGGCGACCACGGCCAGGGTCTCCAGGGCGGCCTGGGTCAGCCGGACCGACTGCCCGTCCAACACGAACCGTTCCACGTACCCGGCGTATTCCGGGCGGGTGTAGAGCCGCCAGCCGCCGGCCGCCCGGCGCAGCTCGAAACCGTGCCCGCCCGCGGTGTAGCCGGCGGCGATCTCCCGCAGCATCGCCCCGACGCGCTCGGTCGGCTGCTCCAGCACGTCGGCGAGGGTCGCCTCGGCGACCGGCTCGTCCACCACCAGCAGGATCGCCTCCAGCGCGCCGCGCAGCTCCGCGTCGTCGAGGACCGGCGCGGGCTCCGGCGGGGCCGGTGCCCGCCGCCGGGGGCGCGGCGCCTTCTCCGGTACGCGGGCAGCCTCGCCACCCCGCGCCGGCTCGGCGCCGTCGCCGGCCGGCTCGGCCGACGCCTCAGCAGCCGGCTCAGCCGACGCCTCAACGGCCGGCTCGGCCGGCACCTCAACAGCCGGCTCGGCCGGCACCTCAACAGCCGGCTCAGCCGGTGCCTCAGGGGCCGGCTCGACCGACGCCTCAACGGCCGGCTCGGCCGGTGCCTCAGGGGCCGGCTCGGCGGGTGGTTCGGGGCGGCGCTCCCACGGGGGGATCCAGGCGGCGGCCTGGTCGGCCAGGGAGTCCCGGCGCTCCTCGTCGCTCATTCCGCTCGTTCCTCCGTCGATCCCGTCCCGTCCGCCCGCCCGGAATCCTGCGCCGCCACTGCGCCCGGCCCCGGCGGCTCCGCGCCCGGCCCCGATGGCTCCGGCGGCTCCGGCCGGGCCGTTGCCTCAGCCGGTGACCCGGCGGCCGGCTCCCCGCGCGGAGGCGGCTCCGACGGGTTGCCGGCGTACTCGTCGATGTCCAGATCCGGGCCACCGTCGGCGGGACCGGTCCAGCGTACGGTCAGCTCCTCCAGGGCCTGCTCCTGGACGAACGCCACCAGCCCTTCCCGGTACAGCTCCAGCAACGCGAGGAACCGGGCCACCACCTCCAGGGTGGCCTCGCAGTCCGCGCAGAGCCCGGCGAACGTCGCCGTGCCGGCCCGGCGCAACCGCTCGCTGATGACCGCCGCGTGCTCCCGCACACTGACCCGGACCATGTGCACGTGCGCGATGGACACCTCGGGCGCCGGCCTCGGGGTGAACGCCTTCACCGCCAGGGCCCGCAGCCGCTCCGGGCCGATACCCAGCACCAGGTCCGGCAGGGCCTGCGCGTAGCGGGGTTCGAGGGTGACCGCCCGGGGGTGGCGCCGCCCACCGGTCTCCTCCAGCGCACCGATGTGAGCCGCCGCCTCCTTGTACGCCTTGTACTGCAGCAGCCGGGCGAACAGCAGGTCCCGCGCCTCCAGCAGCGCCAGGTCCTCCTCGTCCTCGACCTCCGCGGCGGGCAGCAGCCGGGCCGCCTTCAGGTCCAGCAGGGTGGCGGCGATGAGCAGGAACTCGCTGGTCTCGTCCAGGTCCCACTGGTCGCCCATCGCCCGGATGTAGGCGATGAACTCGTCGGTGACCCGGTGCAACGCCACCTCGGTGACGTCCAGCTTGTGTTTGCTGATCAGTTGCAGCAGCAGGTCGAACGGGCCGGTGAAGTTGGCCAGCCGGACGGTGAAACCGCTGGCCTCCCCGACGGTGCCGGCGTCGGCGGGCACCACACCGTCGACCTCGGCGGCCAGCTCGGCGGCGGCCACCGGATCGCCGGCGCCGTGCGGCGCGGGCGGGTCGAGCGATGGTGCGGTCACCGGAGAACCGTAGTCCACGGCCCGGACTCCCGGCGTTCGGCCCAGGCTCAGCGCTCCGCCTCGGCGGCGATCACCTCGCGGGCGAGCTGACGGTAGTTGCGGGCACCCGAGGAGGCCGGGTCCAGCGTCGTGATCGGCGCCCCGGCCACGGTCGACTCCGGGAACTTCACGGTCTTGGTGATGACCGTCTGGTAGACCTTGTCGCCGAACGCCTCCACCACCCGCTGCAGCACCTGCCGGCAGTGCGTGGTGCGGCTGTCGTACATGGTGGCGAGGATGCCCTCGAGCTCCAGGTCGAAGTTGAGCCGCTCGCGCACCTTGTCGATGGTGTCCAGCAGCAGCGCCACACCCCGCAGGCTGAAGAACTCGCACTCCAGTGGGATGAGCACGCCGTGGGCCACGGTCAGTGCGTTGATCGCCAGCAGGCCCAGCGACGGCTGGCAGTCGATCAGGATGAAGTCGTACTCCTTGCGGATCGACTTGAGCACCCGCGCCAGGGCCATCTCGCGGGCGACCTCGTTGACCAGCTGGATCTCGGCCGCCGACAGGTCGATGTTGGCCGGCAGCAGGTGCAGCCCCGCCACGTCGGTCTTGATGAGCACGTCGTCGCAGGTGACGTCGTCCTGCATCAACAGGTTGTAGACCGACAGGTCGAGGTTGTGCGGGTTGACGCCCAGACCCACCGACAGGGCGCCCTGCGGGTCGAAGTCGACCAGCAGCACCTTGCGGCCGTACTCGGCCAGCGCCGCACCCAGATTGATGGTCGTGGTGGTCTTGCCGACGCCGCCCTTCTGGTTGGCCATCGCGATGATGCGGGCCGGGCCGTGCCGGTCGGTCGGCATCGGCTCCGGGATCGGCTTGCGCATCGTGTACGCCGCCGGGTCGGCGGGACCGAGATCCGCGCCGAGCGTGGCCTGTTGCTCACGGAGCTCAGACGTCCAGGTCTCGGCACGGTCACCGTTGCCTGCCATGTCCTCGTTGCCCCCTCCCGACGACCACCCGGCGTCGGAGCCGACCGACGTCCCTTCGCGGCGCCGCCGCGTATCCTGGTCCGCGTCGCCCCACCAGGTCCGCGCCGAACCCGACTGTACGCCACCGGCGAGCAGGCGGTTCGGCAC
The DNA here is from genome assembly GCA_023402505.1 of Actinomycetes bacterium. GTDB lineage: Bacteria > Actinomycetota > Actinomycetes > Mycobacteriales > Micromonosporaceae > Micromonospora. The sequence goes on from JAEYGD010000028.1 coordinate 8,852, forward strand.
CGGTCCGGCGTGTCGGCGGCCGGTCGGTCAGCCCCGCGCCCGCGGATGCGCGGTGGCGTAGATCTCCCGCAGCCGCTCCACGGTGACCAGCGTGTAGACCTGTGTCGTCGTGACCGACGCGTGCCCGAGCAGCTCCTGCACCACCCGCACGTCGGCCCCGCCGTCGAGCAGGTGCGTGGCGTACGAGTGGCGCAGCGTGTGCGGGGAGACCGCCCCCGGCCCGTCCACCGGCAGCGCGGCCCGCTCGGCGGCGCGACGCAGGATCGTCCATGCCCCCTGCCGGGACAGCGCGCCGCCCCGGGCGTTGAGGAACACCGCCGGAGTGCCCCGGCCGCCGGCGGCGAGCCCCGGCCGGGCCCGCACCAGGTACGCGCGCAGCGCCTGCACCGCGTACCCGCCGATCGGGACGAGCCGGGTGCGCCCGCCCTTGCCGCGCAGCAGCACCGCACCCTCGTCGGTGTCGAGGTCGTCGACGGCGGCGCCGACCGCCTCGGAGATCCGCGCGCCGGTGCCGTACAGGAACTCCAGCAGCGCCCGGTCCCGCAGCGCCAGCGGCGCCGCGTCGCCGGTGGCGGTGGCCGGCCCGGCGGTCTCCAGGAGCC
>JAEYGD010000087.1 GCA_023402505.1 Actinomycetes bacterium
GGCCCGTCCGGTTCGACGCCGCCCCCGGCCGCGCGGAGCCGAGCGGCGAGCGCGTCGCGGTCCGGACCGGCCGGCACGCGGACCCGCACCGCTCCGCCGGCTCCGGCGACCAGCGTCTCGACGGGAGCGTCGGCGAGCAGCCGGCCGCGCCCGATGACCACCAGCCGGTCGGCGGTCTGCTGCATCTCGCTCATCAGGTGGCTGGACACCAGCACGGTGCGGCCCTCGGCGGCGAGCGCCCGGACGAGCTGCCGGATCCAGCGCACACCGTCCGGGTCGAGTCCGTTGACCGGCTCGTCGAACATCAGGACCGGCGGGTCACCGAGCAGCGCGCCGGCGATGCCGAGCCGCTGGCTCATCCCCAACGACAGGGTGCGGCCCGGCTTGGCGGCGGCGCGGTCGTCGAGCCCCACGGTGGCCAGCACCTCGCCGACCCGGCGGGCCGGGATCCCGTTGCTGCGTGCCATGGCCAGGAGGTGCGCACGGCCGGACCGGGCGGGGTGGATCGCCCGCGCGTCGAGCAGCGCGCCGACCTCGTACAGCGGGTGGCGCAGCTCCCGGTAGGGCCGGCCGCCGACCAGCGCCCGCCCGGCGGTGGGGCGGTCCAGGCCGAGCACCATCCGCATGGTGGTGGACTTCCCGGCGCCGTTCGGACCGAGGAAACCGGTGACGCGGCCGGGGGCGATGTCGACGGTCAGGTCGTCGACGGCGGTCGTGTCGCCGAACCGTTTGGTCAACCCACGTAATGTGATCATGCAGCGACGGTAGGCGCGCGCGGGGTGCCCGCGCCGGACCCGAACGGCACCGGCCGACCCTCACTTTCGTCAGTACGGCCGGCGGGTCGGGGCCGGCGGTGCCAGGTCAGGGCCGGCGGTGCCAGGTCAGGGCCGGCGGCGGACCACGAAGGCGTCGGGCATCCGGAAGGTGAGGTTGTCCGGGCACCACGGCGGGCGCACCACGCTCACCCCGTCCAGCAACGGGGTGACCTGCTCGACCACCACCGCCGCCTCCAGCCGGGCCAGTTGGTCGCCGACGCAGCGGTGGACGCCCGCCCCGAAGGCGAGGTGCCGGCGCGACCCCCGCTGCCTGGGCCGGAACTCGCCGGGCGCCTCGACGATCGCCGGGTCGCGGCCGGCGCGGGCCAGCCACAGCACGACGCTGGTGCCCGCTGCCACCGCCGTCCCGCCCAGCGTGGCGTCCACGGCGGCCACCCGCCGCCAGGTCACGATCGGCGGCTCCAGCCGCAGGCCCTCCTCGACGACGTCGGCGACCGCGACGGTTCCGGCGCGCAGGCCGGCGCGTACCGCCGGCTCGCCGGCCAGCCGGTGCAGCAGCAGGGTGAGGAACTGGGAGGTGGTCTCCTGGCCGGCGACCAGGAGGAAGAACAGCGCGCCGACGACCACGTCGGGCGGGTGGCCGGCGGCCCGCAGCGCCCCGGCGAGGCCGTCCCCGGTGGCCGCGAACTCCCGCAGCACCCGGTGGAACCGCCCCACCTCGTCGGCGAGTGCGAGCTGGCGGTCGGCGTCCACCGGGGCCCAGAACAGCTCCAGCGCGGCCCGCGCGAACTCCTTCACCGCGCCGACCGGCGCGTCGGGCAACTCGACCAGGCGGGCCAGCACCAGCAGCGGCAGGTCGGCGGCGAGGTCGGCGTAGAGGTCGGCGGGGGCGCCGGCGTCGAGGGCGGCACGGATCGCGGTCACCCGGTCCCGCACCAGCGCGGTCAGCCAGGGCCGCTGCGCGGCGACCTTCGCCGGGTGGAGGGCGTCGGCCACCACCGCCCGGATGCCGGGGTGGCTTTCGCCGCCGTTGTTGGCGAGCGTCGCCGGCAGGCGGAAGCGGTGCCCGGCGAGCACCCGCAGGGCCGCCACCGGGACCGGGGTGACCGCGTCGAGGGCGTTGTCCGGGCGGTACGTCACCGGGTCGGTGAGTACCTGCCGGACCAGCGCGTGGCGGGTCACCACCAGATGCTCGACGCCGGTGTGGTCGGCGACGCGGGCCACGTCCGGCCACCGGGCGTCGGCCGGCTCCGCCCAGCTCCGGAACAGCACGGCGACACGCTAACGGGCCGCGCCCGGCAGCCCGGCGCGCAGCCGCCACACCGTGGTGCGCTTCACCCGTACGCTCTCCAGCGTCTCGGGGACCGGCACGTCGTAGGTGGCCAGCTCGTCGAAGCGGTCGCGGGGCAGGAACGCCCGGCCGGGGTCGCCGACGAGCACCGTGGCACCGGCCCGGGCGGCGGTCAGCAGGAAGCGGAGCATGCGCCTCGCCATCGCCTCGCTGTAGAAGACGTCACCGGCGAGCACCACCTCGGCGCCGCCCGCGTCGCCGTCGAGGATGTCGCCCAGCTCGGCGTCGAGGCGTACCCCGTTGGCCTCGGCGTTGACCGCGACGGCCGCGACGGCCAGCGGGTCCACCTCGACCGCGCGGACGGCGGCGGCGCCGGCCCGGGCCGCGGCGATCGCCACCAGGCCGGAGCCGGAGGCGAGGTCGAGCACCCGCCGCCCGGCCACCAGGCCGGGATTGTCGGTGAGGTACCGGGCGAGCGCCTGCCCGCCGGCCCAGGCGAAGGCCCAGAACGGCGGCGGCTGCGAGCTGCGGAACTCGCCCTCGGTCAGCTCCCAGAGCCCGACCGCGTCGTCGGCCTGGTGCAGCCGCACCTCGGGCACGAAGGCGACCGGCGCGAGACGCGCGTGCAGCCGGACGAAGGCGGTGGCGAGTTCGGACACCGGCAGATTCTCCCGCAGCGGACGGCGCGGCGTGTCGCCGGGAGGGCGTGAGCGGTTCACCACACTGCGTGAAACCGGCGTCCCCGTTCGGCGGTGCGTGCGAACACGCCCGTCTACCGGGCGCCCGCCCGCGCTCCTAGCGTCTGTCGTGGCGACGACCGACGGGAGGCGGAGACGGTGACGCTGTGGCGGTACGCGTTGCGGGCCGGGGTGGTGCTGGCCTGCCTGACGGTGGTGGGCGTGGTCGCGCCGGGCCCCGCCTCGGCGGCCAACCGTACGGAGTTGAGCGGCCTGCCCGACCAGTTCCGGGCCGGTGGGGAGGTGGCGACGGTCTCCGCCGTCGTCCGGCGGGACCGGGGCGACTGCGTGAAGGTCCGCTGGTCGATGGTGCTGCGGGTCTCCGGGCTGCGGCTCGACCAGGTGCGGATGGACCGGATCGAGGAGACCGGCTCGTTTCCGGTGGAGGTGCGTACCGAGGGCGACGTGGCGCGGCTGACCGACCGCCAGCTCGACCCGGGCACGCTCTGCCCGGACCGGACGGTGACCGCCCGGTACCGGGTGGCGTTCGCGGAGGACGTGACCCGCGGGCGGGTCACGCTGGAGGCGGAGGCGTACGACGCGAACCTGCGCCTGCTGGCGCGGCAGGCGGCCACCCGTACGGTCGTCGGGCCGGGCGGGGACGCGCGGCCGACCCGGTCCCCGGCGGCGTCCGAGCCCCCGGCCGAGTCCAGCGAGCCGGCGGTGGAGGAGTCCGCGGACGAGGTTCCCGCCGACGAGGGTGTCGCGGAGGTGCCACCCGCGGCCGGTGCGGGCCGCCCGGTCGCGCGGTCCGGTGGCTTCGGGGCGGTGCACGCGGCCTTCCTCCTGGGTGGGCTGCTGCTCTCGCTCGGCCTCGGCCTGCTGCTGCGGCTGCGCCACCTGACCCGGACGGCGGAGGCCGGGGATGTCGGGTCACGTCGCGGCTGGGACCGCCCCCCGGGTCGCCGCTCCCGCTGGTGAGGGCCGGTTCTCGGACGCCCGGCTACGGCGCCCAGTTCGGGTCGCGGCCGAAGGCGGCGATCAGCTCGTCCTGCGCGTCGGCGCCGGGCGGCGCGTCGACACCCGCCCGGACGAGCCGCCCGCGCTGGTAGTCGCCGATCCGCCCGCGGAACCACCGGGCGCACTCGGTGACCGCGTCGGTGTCCAGGCGCGGGTCGGCGCCGATGGCCACCGCCAGGTCCCAACCGTGTACGAGGTGCTCGGCGAGGAGTTGGTGCAGGTACTCATCGGCCGGCGTCGCACCGGAGGAGAGGTCGACGGTCCGGTCCAGGGCCGAGGGGCGGCTGAAGGCCAGTTCCGTCTGGGCGGCCGCGTCCCGGGCGGCCTCCGCCGGGTCGCCGTCGAGCTGGTCGCCGTCGTAGCGGTCGCCGACCTCCGCGATCGTGCGGCCGGCCATCAGCGGCACGCTCCACCGGGCCTCGCTGATCACGTGGTTGACCAAAGTCCGGACGTCCCAGCTCGGGCACGGGGTCGGTGCCGTCCACTGGTCCGGGCCCACCTGCGCCACCAGGTCGGTGAAGTCGGCGAGGCTACGGCGGTACGTCTCCAGCAGCTCCATGCCGGGATTGTCCCGCCCCCGGCGGGCCGCCCGAGCCGTTTCGCCGGCCCCTCAGTCCAGTTGCGCCGGGTCGATCCCCAGCTCCCGGGCGGTCACCAGGCGGACCCACTCGGTGAACTGCCGCCGGGAGATCACCCGGTCGTGTACCGCGAGCTGGACGGCGAGGCCGTCCATGACGGCGCTGATCCGCCACGCGGCGCCGGCCGGGTCGGCGCACTCGAACGTGCCGTCGGCCACCCCGTCGGCGATCACCGTCGCCAGATCCTGCCGCCAGCGCAGGTCCAGCCGCCGGGAGACCTTCTCCAGCTCGGGCGTGCGCAACGACTCGGCCCAGCCGTCGATCCACATCGACCAGGAGATGGGTCGCCCGGCGGGTGTGTAGAGCCTTACGATCCGCCGGAGCTTGGTCAGTGGCGGGGCGCTGGAGCGCATCACCGCGTCCAGCCGGGCGAGGTCCTGCTCGACGGCGTACGCGAACGCCTCGGCGAGCAGCCGGTCCTTCGTGGCGAAGTGGTAGAAGACCAGGGCCTGGCTCACCCCGGCGGCCTGGGCCACGTCCGCGGTGCGGGTGTTGGCCAGGCCACGCTCCACGATCACGTCACAGGCCGTGCGCAGCAGGGCATCCAGGCGGATCTCGGCCGCACGTCTCGTCACGACCGTTACGGTAGTACATCGGAACGGACACGGCCCGTTACCAAAGGCGTCGTCCGGGCTCTGCGACAGTCGGAAGCCGGACAGTTGACACCAGGCCTCCCAGCAGGGCTTATACCGGGCGTGGTCGCCGGCCGGCGGGCCGGCCGGCGCGGGGGACGCGCCGGGGGGACCCCGAGTTGGCAACCGCTCGGCCGCTGGGCTAAAGTTCTCATCCGTCACCGGGTTGCCGGGGGCACGCGGACGTAGCGCAGCTGGTAGCGCATCACCTTGCCAAGGTGAGGGTCGCGGGTTCGAATCCCGTCGTCCGCTCGGAGCTGCCGCCACGCATGACGGGGGCAACCTCGGTGGGGTGGCCGAGAGGCGAGGCAACGGCCTGCAAAGCCGTGTACGCGGGTTCAAATCCCGTCCCCACCTCGGCACGATCGAGGGCGATTGGCGCAGTGGGAGCGCGCTTCCTTGACACGGAAGAGGTCACTGGTTCAAACCCAGTATCGCCCACCAGACGACGACGAGCCCGGCACCACTGGTGCCGGGCTCGTCGCTGTTCGCGGCGGCGGTTCGCCGGGCTCGTCACTGTCTCCAGCGGCGGCGTCGACCGGGCCACCCGCGCCGGTCAGCGGACCGGGGAGCGGGGCTCCGCGACCACGGCGGCGTCCTTGTCGCCGTCCCCGGCCCGCACCGCCTCGCTGAACCGGTCGGCGGCGCGGGCCGTCACCGCCAGCCCGACGCCCCGGGCGTCCGCCTCGTCGACGGCCAGCCGCAGATCCTTCGCCATCAGGTTCACCCGGAACTGCGGCGGCTCGTAGCTGCGGTTGCGCACCATGTCCGCCCGGAACGCCAGGGTCGGCGAGCTGAAGCCGCTCGCGGTGAGCGCGGCGAGGAACCGCTCCCGGTCCAGGCCGCTGCTCTCCACGAACGCCACCGCCTCGGCCAGCGCGGCGACCTGGTTGCCGAGGATCAGGTTGAAGGCCAGCTTCAGCGTGCTCGCGGCACCGACCGCTCCCACGTAGCGGATCTCCTGGCCCAGCGTGGCGAGGACGTCGTGGGCCTCCTCCACCCCGGAGCGGTCACCGGCGGTGAAGATGCGCAGCTTGCCCGCCTGGGCCATCGGCGGGTTGCCGAGGACGCAGGCCTCGATCCGGCGTACGCCGACCCGGGCCAGCCGCTCGCTGGCCTCGGCGGAGTACGCGGGCGACAGGGTGGACGTGTCCACCACCAGCGTGCCCGGGCGCAGGTAACCGAGCATCTCCCCGAAGAGCACCTGCTCGACGGCGTGCTGGTCGCTGAGGCTCAGGACGACGATCCGCGCGTCCTGCACGGCCTCGCCGCTGGTGGCGGCCACCCGCGCGCCGGCGTCCGCCAACGCGGCCGCCTTCGCGGCCGTCCGGTTGTGCACCACGAGGGGGTGGCCGGCGGCGCGCAGGCACCGTGCCATGCCGGCGCCCATGCCGCCCAGCCCGACGAAGGCGAGCTCTCGGTCGTGACTCATCCGCGGTCCTTTCAGAAGGTGGTTACGGCGAGGCTGTTCGCCGCGAAGGCGACGACCGCCAGGGCGGTCCGCAGCAGGTGCCAGCGCCGCCAGACCGGACGCGGGTCGACCCAGTCGACCGGGATGGCATCCGGGTCGGTCCGGTGCACCCGCCGGTTGATCGGCACGTTGCGGAAGTGCGAGACCACCGACACGCCGAGCAGGCAGCCGGCGGCCACCACGATCAGCGCCCGGGCCGCCGGCTCGGTGGTGCGGAACGCCAGCCAGACGTCCAGCAGGGTGGTGCCGAGGACGATCAACGGCATCGTCGGATCCCAGTTGCGGCCCAAGAGGGTGTGCGCCTGCACGTACCGCTCGGGAGGCATGGCGGCCAGGGCCGGGACGGTGCTCAGCGCCACGGCGAAGAGCACCCCGGCCACCGTGCCGCTGCCGAGCAGCGTCAGGACCTCCAGCGTCTCGGTCACGCCGCTCACCCTCGGACGGCGTCGGCGATCAGGTCCGCCTGCCCTGGCTCCGGTACGCACGGGAACAGGATCAGCTCGTCGCAGCCCACCGCGCGGTAGTCGGCGACGAACGTCCGTAGCTGCTGGGCGTCGGTGAGGACGCTCTTCACCGCGATGTCGGCCTTCCAGCCGAGGAAACCGTAGTAGTCGCGCAGGTAGGCGGCGGAGCGGTCGGCCGCGCCGGCGCCGAGGGCCACGTAGGCGATTGCCACCAGCCGCGGCCGGTCGGTCCGCCCCGCGGCCCGCCAGGCCTCCCGGGCACGGCCGGCCAGCTCGCCGTACCCGCTGGCCGAGCTGCCGCCGGCGATCCACCCGTCGCCGTACGC
>JAEYGD010000298.1 GCA_023402505.1 Actinomycetes bacterium
GCCCGGAGCCGCTCGGCGGCCCGGAAGGCGTCGTCGAGGGCGTGGCTCACCGTTCGGGCGTCCCCGGCGACCCGGCGCAGCAGGGCGTCGCCCTCGTCCCCGGCCCCCGGGTCGGCCTGGAGCTGGCGCAGCCCGAGCAGGGCGGCGACGCCGTCGCGTTCCTGCGCGAGCAACCGGTCGACGCGGCGGCCGACCTGGGTGTGCAGGGCGTCGCGGGTGTCCAGCAGCCGCAGGTGGGCGGCGCGGACGGCGGGTCGCAGCGCGTCGGTGAGGCCGGCGATCGCGACGGCCCGCAGGATGCCCACGTCGCGCAGCCCGCCGGCGGCCTCCTTGAGATCGCCCTCGAGGAGGAAGGCCAGCTCGCCGTGGGCCCGCCACCGGGCCGCCGTGACCTCCCGGAGACCGGGCAGCTGCCGGACGGCGGTACGCCGCCAGTGGTCGGTGGCGGTGCGGGCGAGTTGCCGGGCGAGCGCCTCGTCCCCGGCGACGAAACGCGCGTCGAGCAGCCCGAGGGCGACCTTCACGTCGTCCTGCGCGACCGACAGCGCCTCGGCGACCGTACGCACCGAGTGGTCGAGCCGCAGCCCGGCGTCCCAGATCGGGTACCAGATCCCGGCGGCCAGCTCGTCGACCTCGGGCACCCCGGCGTGCAGCAGCAGCAGGTCGACGTCGCCGTACGGGGCGCACTGGCGCCGCCCGAGACCGCCGACGGCGACCAGCGCGACGCCCTCCCGCTCGGGCAGCAGGCGGGCGAGCCAGCCGTCGAGGGCCGTCGCCCGTGCCTCCCGCGCGGCCACGCCGATCCCCCCGGGGACGCCGACGACCTCGTTGACCAGGCGGTGCGGCTGCGTGGTCAACGAGGTCATCGGGCAGCTCTCCCTACAGGGCGTCGAGCCCACGCTCGCCGGTACGGACGCGGACGACCTCCTCGACGCCGGTCACCCAGACCTTGCCGTCGCCGATCTTGCCGGTCCGGGCCGCGGCCACGATCGCGTCGACGATCTTCTCGACGTCCATCTCGTCGGTGAGCACCTCGACCCGGATCTTGGGCAGGAACTCGACCGTGTACTCGGCACCCCGGTAGACCTCGGTGTGCCCCTTCTGCCGGCCGTAACCCTGGACCTCGCTGACGGTCAGGCCGGCCACGCCCAGGGCGTGCAGGGCCTCCTTCACCGCGTCCAGCTGGTACGGCTTGATGACCGCGGTCACCAGCTTCATGTCCAACCCCTCCATCCCGGGAACGTTAACCGGCGACCTTCTCGTTGACCGGCCCGGCGGCCGGTTCGGTGCTGGGTTCGGCGGCTGCCGCCGCCGGCTTCCCGCCGGCCAGGCCGGCCATCGCGAACGCGCCGCCACCGCCGACGGAACCGCCGGCCGGGGAGAGGTCGTAGCCGCTCTCGGCGTGCTCGGTGATGTCGATGCCCTCGATCTCGGCCTCCTCGCTGACCCGGAAACCGATGGTCTTCTGGATGACGAAGCCGAGGACGAACGCCACCACGAAGGAGTAGACGGTGACGATCAGCGCGCTGAGCGCCTGGACGCCGAGCTGGGTCACCCCGCCGCCGTAGAACAGGCCCTCGTCGCTGACCAGGGAGCTGACCGAGGAGGTGCCGAACAGGCCGATCCACAGGCAGCCGATCCAGCCGCCGACGAAGTGCACCCCGACGACGTCCAGCGAGTCGTCGTAGCCCAGCCGGTACTTCAGGCCCACCGCCAGCGCGCAGACCGCGCCGGAGACCAGGCCGAGCAGCACCGCCGCCCAGGGCGTGACGAACGCACACGCCGGGGTGATCGCCACCAGGCCGGCGATGGCGCCGGAGGACGCCCCGACCAGGGTCGGCCGGCCGTCGCGCACCTTCTCCACCAGCAGCCAGCCGAGGACGGCGGCGGCGGTGGCGACCTGGGTGTTGATGAAGGCCAGGCCGGTCGTCGAGTCGGCGGTCAGCTCGGAGCCGGCGTTGAAGCCGAACCAGCCGAACCAGAGCAGGCCGGCGCCGAGGGCGACCATCGGGACGTTGTGCGGCTTCATGGTCTCCCGGGGCCAGCCCAGCCGCTTGCCGAGCACCAGCACCAGGGCGAGCGCCGCCGCACCGGCGTTGATGTGCACCGCCGTACCGCCGGCGAAGTCGAGCGCGCCGAGCTTGGCGCCGATGAAACCGCCGCCCCACACCCAGTGGGCGACCGGGAAGTAGACCAGGGTGGCCCAGCCGAAGGCGAACAGCAGCCAGCCGGAGAACTTGGTCCGGTCGGCGATCGCGCCGCTGATCAGCGCCACGGTGATGACGGCGAACATCATCTGGAACGCCATGAAGACGTAGAGCGGGATGCCGGTCTCGCCCCACAGGTCGGTCTCCGCCATGAACGTCTTGGTGCCGACGTACTGGCCGAGGTCGCCGATGACCCCGCCCTGGTCGTCGCCGAAAGCGGCGGAGAAGCCGTAGAACAGCCACAGAATGCTGACGAGCCCGATCGCCGAGAAGCTCATCATAATCATGTTGAGGACGCCCTTGGCCCGGTTGAGGCCGCCGTAGAACAGCGCCAGTCCGGGCGTCATGAGCAACACGATCGCGCTCGACACGAGCAACCACGCGGTGTTGCCGGTGTCGATGGTCGGTGCCTCAGGCACGCTGGCCTCCTAAAGGTGAAGTTCCCTCCTTCACGGCTTCCGGGGCAGCGTCGCCCGTACGCCGGTTGGGCGGAAGCCTGCTCGCTCCCTGTTTCCCCCAGCGTCACCGGTCGATTTCCGGGTGGTGACGGCTTGTTTCGGACGTGTGACGAGAACTTCACCGTCGCCCGCGACGGACGACGGTGAACCGGACGAACCGGTCAGCGCAGGGCGTCCTCGAGGGCGTGCCGTTCGTAGTCGAGCAGCCGCAGGTCCCGCATCGGCCGGCGGAGGTGCCCCTTGTGCACGATCCGCACGAACGCCGGGTCCCCGGCGGCGGCCATCCGCCGGATGCCCTCCACGTGGTCGACGATCCGCTTGCGGATGGTGCGGATCAGCCGGTGCCGGTCCCGCGGGATCAGCCCGTACGCGTCGGCGAACAGGCGCAGCCGGCGGGGCCGGTCCGGCCGCTTCCAGCCGAGCGTGATCGAGTCCCGGTCGGAGAAGACCGGCACCCACGTCCAGGCGGCGTACGCGACGTCGTAGATGCGCGCACCCGGCGAGGCGAGGTCGAAGTCGATCAGGCCGAGGGTGCCGTCGGGGCGCCAGATCACGTTGTGCGGGGCGGCGTCGTGGTGGCAGATCACCTCGGTGTCCGGCGGCGGCGGCCCGAACGAGCGCCACACCGCGCCCTGCGGCGGCACGAAACCGTACTGCGCGTCGTGGAACATGCGCAGCATGGTGGCGACGGTGACCAGCGCCTCGTCGGTGACCCAGTGCGGGGCCAGCGGATACTCCCCGCACTCCCCCTCCAGGTACGACAGCACCTCGCGGTTGCGCTCGTCCATCCCCAGGGCCCGGGGTGCGCCGGTGAAACCCACGTACTCCAGGTGCCGCAGCAGGGCGTGCACCGACGGCGTCCACGGGCCGGCGTTGCGCCGCACGGTGTCGCCGACCCGGACCACGGTGCTGACGTTGCCGCCGTGCAGCGGGATCTCCTGCGAAGTCACGTACGGCCTCCCGAGGCGGGGCGCCGGGTGGTGGGGGTCGCGCCACCCGACGTAGGCGCGATCGTCGGTCGTCACTGCGAGATTACGCGTCCCGTCCAGGGGCCTCGGTGCCCAGCAACGCGTCGACGAACTGCGCGGGGTCGAACGGCGCCAGGTCGTCCTTGCCCTCGCCCAGCCCGACGAGCTTGACCGGGATGCCGAGCTTGCGCTGCACCGCGATCACGATGCCGCCCTTGGCGGTCCCGTCGAGCTTGGTGAGCACGACCCCGGTCACGTTGACCACCTCGGTGAAGACCCGCGCCTGCTCCAGGCCGTTCTGGCCGGTGGTGGCGTCGAGGATCAGCAGTGTCTCGTCGATCGGGCCGTGCTTCTCCACCACCCGCTTGACCTTGCCCAGCTCGTCCATCAGGCCGACCTTGTTCTGCAGGCGGCCGGCGGTGTCGATCAGCACGGTGTCCACCCCGGTGTCGATGCCCCGCTTCACCGCGTCGAACGCGACGCTGGCCGGGTCGGCCCCCTCCGGGCCCCGGACGGTCTCGGCGCCGACCCGCCCGCCCCAGGTCTGCAGCTGGTCGGCGGCGGCGGCCCGGAAGGTGTCGGCCGCGCCGAGCAGCACGCTGCGTCCGTCCGCGACCAGGACCCGGGCGATCTTGCCGCAGGTGGTGGTCTTGCCGGCGCCGTTGACGCCGACCACCAGCACCACCGCCGGGACGCCCTCCTTGGAGGCCGTGCGCAGCGACCGGTCCAGGGCGGGGTCGAGCGCCTCGACCAGCTCGGCGGCGAGCAGCGCGCGCAGCTCGCCGGTGGTGCGGGTGCCGAGCACCCGGGTCCGCTCGCGCAGCCGGTCGACGATCTCCCGGGTGGAGTCGATGCCGACGTCGGCGGTGATCAGGCTGTCCTCGATCTCCTCCCAGGTGTCCTCGTCGAGGCGGTCCCGGCTGAGCAGGCCCAGCAGGCCCTTGCCGAAGACGTTCTGCGAACGGGACAGCCGGGACCGGAGCCGCACCAGCCGGCCGGCGGTGGGCTCCGGGATCTCCACCGGGGGTGCCTCGACCACCGGCGGCTCGACCAGGATGCCGGTGGACACCTCGGCCTCCGGCGCCTCGACGGGCGGGCCGGCGAGGTCCTCCTCGGCGCGGGTCTCGACCTCCGTCGTCGGCAGCGGCGGCTCGGGACGGCGGCGCAGCTTCGGCACCACCAGCCCGAGGGCACCGAGGATCAGCACACCGAGCAGGGCGAGTGCGATGAGGAGGTATTCCGTCATGCCCGAAATCCTGTCAGACGCGGGCGGCGGCGTCTCCACCACCGCACCCCCCGCCGCCCGCCGATTGCGACGGTAGTCTCGTCTCAGCCTGCAGTGGTGCGACCGCCGGCCGGGTAGTAAGGATGAAGCTCGCTCACCCTCGGAGGTCCGCCATGCCCGCCCACCTGCTCGTCGGTCCGTTGCTGCGACGGGTGGTGGGCACGCGCGCCACGATCTGGGTGGAGACCAGCGCGCCCGCGGTGGTCACCGTCCGCACGGCCGGCGGCGCCACCGGCACCGCGCCCACCTTCTCGGCGTACGACCACCACTACGCGCTGGTCGTGGTTGCCGGCCTGACGCCGGACAGCACGACCACCTACGAGGTGCTGATCGACGACCAGGTCGCCTGGCCGGAGCCGCGCAGCGACTTCCCGCCGAGCCTGATCCGCACACGGGCGGCGGACGACCTCGACCAGCCGGTGCGGCTGCTCTTCGGCTCGTGCCGGGAGACCACGCAGCACTCCACCGCCCGCAAGCTCCCCCCGGACGCCCTCGACGCGTACGCCCGCCGCCTGGCGGCGGACTTCGACCCGGCGGACCTGCCCGACCTGGTGGTGCTCCTGGGTGACCAGGTGTACGCCGACGAGACCTCGCCGACCGTGAAGCGGCTGCTCAAGCGGCGCCGCCGCCGCCCGAAGGGCGCGCCGGCCGACCAGGTGGTGAGCTTCGACGAGTACACGAAGCTGTACCTGGAGTCGTGGCGTGACCCGGAGATCCGCTGGCTGCTCTCCACCGTCCCCAGCGTGATGATCTTCGACGACCACGAGATCATCGACGACTGGAACACCTCCGCCTCCTGGCGTGCGGACGCCCGCGACCAGCCCTGGTGGGCCGAGCGGATCGGCAGCGGGCTCGCGTCGTACTGGGTCTACCAGCACCTCGGCAACCTCTCCCCGGACGAGATCGCCGCCGACCCGGTCTACGCGAAGGTGACCGCCGCCGAGGACGCCACCGGCGTGCTGCGCGACTTCGGGCGCCGCGTCGACCAGGAGTCCGACCTGGCCCACGACACCGAGCGCTGGCGCGCCGTGCAGTACCAGTGGAGCTACGCCCTCGACGTGGGCCGTACCCGGCTGGTCATGCTCGACAACCGGTGCAGCCGGGTGCTGGAGCCCGGCCAGCGGGCGATGCTGCCGCCGGGCGAGTGGGCGTGGTTCGTCGACCAGGCCCACGGCACGTACGACCACCTGGTGGTGGGCTCCTCCCTGCCCTGGCTGCTCCCGCCGGGCATCCACCACGTGGAGGCCTGGAACGAGAAACTGGCCGACTCGCGGCGGCGCTGGGTGGCGGCCGCCGCCGAGAAGCTGCGCCGGGGACTGGACCTGGAGCACTGGGCGGCGTTCCGCCGCTCGTTCGAGGCGCTCGGGGCGCTGTTCGCCCGGATCGGCAGCGGCACGCCGGGCCGGCCCGGTGAGCGGGTGGGGGCCGGCCCGGCATACGCGCCGCCGGCCTCGATCAGCGTCCTCGGCGGTGACGTGCACCACTCGTACGTCGCCCGGGCCCGGTTCGACGATCCGGAGGTGGTCACCCCGGTGCACCAGCTCACCTGCTCTCCCATCCACAACCAGGTGCCGGCCGGGCTACGCCCGCTGATGCGGCTCGGCTGGTCGTCCGGCCCGTCCGGGGCGACCCGGGCACTGGCGCGCTCCGCCGGGGTCCGCCGCCCGTCGGTGCGGTGGCGGAAACTGGCCGGCCCGTACTTCGGCAACGCGGTGGGCACCCTGGTGCACGACGGCCGCTCGGCCGAGGTGACGATCGAGGGCACCGGCAGCGAGGGCGAGCTGCGCGAGGTGATGCACCACCGGCTCACCGGCGGTCGCTGAACCGCCGGCCGTACCCTCTATCACCGTGGACGAGCACTCCCCGGAGACCGTACGGGCGGTCGAGCACGAGCTGACCGCCCTGCTGCGCCGCAGTCGAGCGGTGTCCTGGGAGATCGCCCGCGAGGTGCACCCGAGCCTGGAGCCGAACGCGTACGGTCTGCTGCTCTGGCTGCGCCGCTCCGGCTCGATCCGGCTCACCGACCTGGCCACCAAGCTGGGCATCGGCAAGGGCACCATGAGCCGGCAGATCAACGGGCTGGAGGCGCTCGGCCTGGTCCGGCGCGACCCGGACCCGACCGACCGGCGGGCGTTCCAGCTCAGTCTCACCGAGGAGGGCCAGCGCCGCTTCGACGCCGCTTCGGCGGGCCGGCTGGAGCGGTTCCGGCAGACGCTGGGCAGCTGGTCCGCGCAGGACGTGGAGGTCTTCGCCCGGTTGCTCAACCGCTTCAACGAGACGTACTTCTGATCCTTGCCGGGTGATCGGGAACATGCCGGCCCCCTCCCAAGTTGTTGCTTGAGGCAACCAAGGCTTAGGTTGCCCGGAGCGACCGCACCCCCGGAGGCGAACCACGATGACGTCAGCGCCAGCGACCGCCCGGTCGGCGAGCAACGGAATGACTCACCGGGAGGTGCTGGAGGCGCTCTCCGGCCTGCTGCTCGGCATGTTCGTCGCGATCCTCTCCGGCACGGTCGTCTCCAACGCCCTGCCGCGGATCATCACCGAGCTGGACGGCGGGCAGTCCGCGTACACCTGGGTCGTCACCGCCGCCCTGCTGGCGACCACCGCGACCACCCCGATCTGGGGCAAGCTGGCCGACCTGACCAGCAAGAAGGCCCTCGTCCAGATCGCCCTGGTGATCTACGTCGTCGGTTCGGTGCTCGCCGGACTCTCGCAGTCCACCGGCCAGCTGATCGCCTGCCGGGTCCTCCAGGGCGTCGGCGCCGGCGGCCTCACCGCACTGGCCCAAGTGATCATGGCCTCGATGATCGCCCCGCGCGAGCGCGGCCGGTACAGCGGCTACCTCGGCGCGGTGATGGCCGTCGGCACGATCGGCGGGCCGCTGATCGGCGGCGTGATCGTGGACACGTCCTGGCTCGGCTGGCGCTGGTGCTTCTACGTCGGCGTGCCCTTCGCCCTCGCCGCGCTGGTGGTGCTCCAGAAGACGCTGCGCCTGCCGGTGGTCAAGCGGAAGGCCACCATCGACTGGTGGGGCGCCACCCTGATCACCGCGGCCGTCTCCACGCTCCTGATCTGGGTGTCGCTGGCCGGCAGCTCGTTCGCCTGGGCCTCCTGGCAGACCGCCGTCCTGGTGGCCGGCGCGCTGCTGCTCGGTGCCCTCGCGGTGCTGGTCGAGCGGCGGGCCGCCGAGCCGATGATCCCGCCGCACCTGTTCCGGTCCCGCACCATCACCCTGGCCACCGTCGCCAGCATCGCGGTCGGCGTGGGGATGTTCGGCGCCTCGGTCTTCCTCAGCCAGTACTTCCAGATCAGCCGGGGGCAGAGCCCCACCATGTCCGGGCTGATGACCCTGCCGATGGTCCTCGGCCTGCTGGTCTCCTCCACGGTCACCGGCCGCCTCATCACCCGCACCGGGCGCTGGAAGGGCTACCTGGTCGCCGGCACGGCGCTGCTCACCGTCGGTTTCGCGCTGATGGGCACGATGCGCGCCGACACGAGCCTCACCCTGCTCGGCCTCTACATGGCGGTGGTCGGCGTCGGGCTCGGCATGAGCATGCAGAACCTCGTCCTCGCCGTGCAGAACACGGTCGGCGCCCACGAACTCGGGGCGGCCAGCTCGGTCGTCGCCTTCTTCCGCAGCCTGGGCGGCGCCGTCGGCGTCTCCGCCCTCGGTGCGGTGCTCGCCCACCGGGTGACCGACCACCTCGCCGAGGGCCTGGCCGCGCTCGGCGTCCCCGCCTCCGCCCCCGGCGGCGACGGCGCCCTGCCGGACGTGCACACCCTGCCGGCACCGCTGCGCGCCGTCGTCGAGGCCGCGTACGGCCACGCGGCCGGCGAGATCTTCCTGGTCGCCGCCCCGTTCGCACTGATCGCCCTCGTCGCGGTCTGCTTCATCAAGGAGGTGCCGCTGCGCCGGCACACCGGTGACCCGATCGAGGCCGAGGTCGAGCAGGAATCGACGGTGGCCGCCGGCGCCGGGGCCGCCGTGATCCGGACGGGGCAACGGGGCTGACGCGAGCGTGGGGCGGGACCTGGTGGTGGTCGGCACCTCGGAGCAGGCCGGGCGCCGGCTGGTCGGCTCGGTCACCACCCGCCTGGTCCGCGCCGGCCGCTGGCCCGTCGTCGTGGTCCCCCTGAGGTAATCGGGTCGCCGGCTGTCGGACCCGGACGCGAGGATGGCCGGCATGACCTGGAGAGCCCCTGATATCACCCGCCGACACGAGCCCTACCGCGGTGCCGAGCGCCCCATGCTGGAGGGCTGGCTCAACTACCACCGGGACACCCTGCTGCACAAGTGCGCGGGGCTGACCGCCGAGCAGCTGCGGACCGCCAGTGTCGAGCCCTCCGGGCTCACCCTGATCGGCCTGGTCCGGCACATGACCGTCGTCGAGCGGTCCTGGTTCCGGCAGCGGTTCGCCGGCGAGGACGTGCCCGAGCTGTACGACTGGGCGGCCGACCCGGACGCCGAGTTCAGCACCGTCGCCACCGCCGACCCGGAGGCCGACCTCGCCGCCTTCCGGGCCGAGATCGGGGCCGCCGACGCGGCGGCCGCCGGCCACGACCTCGACGAGGAGTTCACGCTGCGCCGCCGCGACGGGAGCGAGCACCGCGTCAGCCTGCGCTGGGTCTACCTCCACATGATCGAGGAGTACGCCCGGCACAACGGCCACGCCGACCTGATCCGGGAACGCCTCGACGGCGTCACCGGCGACTGACTCAGTACGCCAGGGCGGCGCGCAGGTAGCGCAGGTCGCCGGGGCCGCTCCAACGGTGCGCCGACAGGCCGGCCACCCGGGCCCCGGCCACCGCCCGGTCCTCGTCGTCGACGAACAGCACCCGCTTCGGCGGGGTCTCCAGCGCCTCGCAGGCCACCTGGAAGTACTCCTTCGCCGGCTTGTGCACGCCGACGACCGACGAGTTGACCACGACGTCCAACTCGTCGGTGAGCCCCAGGGCGGCGAGGTCGGCGTCGAGCAGGTCGGTGGCGTTGGTGCCCAGCCCGACCCGTACGCCGGCCGACCGGACCTCCCGGACGAACGCCAGCACGTCGGGGTCGACCTCACCCCGGTAGCTCTGCCACTCGTCGACGGCGGCGCGCGCCCGGGCGGGGTCGCCCACCGACGGGGTCAGTGCGTCCGCCACGCTGGTCATCCAGTCGGCGTGGCTCACCTTGCCGGTCAGCACCGGCTGGAGCACCCCCCAGGACATCGCGATCTCACCGAGGACGCCCTCGGTGAGCCCGTACCTCCGCTCGACACCGGCGGCCACCGCCGGATCCCAGCGGCGCAGCACGCCGTCGAAGTCCACCAGGAGCGCCGTCGCCCGTTCCCGACTCACTCGTTGTTCTCCTGCCCGTCGTCCCCGGCCCGGTTGAGCCGCTGGCTGATCACCTGGGTGACCCCGTTGCGCATGGTCACCCCGTAGAGGGCGTCCGCGACCTCCATCGTCCGCTTCTGGTGCGTGATGACGATCAACTGGCTCTTCTCCCGCAGCTGCGCCAGCAGCGTGATCAGCCGGCCCAGGTTCACGTCGTCGAGCGCCGCCTCCACCTCGTCCATGATGTAGAACGGGCTGGGCCGGGCGCGGAAGATCGCCACCAGCATCGCCACCGCGGTCAGCGACCGCTCCCCGCCGGACAGCAGGGACAACCGCTTGATCTTCTTGCCCGGCGGCCGGGCCTCCACCTCGACGCCGGTGGTGAGCAGGTCGTCCGGGTCGGTCAGCACCAGCCGGCCCTCGCCACCGGGGAACAGGACGCTGAAGACCTGCTCGAACTCGCGGGCGGTGTCGGCGAACGCGCTCGCGAAGACCTCCAGGATCCGGTCGTCCACGTCCTTGACCACGGTCAGCAGGTCCCGCCGGGTCGCCTTCAGGTCCTCCAGCTGCTCGGAGAGGAACTTGTACCGTTCCTCCAGCGCGGCGAACTCCTCCAGCGCGAGCGGGTTGACCTTGCCGAGCAGGGTCAGCTCCCGTTCCGCCTTGGCGGCCCGTTTCTCCTGCACCGCCCGCTCGTAGGCGACCGGCTCGGGCAGCGGCTGGCCGTCCCGTTCGGCCGCCGCGACGTCGGCGTCGGTCGGCGGGACCGGCTGGGTCGGGCCGTACTCGGCGACCAGCGTCGCCACGTCCAGCCCGAAGTCCTCGGCCGCCTTCGCCTCCAACTGCTCGATGCGCAGCCGCTGCTCGGCGCGGGCCACCTCGTCCCGGTGCACCTGGCTGGTCAGCCGTTCCAACTCCCCGCCGAGGCGCTTGGCGGCGCCGCGTACCTCGGACAGCTCGGCCTCGCGGGCGGCGCGTTCCCGCGCCACGGCGTCGCGGTGCTCCTCGGCCTGCGCGATCGACGTGCCGAGCCGGGTCAGCGCCTCCCGGGCACCGCCGGCCACGGCCCGCGCGATCGACGCCCCCCGGGTCCGGGCCGCCCGTCGCG
>JAEYGD010000191.1 GCA_023402505.1 Actinomycetes bacterium
CACCAGGGTCGGGCGTACCGCCGGGTCGGCGTTCGGGCCGACCACGTAGAGGGCGCCCGCGTAGAGCAGCACCGGCGGCAGGTAGCCGAGCAGCACCCGGCGTGCCCGCAGCGCCACCTCCGCGGCGGCGAGCCCGGCCAGCCAGGCGGCGACCACCGGCACGAGCACCGTGTCCGGGGTGGGCTCGACCGGGATCATCGCGGTCAGCAACCGGGGGATGCCGTTGCGGGCGGCGTCGGCGGCCACCTCGGCCAGCGGGCCGGGCAGGTCGGCGCGGCTCGCGGCCAGCCGCAGCGACCACAGTGTCCACGCCGCCATGCCGAGCACCGACAGGGGCGCCACCAACCAGGACGGCAGCCGCCGGCAGGCCACCCCGACCAGCACCGACCCGACCGCCGCGCCGGTGACCAGCCCGGTGAGCAGCCCACCGGCGTACACCCGGCCGAGCACCACCCCGGCCAGCGCCACCAGCACGGCCAGCGTCGCCGCCACCGCCAGGTCGGACAGGAAGGGCCCCTTCCCGGCGTCGCCGGTACCCGACGGACCTCCGCCGGGCCCTTTGGGCGGCACGGGCGCGGGCCGGTCAGCGGCGCTCACCACCGCCGTACCCGGTCCCACTCGGCGGCGAACGCGGCGCCGTCCGCGGCGTCGATCACCACCAGGCCGGCCGCGTGCGCCGGCTCCGCCGCCCCGAACACCGCGACCACGACCGACGGGTACGCGCCGCGCAGCGCCGCCACCGGCCCCAGCGACGCCCGGCCACCCGGGCCGGTGAGGACGACCAGCGTGTCGCCGAGACGGTCACCGCGCAGCCGGGTCAGCGTCGCGTCGAGCGTGTCCTCGCCGAGGTGCGCCGCGGCGAGCCGGTCCAGCGGCGAAGCTCCGGCCTCGGGGGAGTTCGCCGCTGTGCCGGGACCGTCCGGCGGTGCCGCGCCGGCTCGCGCCGGGCCGGGCCGCACCGTTGCCGTCGCGGCCGGCGCCACCAGCACCAGCACCGCCGGCAGGTCGGCCCGGTACGCGGCGGTCAGCACCGACGCCGCCGCCTCGCACGCCGACTCGAACGACTCCGCCACGTCACCGACGCGGTCCGGATGCGCCACCGCCCGGTTGTCCACCAGCACCACCAGGCGGGGCAGGCTGGTGTCCACGTTCTCCCGGACCATCAGCTCACCCACCCGGGCGCTGGTGCGCCAGTGCACCCGGCGCAGCTCGTCGCCGACCACGTACTCCCGCAGCGAGTCGAACGTGATCGACCCCTGCGGCACGGCGTCCACCCGGCCGTCGAGGCTGCGTCCGGCCCCGGTCGGCACCGCCGACAGCGGGTGGACGCGGGGATGCACCCACACCGGGACCGTCGCCCCGTACGGGCGCGACAGCGACACCAGGCCCAGCGGGTCGCGCCGGGTCACCCGCAGCGGCCCGACCGGCACGACGCCCCGGCGCGACGTCGGCACCCCGTAGCGGGCCTCGGTGACCCGTCCGGGCCGCAGGCGCAGCACCGGCACCGGCACGCTCGCGCCGCCGCAGCGGTCCTCGGCCAGCAGGCTCGCCGCCCGCAACCGCCCGGCGTTGCGGACCGTCACCGTCATCGCGGCCGGTTCGCCCCGGGCCACCCGGTCCGGGTCGGCGTGGCGGGTCACCTCCAGCCGGGGCCGCCAGGCGGCCCCGGCCAGCGCGTACCCGACGGCGGTCGCGGCCGCCGCGCCCAGCAGCGCCAGTTCCGGGTACGCGAACCGGAAACCGACCGCCAGCAGGACCACGGCGGCGACGAGCAGCCCGACACCCCGGGCGGTGATCCCCACGACTCAGCCGTGCACCGGGGCGGCCTGGCCGGACGGCAGCGGCACCGGCACCGAGGCGACGGCCTGGCGCAGCACCTCCGCCGGGGTGACCCCGCGCACCTGCGCGTCCGGGGTGAGCAGCAGCCGGTGCGCGAACACCGGCTCGGCCAGGGTCTTCAGGTCCTCCGGCATGATCCAGCCCCGCCCGTCGATCAGCGCGTACGCGCACGCCGCGCGGGTCAACGCGATCACCCCGCGCGGGCTGACCCCCACCCGCACCTGCGGATGGGTGCGGGTCGCGGCGGCGATCCGCACCGCGTACGCGTACAGCGGCTCGGCGATGTGCACCCGGTTGGCCATCCGCACCATCTCCCCGACGGTGGCGGTGTCGGTCACCGGGGTCAACGCCTCGGGGCTGCGCACCGTCGCCCCCCGCAGCACCTCCACCTCGACCGCCTCGTCCGGGTACCCAACGGACAGCTTCACCAGGAACCGGTCGAGCTGGGCCTCGGGCAGCCGGTACGTGCCGTCCATCTCCACCGGATTCTGGGTGGCGACCACGAGGAACGGCTGCGGCACCGGATGCCGGACCCCGTCGACGGTGACGGTGCGTTCCTCCATCACCTCCAGCAGCGCCGACTGGGTCTTCGGCGACGCCCGGTTGATCTCGTCGGCGATGACGATGTTGGCGAACACCGGCCCCGGGTGGAACTCGAAACCCCGGGTGGCCTGGTTGAAGATCGTCACCCCGGACACGTCGGACGGCAGCAGGTCGGGCGTGAACTGGATCCGCCGCCACTCACCCTTGACGGTGGCCGCGATGGCCCGGGCCAGGGTGGTCTTGCCGACCCCCGGCACGTCCTCCAGCAGCACGTGCCCCTGCGCGAACAGCGCGGTCAGGGCCAGCCGCACCACCTGGGGCTTGCCCAGCACGACCGCGTTGACGTTCTCCGCCAGGCGGGCGGCGAGAGCGGCGAAGCCCTGCACCTCCGGCTGGGTGAGCGGCTCGGGGGGATTCAACCGTGGTGCTCCTTGCCTGGCGTGCGGTCAGCAGGTGGGCAGGACGCCGATGTCGTCGCCGCCGTCGAGGTTCAGCCAGGCCCACGGGATGTAGTTACGTCCCTTGTAGTCGACCCGCACCCACCAGGTGCTGCGTTTGTGGTCGTTGTAGATGTACGCGTACACCTCTTCGCCCTGCCGCTTGCAGAACGCCTCGAGTCGGGTGCCGGGCCGCGCCCAACCGGCCTGCTGGTCGTTGTCCTGCCGGGGAACCTTGAAGATCTCGTTGCCGTTGCGCCCGTCGACGTCCCGGTCGCAGTAGGTGGCCTCCGCCCCGGAGTCGCCGTTGCGGCAGGTCGCCGTCCCGTACAGCGCGGCGGTGCTCTGCGCCCGGGTCGCGGTGCCCCGCCCGGCCGCGTTGCTCGCCGTCACCGTGAACGTGTACGCCGTGCCGGGCGTCAACCCGGACATCGTGATCCGGGAGCACGGCCCGGACTTCGCGGGCTCACCGGCGGTGCCCACCGTGCAGGTCGCCCGGCCGCCACCGGCGTCCACGGTGAACGTCACCGTCGCGGTGGTCGCGGTCGCGGTCGACCCGGTCACCGTCACCCGCGGCGGCGCCACCGTCCGTGCCGTGGCGGTGGCCTCCGGACCCGGGCCCGCCTCGTTGACCGCCTTCACGGTCACCCGGACGTCCTGCCCGTCGCCCAGCCCGCTCACCGTGGTGCGGGTGTCGGTCACCTCGCTGCGCCGCCCACCGACGTCCACCTGGTACGCCGTCACCGGTCGGCCGTTCGCCTCGGCCGGCGCCCACTGCACCGCGACGGTGCCCGGCTGGTCGGGCACCGTCGTCGCGCGCAGGTCCACCGGCCGCCCGGGCGCCGCGAACGGCACCACGGTGTTGCTGACCGGGGAGGCCGCCGACCCGGCGCCCTTGGCGTTGACCGCGACGACGGAGAACGCGTACTGCGTGCCGTACTCCAGCTCACCGGCGGGCACCACCAGTTCGGTCTTGGTCGACTCGCCGGCCGGGGCGTTGGTGCCGGCCGAGGTGGCCGTCACCACGTACCGGGCGATCCGGTTGCCCTGCCCGTCGGCGGCCGGCCACCGCACTGCCACCGTGCCGTCCGGCCGTGCCTCGGCGGTCACGCTGGCCGGCGGGTCCGGCACCGCCGCGGTCGGCGTCACCGGGTTGCTCGTGCGGGACGGGCCCTGGCCCTTGGCGTTGACCGCGAACACCGAGAACCGGTACGTCTCGCCGTTGGTCAGGCCCTCGATCTGCACCGCCCGCTGGTTGGCGCCCACCTCGACGCGCTGCCCGCCGCCGGTCACCACGTACTTGGTGATCTCGGCGCCGTTCGCGGCGGCCGCCCGCCAGCTCACCCGGGCCTGCGCGTTGCCGGCCGCGGCCGTTACCGAGCGCGGCGGACCGGGCTTGCCCACCTTCGGCTTCCTCGGCGGGGGCGGCGGCGGGGGAGCGGGCGGCGGGTCGCCGCCCAGCACGTCGTTGGCGTACTTGTCGACCTCCCGCACCTGGTGCCGGTCGTCGACCACCCGGGCCGTCGCCGAGTCGGGAGCGTTGATGAACAGGTGGTTCTCCCGGACCTCCAGCTCCAGCGGGCCGGTCGGCCGGCCGCGGACGGTGTCGACCAGCCGGCCGGAACCGTCGAACGCGTATACCGTGCCGGTGGCCTCGTCGGCGCAGTAGAACCGGCCCGCCCAGGACACGGCCGGGCTGAGGTCGGCGCCGGCGCCGGGCACGGTGAAGCTGCGCACCACCCCGTCGGTGACCACGTGCACCCGGCGTTCGGCGGGCACCGTCACCGGCACCGCCGGCCCGCTGGTACGGGCGGGCAGCGCACCCGGAGCGGACGTGGCCAGCGGGGTACGCGTCACGTCGCCCCGGCGCACCAGCACCAGCACACCCGCCGTGCGGTCGAGCACCGCCACCCCGTCGTCCAGCGTGGAGACCACCAACTCGTGGTGCGGTTCGGCGACCTCGTACGTCTCGACCCGCTGCGGGCCGACCCCGGAGCCGGCGGCGGCCGGTGCCGACGGCAGCGGCGCGGCCGTGACCGCCGAGACGGTGCCCTCGCCGGGGACGGCGATCCACAGCCGACCCTCGCCGTCGAACGACCCGCCGGTGATCCCCGGCGGATAGCGCAGCGGCTCACCGACCGGCGCCAGCGACCGCGGGTCCAACTGCCGGACGATGCCCTGCACCGCGTCCACGACGAACGCCGCGTCCTCGTGCAGCACCACGTTGACCCCGAGGCCCGGCGTGGTACGCGAGGTCGCGGTGATCTGCAGGGTGGCCAGGTCCAGCGAGCTGACCTGACCGGTGCTCAGGTCCCGCAGGACCAGCAGCCGGTCGGTCTGGGCGACCTGCATCGGGTGCCGCCGCGCGCCCGGGACCTCCATCCGGGTGTCGACCCGCGCGGTCACCCCGTTGACCCGGGCCAGTTCCCCGCGTGCGGTGCTCCACAGCCAGGAACTCGCATCGAAGCTGGCCACCGCGTTGTCGGCGGCACCCACCCCCAGCACGGTGAGCCCCATCGCGGCAAGCAGTGCCGTCACCGTCGCGACGGTGACCAGCCCGCCCCGGAAGCGGCGGCGCGGACCGTTCACGGCATCGTCGACGGTGGCCACAACCAGCTGCCTTCCCAAATCGTTTGAGCAGGTGACGGGCCTGGAGACGGCGGCCCTCCCCGGAAGCCGGGTGCCATCATATGGGCCCGACCACGCCCAGGGAAACCCGCACCGTCCCGCTGTGGACACACAGCGTGTGCGATGCCGGGCTCACCCGTCGCGGTCGGTGCACACCTGCCCGGACGTGGCGAACGTGTCCGTCGCGTACACCGCGAGCACCGTGAAGCAGTAGTCCACCCGGGAACTCAGCCCGTTGACCGTGTAGCTCGTCTGCCCCGGGTCCACCCTGGCCAGCACGCCCAGGCCCTGCCCGGCCCGACCGGCCGCCACCATGAACGGCACCGTCCCACGGGACGGATCGGTCCAGGTCAGGGTGATCGTCGCGGAGTCGTCCCGTAGCCGCAGGTCCGCCGGTGGCGGCCCGGTCGGCGCGGTCTCCGTCGGCGCCACCGCGTCCGGCGCCGTCGACGCCAGGGGAGCGGGCGGCGGCGAGGGTTCGTCCCGGCCGAGCACCACCGCGCCCGCGCCGACCGCCACCGCCACGACCACTCCCACCGCCGCGACCCCCGCGACCACCGCCGTCCGGTTCCGGCCGCGCCCTTCCGGCTCTTTGAAGGAGTACGCGGACAGCGTCCCGCCTCCCGCCGGCTGCCCGGGGTACGGGTGCCCTCCGCCGGGGTGTCCGGGCGCTGCCGGGCCGGTGAGCGGTGCTCCCGGGTACGGCGGTTGGGCGAACCCGCCGGGGTGTGCGGG
>JAEYGD010000296.1 GCA_023402505.1 Actinomycetes bacterium
GCGTACGAGCGGGGCTCGCCGTAGAAGCGGAAGTCCGGTTCGGGGCCGGTGTAGGTGGCCACCGCGAGGGCGGTCGGGGCGGGCACGGTGACCGCCCCGGCCAGCCCGACGCCGACGGCGGCGAGGAGACCCCGGATCCGGGTGGCGAGGGCGTCGTCGCCCAGCGAGCCGACGAACTGCACGGCACCGCCGAGCCGGGCCACGCCGACCGCCACGTTGAGCGGGCCACCGCCGACCGCCTGCCGGTAGACCGGCTCGCCGTCGTACTCGGTGTCGAGAAGGTCGACGAGCGCCTCGCCCAGCACCACCGCGTATCCCATCCCGCTCCTCCGTCCGTACCCCCGCCGGCCCCACCCACCGTATCGGTGGGGGCCCGTCGACACCGCCGGCGCGGAGGGCCCCTTCCCAACCTGCCAGTAGCGGGCACGCGGCGATCTGCACATCGAGCAACGGCTATTGCGCGGGAGCCTCGCCGCGTGATGGGATGCTCCTGCCGGGCGGCACGGGGGCTGCCGCGCCGCCGGCACGGGCATCCACGCGAGGGCACCGGTCCGCAGAGTCGGACCGCAGGGCGCGCGTGCCCTCCTCTCCTGCGCACGCCGCCGACCGACGTGACCGCTCGTCGCAGCGGGGCCGGCCGGACGCCGTCCCGCGCGCGTCACCCGCGGGCGCCACGCGCCCCGCGAGTCAGGAGTTTCCGTGTCCTACCGTTCCAGAACGGCCGCGCTGCTCACCGCGGCCGCGACCCTCCTCGTGGGCGCCGTCGCGCTCACCGCGGCGCCCGACCCGGCGGCGGCCCACGGCGCCGCGATGACCCCGGGCAGCCGCACCTTCCTATGCTGGAAGGACGGCCTGACCGCCACCGGTGAGATCCGGCCGAACAACCCCGCCTGCTCCGCCGCGGTCGCCCAGAGCGGGACGAACTCGCTCTACAACTGGTTCAGCGTGCTGCGCTCGGACGCCGGTGGCCGGACGACCGGCTTCATCCCCGACGGGCAGCTGTGCAGCGGCGGCAACACCGGGTTCCGGGGCTACGACCTGGCCCGCACCGACTGGCCGCTGACGCACCTGACCGCGGGCCGGAACATGGAGTTCCGGTACAGCAACTGGGCGCACCACCCGGGCACCTTCTACTTCTACGTCACGAAGGACAGCTGGAGCCCGACCCGGGCGCTGGCCTGGAGCGACCTGGAGCAGCAGCCGTTCCTCACCGTCACCAACCCGCCGCAGCGGGGCGCGGTGGGCACCAACGACGGGCACTACTACTTCTCCGGGACGCTGCCGGCCAACAAGAGTGGCCGGCACATCATCTACTCGCGCTGGGTCCGCTCGGACAGCCAGGAGAACTTCTTCGGCTGCTCGGACGTGACGTTCGACGGCGGCAACGGCGAGGTGACCGGCATCGGCTCCGGCGGCAGCACCCCGCCGCCCAACCCGACCACTCCCCCGCCGAACCCGACCACGCCGCCGCCGAACCCGACGACCCCGCCGCCGAACCCCACCACGCCGCCGCCGCACAGCGGTGACTGCATGGCGGTCTACAAGGTGGTCAACTCGTGGTCCGGAGGCTTCCAGGGCGAGGTCGAGATCATGAACCACACCAGCTCGACCTGGTCGGGGTGGACGGCGAACTGGACCTGGCCGAGCGGCCAGTCGATCACGCAGGTCTGGAACGGCACGCACAGCAGCTCCGGGTCGTCGGTGACGGTGACCAACGCGCCCTACAACGGCCGGCTGGCACCGGAGGGCCGGACGACGTTCGGCTTCACCGCGAACACCACCGGCACCAACGGGCTGCCGACGGTGACCTGCACCGGCCGCTGATCCGCGGACGGCGTACGACGAGGGCCCCCGGCCTCAGCCGGGGGCCCTCCCCTGCGTGTCTCAGCGCACCATGCTGCCGACGACCGGCTTGGTCAGCAGGGCCGACTGGTTGCGCTGGATACCGGGGTCGAGGGTCTTCGCCACGAAGATCGCGTGCCACACGCAGAAGATGAGCACCGTCCAGACCTTGCGGGAGTGGTCGGCCTCCTCCCGCTTGTGCTCCTCCAGCAGCCGCAGCGCGTACGACAGGTCGAGCAGGTCACCGGCACCGGAGGTGGCCAGCACGTGGCGGGCCCACTCGTACATCTCGCCGCGCAGCCACACCCGGGTCGGGGTCGGGAAGCCGAGCTTCTTGCGGTTGACGATGGCCGGGGGCACGACACCCTGCAACGCCTGGCGCATCGCGTACTTGGTGGCGTCGGAGCGGGGCGGCAGCTTCAGGTCGACCGGGATCTTCGACGCCACCTCGAACACCTCCCGGTCGAGGAACGGCACCCGCACCTCCAGCGAGTGCGCCATCGAGATCCGGTCGGCCTTGACCAGGATGTCGCCCCGCAGCCAGGTGTAGAGGTCGACGTACTGCATCTTGGTGACGTCGTCGAGTTCGGTGCACTCGGCGTAGATCGGCGCGGTGACGTCGGTGTAGCGCACCGACGGGTCGTAGCGGCGCAGCAGGTGCTGCTTCTCCTCCTCGGTGAACATCCGGGCGTTGCCGTAGTAGCGCTCCTCGATCGGCGTGGTGCCGCGTTCGAGGAAGCTCTTGCCCTTGACGCCCTGCGGGATCGCCTTGGAGACCGCCCGCAGGCCCTTCTGCACCCCGTCCGGCAGGCCGTTGACCGCGCTCAGCGACAGCGGCTCCCGGTAGATGGTGTACCCGCCGAAGAACTCGTCGGCGCCCTCACCGGAGAGCACCACGGTGACGTGCTCGGCGGCCTTCTTCGCCACGAAGTACAGCGGCACCAGCGCCGGGTCGGCGACCGGGTCGTCGAGGTGCCAGACGATCTTCGGCAGCGCCTCGATCATGTCCTGCGGACCGATCTTGGTCGGGATGGTGGTGACGTCGAGGTGCCGGGCCGACTCCTGGGCGACGTCGATCTCCGAGTAGCCGGGGACGTCGTAGCCGACGGTGAAGGTCAGGATGTTCGGGTTGAACTCGCGGGCCAGGGCGACCACCGCGGTCGAGTCGATGCCGCTGGACAGGAACGAACCGACCGGGACGTCCGAGCGCATGTGCATGCGGACGCTCTCCCGCAGCGTCTCCCGGATCTCGTGGTACAGCTTCTGCTCGTCCGGTACCGGCGCGGGCCGGAACACCGGCCGGTACCACCGGCGCACGTCGATCCGCCCGCCCGGCGTCCAGGTCAGGTACTCCCCCGAACCGATCCGGCGGATCCCCTGGTGCAGGGTGCCCGGCTCCGGCACGTACTGCAGGGTCAGGTAGTGGCTGAGGTTGGCCGTGTCGATGCCGGCGTCCCCGGCGTAGTTCGCCGGCGCGAACGGCAGCAGCGCCTTCTTCTCGGAGGCGAGGTAGAGGCCGTCGGCGGTCTCCAGGTAGTGCAGGGGCTTGATCCCGAAGTAGTCACGGCCGCCGAACGCGCGCCGCTCCTGCCGGTCCCAGATGACGAACGCGAACATGCCGCGCAGCCGGGTGAGCACCTGCTCACCCCAGTAGTGGTAGCCGGCGACGATCACCTCGCCGTCGCCGGCGGTGGCGAACTGCGCCCCGAACTCGCGGGCCAGTTCCTCGCGCAGCTCGATGTAGTTGTAGATCTCGCCGTTGAAGGTCAGCAGGTACCGACCGTTCGCGTAGGGCAGCGGCTCGTGGCTGGAGGCCACGTCGATGATCGCCAGCCGCTTGTGGGCGAAGACCCCGTCCGCGTACCGGCCGGACGCGTCGCCGACCACCTCGACCCCGGTCTCGTCGGGGCCACGGTGGTGCAGGCATTCCAACGCCCCGGCGATGTGGTCGCGGTGGGCCGCGGCGTCACCGCGTGCGCTGAAGAAGGCCAGGAGTCCGCACATGGTGGTCATCTTTCCACGCGACGGTCGGGACCGTCGCGGCCGTCCGGCCAACTCCGGCGGCTACCGGCGGGTCCCCGGCCGCTTCCGCGCGCGGTACCGTCGGGGCCAGCAACGACGCGAAGGGAGCGGACCATGTCCGAGGAGCGCACCGACAGCAGACCGGCGGACGGCACCGAGTCGCACGACCCGGACTTCCCGGAGGCGTTCCTGGCGTTCATGCGGCAGGGCTGGCGGGACACGACGCTGCCGGTGGGTCCCCGGCCGGAGGTGCCCAACTACGCCAAGCGCCGCGCGGCGCTCTCCGCGGCCTTCCCGGGCGAGACGCTGGTTATCCCCACCGGCGGTGAGAAGGTACGCGCGAACGACACCGAGCACCGGTTCCGGCCCGGGAGCGACTTCGCCTACCTGACCGGCGACTACGACCCGGACAGCGTGCTCGTGCTGCGCCCGACCGGGTCCGGCCACGACGCCGTCCTCTACATGCGGCCCCGCTCGTCCCGGTCGACCGACGAGTTCTTCCGCAGCCGCCACGGTGAGCTGTGGGTCGGCCGCCGCCACACCCTCGCGGAGAAGTCGGCCGAGCTGGGCCTGCCGACGGTCGACCTCGTCGAGCTGGACGGCGCGCTGGCCGACCTCGCCCCGGCGCGGACGCGGGTGCTGCGCGGCTTCGACGCCCGGGTCGACGCGGCGGTCCGGGCCTACGACGGGCCCCGCGAGGAGGGCCAGCCGGCCCGGGACCGGGAGCTGGCCATCGCGATCTCGGAACTGAAGCTGGTCAAGGACGAGTGGGAGATCGCCCAGCTCCAGGACGCGATCGACGCCACGGTCCGCGGCTTCGAGGACGTGGCCCGCGCGCTTCCGGCCGACCGGGGGGTCTCCGAGCGGCTGCTGGAGGGGATCTTCGCGCTGCGCGCCCGGCACGACGGCAACGACGTCGGTTACGGCTCGATCGTCGGGGCCGGCGAGCACGCCACGATCCTGCACTGGGTCCACAACCACGGCACCACGCGGCCGGGTGAGCTGCTGCTCATGGACATGGGCGTGGAGAACCGGCACCTCTACACCGCCGACGTGACCCGGGTGCTCCCGGTCAACGGCCGGTTCACGGCACTGCAACGGCAGGTCTACGACATCGTGTACGCCTCGCAGCAGGCCGGCATCGACGTCATCAAGCCCGGCGTCGGGTTCAAGGAGGTGCACCTGACCTGCATGCGGGTGCTCGCCGAGGGCCTGGCCGACCTGGGGCTGCTGCCGGTCAGCGTGGACGAGGCGATGGACGAGAAGTCGACCGTCTACCGGCGCTGGACGCTGCACGGCTTCGGCCACATGCTCGGTATCGACGTGCACGACTGCTCGAACGCGCGCAAGGAGATGTACCGGGACGGCTCGCTGGGCGAGGGCTACGTGCTCACGGTGGAGCCGGGCCTGTACTTCCAGCCCGAGGACGACCTGGTCCCGGAGGAACTGCGCGGCATGGGCATCCGGATCGAGGACGACGTGCTGGTCACCGCCACCGGTGCGGTGAACCTGTCGGCGGGGCTGCCCCGCACCGCCGACGACGTGGAGCACTGGCTGGCCGAGCAGCGCGAGGCCGGCCCGCGCCTGCCCGGCTGACCAGGCCCGCCCGCCCGCGCCCGCCTGGCCGGCGCCTTTCGCATACCGGGCTTCCGCGGATCTTGGGCGGTTCTGGTTCACGGATCGGAACCGCCCAAGATCCGTGCGGGCCTGGTCGCGTGGACGGGGCAGCCCGCACGGCACGGTCCGCGCCGGTCAGGGCTTTCCTACCCCGCCCGGCATGCTTACGTAGCGAACGACCGTGATGCCGCTAATGCGGGGCTTTTTCGGATACGTCCTCGTCGCGAGGATCCTTCTCATACGGTGGTCGTCAGAAGCTGCAACCGATTTGTAGCGGGTCGCCCCGGCTTCGGCCGGTGTGGCCTCCTTCGGTAGCTGAAAGGGCGGAAGCTCTTATGTCTGATGACGTAGCGACTCCTGACGGCGTGGCCGAACCCGGCCCGCCCAGCCAGGGGCGGCGGAAACTCTGGGTCGCCGCCGGCGTTGCCGGGATCACCGGCCTCGTCGGGCTGGCCGCCCTGGGTGGCGTCGCCGCCCGTGACGAATCACCCGGCACACAGCGGCCGGACGCGCAGTCCGATGCGCGGCAGAACGTCAGCGACGCCGGCCCCGCCGAGGACGCCGGCGACAAGGGCGAGGACGACAAGGGCGGGGACGACAAGGGAAAGCACGACAAGGGCGGGGACGACCGGCCCGCCGGTGACTGGCGCGGCAAGGACGACCGCCGCGACCACAAGGACAGGGCCACGGACGTGCCCTGCCACACCGACAAGCTGATCCAGGCGATCGTGCACGCCAACGCGAACCACGGCGGTGTGCTGGAGCTGGCCAAGGGCTGCACGTACGAGCTGACCCGTTCCGAGCACGGCAACGGCCTGCCGGTGATCAAGGAGTCGGTCGTCCTCAAGGGCCACGACACGAAGATCGTCCGGGCGGCCACCGCCGAGTACTTCCGGATCCTCAACGTCGGCCGCGGCGGGCACCTGACGCTGAAGGACGTGACCGTCAAGGGCGGGCAGACCGCCGGCAACCTGGTCCCGCAACCGATGGCGGTGCCCGGGATCGGAGCCGCGACGAGGGCCGTGCGGGCGAGCGCGACGGCCACCGTCGCGGCGCCGGCAGCGGAGAGCACGAACGGGCCCCTGGGCACCGCCGACGGCGCGGGGATCCTGGTCCAGCGGGGCGGCACGGCCGACCTCGAGCACAGCCGGATCGTGCAGAACCAGGCCGGCGGGAACGGCGGCGGCATCGCCAACTACGGCACCACCAATCTCCGTACGTCGACGGTCGAGCGCAACAGCGCCAACGGCTTCGGCGGCGGCATCTTCAACGCCGGGATCCTGCGGGTCGAGGAGTCGAAGATCGAGCACAACAGCGCCGGGCTGTTCGGTGGTGGCATCGCCAACGGCTCACTGCCGAACGGGTTCACCGGCACCGGCGGCACGGTCTGGGTGTGGAAGAGCTCGATCGACCACAACCGGGCCCGCATCGGCGGCGGTCTGTACGACAACCACGGCACCACCACGCTGACCCAGAGCCAGGTCAACGGCAACACCGGCGTCGAGGATGTCGGCGGCATCTTCGTCGAGGACGCCGGGAATCTGCAGCTGGAGCGGGTTCTCGTCGCCGGGAACTTCACCGACGGCCTGGCCGGTGGCATCGGCGTGGAGCAGGCCACCGCCGTGATCGAGCACAGCCTGATCAAGGAGAACGAGTCGCGCCAGAGCGGCGGTGGACTCGGGAACTTCATCGGCTTCGTGACCCTGCAGGACACCGAGATCGTCGGCAACCGGGCGACCGGCCCGGGTGCGGTGGCCGGTGGTATCTACAACCAGGGCGGGGTGACGAACCTGGTCCGGACGAAGGTCGCCCACAACGCCTCGGCCGCGCGACCGGGCGGCATCTGGACCAGCAACGACGGTGTGCGGATCGACGAGAAGTCGGCCGTCAAGGACAACCGACCCACAAACTGCCTGGGCAGCCCGGTGGTCCCGGACAACTGCTTCGGCTGATCAACGCAGAGCGACACCACATAGAGAGGGCTCCTCCGCGCCGCTGCGGCGGCCGGGGGAGCCCTCGCCGTACCCTGCCGTCCCTCCTGCTGCGGATCCGCGCCCTCCGGGCCGTCTCGGCGCGGTTATCGCCCGTCCTGGCCGTTGCGGCGTTCGCGGGGCCGATCGGCCGCTGGGGGCCGTTCCGCACCGGCCGCGACGGCAGACGTACCGAATGCGGGGTTGTTTCGGATATGCCCACGAGGCGAGGAACATTCTCATACGGTGCTTCTGGGAGCTACAACCGATTTGTAGCAGGGGACGCTCGCCTGTGGCGTCGCGACCCTGTCTGGTACGAGGAGAGGGCAGAGAGCTCCGATGTCCAACTACCTAGCTAAGAACAACGCCGCCGAGCCGGGGGCGACGCCGAAACGGCGGCGCAAGCTCTGGCTCGCCAGCGGCGTCGCCGGTCTGACCGGCGTGGTCAGCATCGCGGCGGTCGGCATCGCCACCGGAGCCGGCGCGGTCGGCGCCCAGGATCTGGCGTGGTCGACGGCCCAGGTCACCAAGGACGGCGAGCGCGCCGCCGACGAGGACCGCTCCAAGGACAAGGATCACGGCGAGGACCGCGGTGAGGACCGTGACGGGAAGCGGGACCACAAGGGGTACGACAAGGAACGCGGGAAGGAGGTGCCCTGCAACTCCGACAAGCTGATCCAGGCGATCATCTACGCCAACAACAACCACGGCGGCGTGCTGGAGCTGGCGAAGGACTGCACCTACAAGCTGACCCGCACCGACGAGTTCGGCAACGGCCTGCCGGTGATCGAGGAGCACATCACGCTCAAGGGTCACGACACCAAGATCGTTCGGGACGCCACCGCCGAGCAGTTCCGGATCCTGAACGTGGGCCGCGGCGGGCACCTCACCGCCAAGGGCCTGACCATCAAGAACGGTCAGACCGTCGAGGTCCCGGCCAACGGCGACACGCCCGAGGCGGTGTGGTCGCGGTTCTCGAACTCGGTCGAGGCGACCAAGGCGGCGCAGGCCGGCAAGCCGTACCTGCCGCTGCTGCAGGCCCAGCCGAAGGGCGCGGCCCTCAAGGCCGCCGCCAAGACCAAGGCCGACGTGTCGGTCCTGCAGGCGCCGGAGCCCAACGACGGGGCCGGTGTCCTGGTCCAGCCGGGCGGCACCGCCGAATTCGAGAAGACCCACATCGAGGGCAACCAGGCCGGTGGCGTCGGCGGTGGCATCGCCAACTTCGGCAGGACCAGCCTCTACCACACCACGGTGGCCGACAACACGGCCTTCTTCTACGGCGGCGGCGTCTTCAACGCCGGCATCCTGAAGGTCTACGAGTCGAACGTGAAGAACAACGACGCGATCATCGGTGGCGGCGGTATCGCCAACGGGGCGGCGTTCATCTTCCGCGACGACATCTCGGGCGGCTCGGTCTGGATCGAGAAGACCGACATCAGCGGCAACGAGGTGCTCGGCTTCGGTGGCGGTCTCCTCGACATCGAGGGTGACACGACGGTGAAGCACTCGAAGATCACCGAGAACCTGGCGGTCCTGGCCGGCGGCGGCATCGCGGCGGCCGGCGACAGCAACCTGGACCTCAAGGAGGTCAAGGTCGCCAACAACACCACGGTCGGTGTCGGCGGCGGTATGGCGCTGGCCCTGGGCGCCATCGCCAACGTGGAGAAGAGCGAGATCAAGGACAACAAGGCCGGCTTCTTCGGCGGCGGCGTCTTCAACCTCGCGGCCGCGGTGAACTTCCGGGACAGCGAGATCTCCGGCAACCGCGCGGTCGGTCCGCTCGGTATCGGCGGCGGCATCTTCAACGTCGCCGGCGAGGTGGACCTCAACGACACCAAGGTGTCGAACAACTTCTCCACCTTGCGGCCGGGCGGGGTCTTCAGCTTCGCCGGTGAGGTCGACGTCGACGACAAGTCGGCGATCAAGGGGAACAAGCCCACCAACTGCCTGGGCAGCCCGGACCCGATCGAGAACTGCTTCGGCTGATCCTCGAACCGTCCGGTACACCGGGACCGGTCCCCGTCCGCGCCAACGGACGGGGACCGGTCCGCGTGTGTCAGCGCTGCACGAAGACCGCCACGCTGCGGGCCGGCACCGTGAAGGTGCCGCTCGACTTCTCGAACGACGCCGTGCGCAGCGCCTCGTCGGCGGAGGTCCGCAGCACCGGGTGCAGGGCCACGTCCGCGCCCCGCAGCCCGGTGAGCCGCTGGGTCGCCGTCCCGGTGGTGGCGTTGAAGATCACCGTCACCGAGCGCCAGCGCCCGTCCAGGCCCCGACCGTCCAGCGTCATGGTCAGCACGCCGGGCGTCTCGGCCCGACCGGACAGCGGGAAGGCCACCCGCTTCTGCACCTGGTCGGCGGTGGCCAGGCCGAAGACCGGCGACGAGGCGCGAACCCTCAGCAGCTCCGCGTACCGGGCGTCGGTCAGGTCGATCGCCGCGCAGTCCGGCACCAGCTCCGGGTCGGCCAGCAGCGGCTTCGCGTACGGCCACTTGTCCCGGTTGTCCTGCTCCGGCGGGAGCCCGACGCCGAACCCGTTGCCCTGCGTGCAGTCCCAGCGGATCTGGTTGAACCAGTCCCCCGAGTTGTACGAGTTGCGGTCCAGCGACTTGGACCGCAGCCGCTCGGTGCCGGTGGTGACGAAACCGGTCCCCTGCCCCAGCACCACGGTGCCGAGCGCCAGGACCTGCATCCGCGCCCGGTCCACCGCGGCCGTGGCCTGCGGCAGCTTGTACGCCAGCGCGTCGTACAGGATCTCGTTGTCGTGCGCGTCGACGTACGTGACCGCCTCGCCCGGCGCCGCCGTGTAGCCGGCCGGTGAGCCGTTGTAGTCCACCTCGGCGCCGGTGACCCGCTCGCCCGAGGAGGCGGTGAACCGGTAGGAGCGCAGGTTGCCGGTGAGTCCCACCTTGATCAGGTCGTGCTGGTGCAGCAGCCGGGCCCGCTGGTCGGCGGTGGAGCCGTTGACCGGGTCGCCGTTCGGGTCGGTGAACAGTCCGGAGGCGAATCCCTGCTGGCGCGGGTTGGCGTCGAACGGCCCGCCGCCGCGCACCGCGTCCCGGAGCCGGTCGTTGAAGGTGCCGATGCCGGTGCCGGCCATGTTGGCCTGGGTGGCCTGCACGAACCGGGCGTCGTTCGCGACCTCACCGAAGTTCCAGCCCTCGCCGTAGAGCAGGATCTTGCGGCCGTCCACCCCGTCGCGCGCGACGGTCAGCTCGTCCAGGGCGGCCCGTACGGCCAGCATGTTCGCCTTCGGGTGGTGGCCCATCAGGTCGAACCGGAAACCGTCCACCTTGTACGCCTTCGCCCAGGTGACCACGGAGTCCACGACGAGCTTGCCCATCATGGCGTGCTCCGGCGCGGTGTTGGCGCAGCAGGTCGAGTTGGCGACCGTGCCGTCCTCCAGGAGCCGGTGGTAGTAGCCGGGCACGATCTGGTCCAGCACCGACTTGGGGTCGGTGCCCGCGGCGGAGGTGTGGTTGTAGACGACGTCCATCACCACCCGCAGCCCGGCGCGGTTCACCCCGGCGACCATCCGCCGGAACTCGGTGGTCCGCTCCGCGCCGGCCGGGTCGACGGCGTAGCCGCCCTCCGGCACCGTGTAGTGCAGCGGGTCGTACCCCCAGTTGTAGCCGTCGGTGTCGGCGACCGCGGCGACGCAGCGCTGCTGCTGGTCCGAGTCCGGCGGGAGTCCGGCCAGGTCGCAGGCGGGCTGCTTCTGGTCGGCGCGGCGCTCGGGGATCGTGGCGAAGTCGAACGCCGGCAGCAGGTGCAGGTGGGTGATCCCGGCGTCGGCGAGGGCGGTGAGGTGTTGCATCCCGGCGGTGCCCGGGTCGGTGAAGGCGAGGAAGGTGCCGCGCCGCTGCGCGGGCACGGTGGTGTCGGCGATGGAGAAGTCACGCACCGACAGCTCAGAGATCTGCACCCTCGTCGACGGCACGGCGGCCGGCTTGCGCAGGTCGTCCCAGCCTTCCGGGGCGAGCCGCGGGTCGGCCAGGTCGACGATCTGGCTGTGGGTGGAGTCCGGTGCGAGCGCCACCGAGTAGGGGTCGGTCACCGACGCGGTGACCATCTTCTGCGCCGCTGGCTGCCAGGCCTGCACCTGGTAGCGGTAGTACCGGCCGGTCCACGATCGGGAGCCGCGCACCGACCACACGCCGGTACGGTCGTCGCGCCGCATGGCGACCGTCTCCGGTCGGGCGGTCGGTGAGTCGTACAGCTGCACCGACACGGTCCGGGCGGTCGGCGCCCACACCGCCAGCGTCGGCACGCCGCCGGCGAAGGTCGGGCCGAGCCGCGCCCGGGTCGCCCCGGAGTAGACGTCGTCCAGGACGCCCGGGATCTGCACGCCGGTGGCCGCGAGCAGCGTGCCCTCGGCGTCCCGTTCGGTCACCACGAGCTGCCCGCGCAGCGCGGCCGGCACGGCGGCCAGGTGCGCCCGGTCCAGGCCGAAGGCCTGGTGGGCCCACAGGTGCGGGAACCGGTCGCGTTGCGCCTCGGTGAGGCCGTTGCGCTGGGCCCGCAGCGGGATCGTCGTGTACGTCCCGGCGAGTTCCCCGTCGGCGATCGTCACGCCGCCGGCCGGTGCGGCGACCAGGGCGTACGTCTTCCCGTCGGTCGGTCCGGTCGCCCACGCGACGGTGGAGCGGTCGATCCAGTGCGCCTTCTGCCGGGTGAGGTCGAGGTCCGTGGCGGTGCCGGTGGTGGCCGCCGGCGCCAGCCGGCCGCGGGTCCCGGCGAGCAGCCACACCTCGCGGCCGGCGTCGGTGAAGTCCAGCCGCTGGTCCTCGGGCAGGTCCTTCTCGTCCCCCCGGTGGACGATGTAGCTCAGCCCGGTGGCCCCGGCCGCGAGCGGCACCCGGAACACCGCGCCGAAGGAGTCGACGCTGGTCGGCGGCAGCGGGTTCGCCCAGTCGGTCGGGCTGGCCGCGCCGTCCCACAGGTGCAGGCCCCAGCCGTCGTAGTTGCCGTCGGCCCGCCGGTAGTGCAGGATCGCCGTCCCCTCCTCGACCGGCGGGTCCGGTTCGCCGGTGGCCGCCTGCCGGCTCGGGTGGATCGCCGGGTCGCCGGCCTTGAGCCAGACCTCACCGGTCCGGGTCACGTCGACCGTGCGGTCCTGGTCGACGTCCTTGGTGCCGGACTTGTCGACGACCAGGAAGCCCACCGACTTCGCGCCGGGCTTGAGCTTGACCCAGGCGAACCGGCCGTAGGAGTCGGTGCCGGCGAACGGCCGGCCGGTCGGCCACTCGGTCGCGTACGCCGGGTCGATGTCGCCCCAGGCGTACAGGCCCCAGTCGTCGTAGCCGCCGGCCGGGCGCTGGTAGTGCACGACCAGCCAGTCGCGGGACTGGCCCTGTTCGGGGGTGCCGACGACGGCGGCGGTACGCGCCGTGGCGGTCCGCCCCCGGCCGTCGCGCACCACCGCCCGGTACTCGATCTCCGTGCCGCCGGCGAGTCCGGCCAGGTCGTGGTGCACGGTGTACGGCGCGCGGTCGGCCGACCCGAGCAGCGTCCACCGGCCGCCCGCGACCCGGGCCGCCACCGTGACGGTGGCCAGCGGGTCCCCGGTCACCTGGGCGGTGACGGCCACGCGGGTGGGCACCGGGGCGCCGGCCTCCGGAGCGGTGATCGTCACGGTGGGTTTCGCCGAGGGCAACGCGATCGGCGTGCCGGCCCGGTACGCGACGGCCGTCAGGGCCGGCACGGTCAGCGTGAGCCGGCCGTCCGCGCCGGCAACCGGCGCGTCGGAGGCACCGTGGACGCCGCCGAAGGTGGCGCCGGCCGACCAGGTGTCCACGGTGACGGTCTGCGGGGTGGTGGCGTTGTTGACGGCGACGAGGTACTCGGTGCGCTGCTTCGGGTCCACCCGGGAGGCGGCGAAGACACCGGGGCCGTCGGCCGCGTGCCGGGTGACCTGCACGCCGTCGCGCAGCGCGGGGTGTGCCTGGCGCAGCTGGGCCAGCCCGGCGATGGTGCGGTAGAGCGGGTGCCGCGGGTCGAACTGGTCGACGGCGTGCGTGCGGTCGGTGCCGAGCAGGTCGTCGTCGAGGTAGTCGGGCGTCTTCGAGGCGAACATGTCCTGCCGGGCGTCCTTGTCCCCGCCGGCCCCGGTGAAGCCCTGCTCGTCGCCGGAGTAGACGACCGGCTGGCCGCGGGTGAGGAACATCAGCTCGTGGGCGAGTTGGGCGCGGCGCAGGTGGGTGGCGGCGTCGGTCGGTCCGTTGGCGATGAACGACCCGATGCGGCCCATGTCGTGGTTGCCGAGGAAGGTGGTGAGCCGGTTCGCGTCGGTGTCCCGCGCGTGGTAGAGGTCGTCGCGGGCGTACACGTCGGCGAGGGCCCGGGCGGAGCCGGTGCCCGCCACGAAGGTGCGCGCCGCGTCCTGGAAGGGGAAGTCGAGCGTGGCGGGGAGGCCACCCCGGCGCACGTACGTCGAGGTGACCTCCGGGTCGGCGCTGTAGACCTCGCCGAACATGAAGAAGTCCTTCTTGCCGGCCCGGTCGGCGGCCCGCTCGACGCCCTGGCTGAACTGGGGCCAGAACTCCAGGTTGGAGTGCTTGACGGTGTCGATGCGGTAGCCGTCCACGCCAGTCTCGCGTACCCAGTCGGAGTAGATCTCGGTCATGCCCCGGACCACTTCGGGGCGCTCGGTCCACAGGTCGTCCAGGCCGACGAAGTCACCGTACTCGGAGTTCTCGCCGACGAACGTGGAGTCGCCGCGGTTGTGGTACATCGTCGGGTCGTTGAGCCACGCCGGGACCTTGGCCCGGGCGTCCGCCGGGGTGGCGAACGTCGGCGTGTACGGGAAGGACTTCGGGTTGACCGCCGGGAAGTCCCGGGTGCCGTCGGCGTAGTGCCGGTCCTCGAAGGGGCGGCCCTGCGCGTCCCGGTACGGCGCGGTCTTCTTGTCCACGTAGGTGGACCGGCCCTCGGCGTACGTGATGACGTCGGCGGTGTGGTTGACGATGATGTCCAGGTAGACCTTCAGGCCGCGCTGGTGCGCGAGGCGGACCAGCTTCTTCAGGTCGTCGTTGGTGCCGAAGTGGGGATCGACCTGGGTGAAGTCGGTGATCCAGTAGCCGTGGTAGCCGGCGGAGGCGTCGTCGCCCGTTCCCTGCACCGGCCGGTTCTTGAACACCGGCGCGAGCCAGATGGCCGTCGTGCCCAGGCCCTGGATGTAGTCCAGCCGGTCCATGACGCCCTTGAGGTCGCCGCCGTGGTAGAAGCCCTTGTCCGCCGGGTCGAGCCCGGTCTTCAGCCGGTCGCCGGTGCGTCCGCCCCGGTCGTTGCGCGGGTCGCCGTTGGCGAAGCGGTCCGGCAGGACGAAGTAGAACTGCTCGGCCCGGGCGCGGCTCTCGCCGGCGGCGAGCAGGTCCGCGGCGGAGGGCTCGGTCCGCCACTGCTTCGCGCCGGTCACGGCGAGCGCGTCGGTTCCGGCGGCGGCCGTCGCGCGGTCGCGGGCGTCGCCCCCGAGTTGGCGCACGGCCACCGGGGTGCCGACGAGGGTGAGGGTGAGGAGGGAGACGAGGGCGAGCAGAGCCTTGCGCGGTATCGGCGGGGGTTTCATCGACGGCCTTCCTCTGGTCGCTGATTCGCCCGCACGCTAGCCCTTGCCGAAACATTCTGCAATACCTTGCAAACCGAGTCGCAACAAAGCAGTCCGCTTTCAGTCGGCCTTTCCCGCCCGGCGCTCCGGCACCCGCCCGGTCCGGCCCTCCGGCATGGACGTCAGGCGATGACGCAGGGCAGCCCGTCGACGGTGCAGGAGGTCGGGCGGGGGTCCGTCCGCTCCAGGTGGAACCGCAGGCTGGCGGTGCCACCCGGGGCCACGTCGACGCCGCTGCGGTAGGTGAACCCGCCGTCGAACGGCGTGGCCCTCCCCTGCTCCACGCCCTCCACCCAGGCCGTCACGAACCGCCCGCCCGGGTAGGTGAGCCGGACCGTCCACCCGCGCCGGCCCGCCGTCGCGTTGCGGATCAGCACCTCGCCGATGAAGCCACCGTCGAACGTGTCGACCACCCGGTACCGGCCGGTGACCCCGTGCACCGGCGGAGGCGTCGGCGCGGGCCGGAC
>JAEYGD010000330.1 GCA_023402505.1 Actinomycetes bacterium
CCAGCCAGTGCTGCACCAGGAACGTGGTGTGGAAGCCGATCATGGTCAGCCAGAAGTGGATCTTGCCGAGCCGCTCGTCGAGCATCCGGCCGAACATCTTCGGGAACCAGAAGTAGATGCCGGCGAAGACGGCGAACACGATCGTGCCGAACAGCACGTAGTGGAAGTGGGCCACCACGAAGTAGTTGTCGTGCAGGTGGAAGTCCAGCGGCGGGCTGGCCAGCAGCACGCCGGTGAGACCACCGAAGAGGAACGTCACCAGGAAGCCGAGGGAGAACAGCATCGGCGACTCGAAGCTGATCTGGCCCCGCCACATGGTGCCGATCCAGTTGAAGAACTTCATGCCGGTCGGCACCGCGATCAGGTAGCTCAGGAAGCTGAAGAACGGCAGCAGCACCTGGCCGGTGGCGAACATGTGGTGCGCCCAGACGCTCATCGACAGGCCGGCGATGGCGATGGTGGCGGCGACCAGGCCCTTGTAGCCGAAGATCGGCTTACGGGAGAAGACCGGGATGATCTCGCTGATGATGCCGAAGAACGGCAGCGCGATGATGTAGACCTCGGGGTGGCCGAAGAACCAGAACAGGTGCTGGTAGAGCATCGGCCCGCCGGTCGCCGGGTCGTACACGTGGGCGCCCATGAGCCGGTCGGCGGCGAGCGCCAGCAGCGCGGCGGCCAGCAGCGGGAAGACCAGGATCACCAGGAGGCTGGTGACCAGGATGTTCCAGGTGAAGATCGGCATCCGGAACATCGTCATGCCGGGCGCGCGCAGGGTCAGGATCGTGGTGATCATGTTGACCGCGCCGAGGATCGTGCCCAGACCGGAGATCACCAGACCGATGACCCACATGTTGGCGCCGACACCCGGGGAGTGCTCGGCGTTGCTCAGCGGGGCGTAGGCGGTCCAGCCGAAGTCCGCGGCGCCGCCCGGGGTCAGGAAGCCGAGGAGGGTCATCGTGCCGCCGAACAGGAACAGCCAGTAGGCGAAGCTGTTCAGCCGGGGGAACGCGACGTCCGGAGCGCCGATCTGGATCGGCACGACGTAGTTGGCGAAGGCGAACACGATCGGCGTCGCGAAGAACAGCAGCATCAC
Organism: Actinomycetes bacterium; assembly: GCA_023402505.1. Lineage (GTDB taxonomy): Bacteria > Actinomycetota > Actinomycetes > Mycobacteriales > Micromonosporaceae > Micromonospora. Next base: position 1,094 of record JAEYGD010000330.1, read on the forward strand.
CGTGCCGTGCATGGTGAAGAGCTGGTTGTACTGCTCGGGCGACAGGAACTGCAGCCCGGGCCGGGCCAGCTCGGCCCGCATGAGCAGGGCCATCAGGCCACCGATCATGAAGAACACGAACGCCGTGACCATGTACATGATCCCGATCTGCTTCGCGTCCGTGGTACGCAGCAGCCGCGCGATGGCCGACCCCTTGACCGGCTCTCGGACCGGCCAGGGCCGGGTCACGACCGGCTTGGGTGCGACGGTGGTCACGAGTGGCCTCCGGTTCTGGGTTGTCCCGCTCGGCACGCGTTGTTTCTGCGGGCCGTCATCCGCAAGGAGGATAGTCCCCGGCAGGTGGCCGCGCCGATCGGGGTGGTCGGGTAACCTGCCGCACCCACCTCGCCCGGCCCGCTCCACCGCCCCGGGAGGCCACCCCGACCGGCGTCACAGCGGCCTGAGAAGCAGACGGTAGTGCTCACCGAAGATGCGGCCGCCGCGCCCGCGCAGGAGCGGGTCGCGCAGCGCCGGCGGCACGTCGCGGGTCCGGTTGCGGTCGCGGGTCCGGTCCCGCACCCATCGGGTACGCGGCCGGCGACGACTCTCGTACGCGGTCAGGGCTGCGTCGACGCTGCCGGCCGCCGTGAGCGACTCGGCCAGCACGACGGCGTCCTCCAGCGCCATCGCCGCGCCCTGCGAGAGGGTAGGTGCGGTGGCGTGCGCGGCGTCGCCGACCAGCAGCACCCGCCCCCGGTGCCAGCGGCCTAGCTCGACCTCGTCGGTCACGCCGACGTGAACCCGCTCCAGGCAGTCCAGCACACCGGGCACCGGCCCGCCGTAGTCGCCGAACAGCTCCCGGAGCCGGGCCACCGGGTCGTCCGGCGGCACGTCGCCGGTCTCGTCGGCATAGCAGTGCAGCCGGCCGGCGCCGATCGGGACGACGAGGAATCCCGCCCGGTGCCCGAGCAGCGCCGTCCACTCGGTGACGGGTGGGCCGTCCCGCACCAGCGCCCGGTAGACGACCTGGCCGGTGGAGCGGGGCGGCCCGCCGAGGGCGGCGAGGGCGCGGACCGACGAGCGCGGGCCGTCGGCGCCGACCACCAGGTCGTACTCCGTGGCGGTGCCGTCGACGAACGTGACACCGACGCTGTCCGGCAACAGGTCGATGGAGCGGAGTTCGGCGCCGTGCCGGACGGCTCCCCCTGCGCCGGTGAGCAGGACGCGGTGCAGTTCGGCGCGGAGCAGCGCCCGGCACTCGCCGACGCCGGTCCAGAGCGCGTCCAGGTCGACCTCGCAGAGCGGGCCGCCCGCGGAGTCGAGGAAGTACTGCCGGTGGATCACCTGACCGAGGGGGCGGACCGGCCCGTCCAGGTCGAGCCGGCGCAGGGCCCGGGCTGCGTTGCCCGGCAGGTAGAGGCCGGTGTCCGGAAGTTCACCCGGGGGGAGCCGGTCGGTGACGTCGGGCCGGAAGCCCGCCATCCGCAGCGCCCGGGCGACGGCGAGACCGGCGATGCCCGCACCCACGACGAGGATGCGCAGGGGAGAGCCACCCATGGTGGTGTACGCCTCCGGAGGGGTTCGGCACGCGTTGGAGGCAAGACACTACTCGGCGCAATCGGCGCACACCAGAGTCGATCGGTCGCCCGCGGGCACCCCTTCGCGGTCGCGCACGGTTGCCCGGACGATCACCTGCGGGCCGCGCGTCGCTGACGTGACGAACCTCACTTACTACCTCAATACCGTCGTCTTGTTGCGCGCGGGTTTCAGAAATGCAAATGTGTCGACTAAGCGTGGGAGCGCTCCCGTACCTGCCCCGACCCCCCACCTACCGTCCGGCGCCGTCCCGACGCCGGCGTGTGAAGGAGCAGCATGAGACGTCCACTCCGGGCCCTCGCGGCCGCGACCCTGCTGGCCGCCGGGTCGATCGTCGCCGTGGCCTTCGGCGGCACCGCCTCCGCCGACACCCAGATCTGCGAGCAGTACGGCTCGACCACCATCCAGGGCCGGTACGTCGTGCAGAACAACCGCTGGGGCACCACCGCCCAGCAGTGCATCAACGTGACCGACACCGGCTTCGAGATCACCAGGCAGGACGGCAGCAGCCCGACCAACGGTGCGCCCACCGCGTACCCGTCGATCTTCCTCGGTTGCCACTACACGAACTGCTCCCCCGGCACCAACCTGCCGATCCAGGTGAGCCAGATCAGCAGCGCCAACAGCAGCATCACCTACCGGTACGTCAGCGGGGCGACCTACAACGCCTCGTACGACATCTGGCTCGACCCGACACCGAAGCGCGACGGGGTGAACCAGATGGAGATCATGATCTGGCTCAACCGGCAGGGCCCGATCCAGCCCATCGGCTCCGCGGTCGGCTCGGCGAACCTCGCCGGCCGGACCTGGGAGGTGTGGCGCGGCAGCAACGGCTCCAACAACGTCATCTCGTACGTCGCGTCGTCGGCGATCTCCAGCCTCAGCTTCAGCGTGCTGGACTTCATCAACGACGTCCGCAACCGCGGGGCGATCACCAACTCGTGGTACCTGACCAGCATCCAGGCCGGCTTCGAGCCGTGGCAGGGCGGTGTCGGCCTGGCCGTCACCAACTTCTCCGCCTCGGTCAACGGCGGCGGCAACCCGACCACGCCCCCGCCGTCGACCCCGCCGCCGTCGACTCCCCCGCCGTCCACGCCGCCGCCGGGTGGCAGCGGGTGCGCGGTGACGTACACGCCGAACTCGTGGGGCAACGGCTTCACCGCCGACGTCCGCATCACCAACCGGGGGTCGAGCACGATCAACGGCTGGACGCTGGCGTACACGCTGCCCGCCGGGCAGACCATCACCAACTCGTGGAACGCCACGGTGAACCAGAGCGGGTCGTCGGTGACCGCGCGGAACATCAGCTGGAACGGCACGATCCCGCCGGGCGGCACCGCCAGCTTCGGCTACCAGGGGACGCTGAGCGGGTCGTACTCCAGCCCGACCAGCTTCACCCTGAACGGCACGGCCTGCACCCGGGCCTGACCGGTTGACGCGGGGGTGTGACCACGCCGGTCACGCCCCCGCTTTCCGGTAGCCCAGCGCCTCCTGCAGGTGGGTCAGGACGGCGGCGCAGAAGCCGTCGCTGTCCGGCGCCGCGTGGGTGACCAGGGTCAAGGTGGTCGCCTCCGGCAGGACGAGTTCCACATCGGTCCACCCGGACAGGGGGCCATCGTCGAGCCCGCCCTGACCCGCGACGTCGACCCGCACGATGAGGTTCCGGCGGAGCTCGTAGAAAAGCGCCACCGGTCCCGCACCGTCGGGCGTCGGGGCGTACCCGTGCTCGGCCCAGTGCTCGTCCATCGCGGCGTCACGGGCGATGGTCACCTCGCCACGGGCCGGGAAGGCGGCAACGTCCTCCGGGTCGGCGATCGTGTCGCCCGCACCGTCGTCGAACCCGAGCACCGCGTCCGGCCACCGCTGGCGCATCTCACGAAGGAACGCGGCCACGGCTGGCCGCGCGTCAAGCGACACGACGATTAGCGTGTCCACACCGGTAATCTCCACGGATTCTCCTGTCACCCTCACGGATACGAGCACCACCGGCCGGCGAAGCAGGGCCAAGTCTCGCATCTGCAACTCATGGGCTCTGGACTCATTCTGCTGCCACTTCTGTGCAGGTGCCAGTCGACCCGGGTGGCAGCGCGCATCGCCGGGGCGGATTGCAACGCCCCGGCGATGCCACGCGATAACAGTTGATCAGAACCTTCGCCAGATGTGAGAGCTCTTGGGCCTCAATTGGCAGCTGATCTCGAGTAGCCGCCTCATCAATCCGACCAATCTGAAGTCTTGCCTGCGAATCGAACGGCACTTCTAGGCACTACGAGATCCTGAGGGGAGTAGTACACGTAATCGCCGCGGCCGCCTCTCAACTGCCGCATGCTGGATTTTGGCACGGTGACCTCGAACACGTATTCCGACTTGGCTCTGGTCAGGCCCAGCTTCTTGAAGCCATTGGGCCCCCGGGCAGCGACGGCCGCCGGGCTCTGCGGTGTGAAGTAGGAGCCCTTCCCATTCTTTGCGTCGCCCGCCTTGAACGTCAGTTCCTTCCCGCCCGCGCGAATCGCGTTGAAGTTTTCCTTTGTGGTGTAGTGATAGAGCGTGATGTTGCAGTTATGGACCAGGACAGCTGGGTCGTCCGATCCCACAGCAACGTAGTAAGTGTGAACACTCTCGACAGTCAGGTCGTACATCGTTTGCTGCCCAATGTAGGAGCTGACAGCCGAGACCGTCACCGCAGAGCCATCCGAAGTCAGCAGTTGTTCGCCGACACGAAGCCCCGACGCGTCGACCCACGTGGACCGGTCCTTGCTCCAGAACGGGTGATGCGCAGTTGTCTCGACGAGCACGTGGCCGTTCTCCGTCGCGAGCGTGAGATCGGTCAGATCCACATCGAGGTTGATGTGGGTGGCCACTACCTCCTGCGGGGCGGCTTCGTCGGTAGCAGGATCCTTAGCCATCACCTTGTCGCCGGTCTTGAGCTTTTCGATCGGCTGCTTGGAGCCGTCGGCCATCAGCACGAGCGTTCCCGCCGCGAAGCTGTGCAACTCGCACTTGTCCCCAGCCCTGATGAAGTCCTTGACGCCGCCGATGAGGTCGCCGAGCAGGTTCTTCACGCGGCTGGTCAGGTTGGCGAGCTTTTTCCACTTCCAGGGTGCGCCGTATCTGACCGCCAGTTTGCCGAGTGCCCCGCCGATGGCCGCGCCCGCGACGTTGGCCGCCGTTGCCAGACAGCCGCCCATGTCGCCCTTGAGGAAACAGTCCAGGGCGTCGGTGATGCCCAGCTCGTCCATGAGGATCTTCGCCAGGGCCTTGGCGGCGTTGAGCATCTTCGCCTTGGCCGCGGCGATCCGGCGCTGCCGCTCCTTCTCCGCCGCCGCCCGCGCCGCCGCGGCACGCTCCGCGGGGGACGCCCGCGGGTTGTTGTGGACGTTGATCGTCGGCTCGTCTGGGTCGTACGCGCCCGAGCAACCACCGCAGCCGTCGTTGTGGCCCTTGACCTTGTGGTAGTTGCCGTACATGTCGACGTAGTCGGCACCCGGCCCGCACGCGTCGTCCGAGCATGCCTTCAGCCCGTCCGGGTCGGAGAACGAGATCGGGTTGTTGTTGGCGTACGCGTACCCGTTCATCTGCTGCGGGTCGTCGATGTCGATGATCGGGTCGATCGAGATGAACCGGCCGGTGATCGTGTCGTACTCGCGTGCGCCGATGTTCACCAGGCCCGTCGTGGAATCGAGGTTCCCGTTGACGAAGCCCTTCTCCGTCGGCCACTGGCCCGGCCCCGGTGGCGTGCCTCGGTTCTCACCGAACGGCGTCATCCGCCGGTGCGTGATCGCTCCGCTCTCGTCCACGGTGGCCTGGCCGGTGCCGTGGTGGTCACTGGCGACGTACCGGACGCCGTCCACCTTGCGGATCATGCTGGCCCCGCCCGGCAGGGCGTAGTAGCGGGTCGCGTCGGTGCCCCGGGTCTGGTGGTTCAGCCGGATCTCCATGCCCGGTAGGTAGAGCGTGGTGGTGTTCGGTTCCTTGCGGAGCATCCGCGAACCGTCGACGTCGTAGAGGAAGCTGGTCTTCTTGCCGGCGGCGTCGGTGACCGACTCGAGGTTGCCCTCGGCGTCCCAGAGCAAGGTCTGGTCCTCGCCGGTCTTCGTCCGCTTCTTGGTGTTGCCGGCCGCGTCGTACTCGTACGAGTACAGCCGGTCGCCCTGCGGAGTCTTCTCCGTCATCTGGCGCAGCGTGTGCGGCTGTGCCTGCCCGGCGGCCGGGTAGGTGTAGCCGCGTTCGATGAGCGGAGTGCCGTTGGTCGCGTACTGCGTCTCGGTCTTGCGGTTGCCGGTCACGTCGAACGTGTAGGCGTGGTGGTAGGGAGCCACCCCGCCCACCCCGGTGACCGAGGGCCCGCCGGCGCACGGGTCCGTCGCGCTGCTCGCCGACGTCCAGGCCCGCTCCATCCGGCGCAGGTAGTCGTACGTGAAGCACTGCGTGTCGCGGGTGCCGGACGGATTGTTGGCAATCCGCAGGATGTTGCCCGACGGGTCGTACGTGTAGTGCGCGTCGATGTCGATCACCGGCGCGGCCTCACGGTCGAGGCGCTGGTGGATCAGCCGCTTCGAGCCCTGCTCGTAGCCGTACGTCGACCAGACCTTCTTGCCGCCGACCAGCGCCTCGGTCTGGATCACCTCACCGGTGGACGAGTAGTCCACGTCGGTCAGGTACGCGGCGTCACCGTTGGTCGCGGTCAGCCGCTCCAGGTTGTCGTAGGTGTAGGCGATCGCCTCGGTGGGCAGACCGCCGGCCTCGGGCATGCTGATCGCGGCGATCGTGCCGTCCGCGTTGAACTCCGTGCCGAACAGGTACAGCCCGGCGAGTTCGGCGCCGGCGTGCTCCGGCACCTGGTAGTACGTGGCGTGTGGCCGGTAGAACTCGTCGTAGGCCGTCACGTAGGTGGCGTACTCCGCACCGTCGATCCACCGGCTCGTCGACGAGAGCTGCCCCAGCATCTCCAGGTCATAGGTCCAGCTACTCAGCATCTCGCCGGTCGCCGCAGTGCCCTTGTAGACAGCGGTCTCGCGGCCGATCTCGTCGTACGTGGTGCTGATCCGGTCACCGTTCCCGTTGACGGTGCTGGTGACCCGGTCCAGGTTGTCGTACTCGAACGTCGAGGTGCCGGCGTCCGGGTCGATGGTCTCGATCTTCCGGCCGAGCTGGTCGTACTTGTGCTGCCAGACGTTGCCGGCCGGGTCGGTGACGGTGGCCAGCAACCCGGCCTTCGTGTACGTGTACGACGTGGTGTCCGCCGGGCCCGACGGATCGGCGCCCTTGTACTGGAGCAACTGGGTCGTCTGCCCCAGGGCGTTGGTGACCGTGGTCGTCGGCGTGCCACCCTGCGGCGGGTCGACCGAGATCCGGTCGCCCCCGTAGGTGGTGGTGGTACGCCACTTCTCGTTGCCGGCCACCGAGAAGATCTCCGCCTTGACCCGGTCCGCGCCGTCGTAGACGTAGCTCGTCTGCCCCTCGACCTCGCCCGGGTAGGCCGGGTAGATCGCGTCGGTCGGGGTGCCCGCCACGTTGTAGGTGGCGAACGTCCGGTCCAGCTTGCCGGTCGCCGTGTAGAAGGTGTCGGCGATCAGGCGGGTGTTGTTCGGCCCCTCGGTCTGTACCTGGCGGGGCCGGAGCAGGCCGTCGTGCAGCTTGTACTCGACGCTGTAGGAGCCGTCGTTCTGCCGCCGCTCGGTCTT
>JAEYGD010000385.1 GCA_023402505.1 Actinomycetes bacterium
CTGCGGCACACCGTCACCACCCTCCTCGACCCCGGCGACGCCCCCGTGGACGACCCGTGGCACGCCGGCCAGCTCGCCGCCCTGCTGCTGGCCCGCGTCGACGCGCGGATCCTCACCGCCAGGGACACCCGAGGGATCCGGGCCGCCGTCACCACGGTTCTCGGGCGTGCGCGGCTGCGGCAGCTGCGGGAGGTGTGGCGGCAGGCCCACACCGTCGACGACAGCGACGCCGAGCAGATGATCGAGCTCGCGTGGCGGTGGTGCCACATCCTCGGCATCAACCCCCACCAGCAACCCACCGTGCCGACACCGGACCTCGGGATGTTCCCCGGCCAGCTCGCCGCCGCGCTCACCGACTACCTCGCCCACACCGCCGGCATGACACCCGCCGACTACACCGCCCACCACCTGGCGGCCCGGCATTCTGCGCCGGCGACGTGGACCCGACGCGACCCCACCGACCCGGAACGCGCCGCCGCCCGCACCCTCGCCGCCCGACTACGACGCGCCCGCACCCACTCGCCCGAACCCGACACCCGGCCCAGCCCGGTGCCGCCGGGGCGGCTGCACACCCGCCACGCCATCACCGCCCGCGCCCAAGCCGACGCCGGCGCCACGCCCACCGCCGCCCCGTGGCAGCGGCGCACCACCCTGCCACCGCCCAAGCCGACCCTGCACCTGGCCGTGCTCGTCGACACCTCCGGCTCCATGCGCCCCTACGCGACGGCGATGTCCTCCGCCGGGTGGATCCTCGCCCACGCCGCCCGCCACCGGGACGCCATCACCACCACCATCGCCTTCAGCAGTACCGCCACTCTGCTGGTGCCACCCCGCCACCGACCGGCCCACGTCCTCGAGATGACAGCCGCCGGCGGCACCAGCGGGTTCATCGACGCGGTGAAACTCGCCGACACCCTCCTCAATCTGCGCCACCGCGGGGCGCTGCGCATGGTGGCCGTCGTCTCCGACGGCCAACTACCCAACACCGACGCCGCCCAACGGCTGATCACCACCCTGCACCACACCGGCTGCCCCGTGCTGTGGCTGCGCCCCGCCAACCTGGCCGGGCACACCTTCACCCACACCACCACCCTGCTGGTCGCCGACCCGGTGCAGGCCATCGACGCCATCGCCGACGCGGCCATCACCGCCCTCCAGCGGGCCTGACACACCCAGCACCGGCAAGCCCGCCACCACCGGGGCTGCCTCCCGCAAGCGGGCTGCCGCGCCGTCACCCGGTGCCGCCACAGGTGGAGCGCCTGTGCTGACGGCGGCTCCCCCTTCCTTGCACCGCCGAACCAGGCCGTGCCCGGCCACCCCGCGCCGCCCAGGCACGGCCGCACGGCCGTGCCCGGGTTCCAACCGACTACCAGCAGCGGCTTCCATGCCGCCACCTGCCGGCCGCCGCCCACCAAGGCCGCGCCACCGGCACCTGCCTCGGCCTCGGTGCCGGACCACGTCTCCCCTACCCGCCAACCACCTGCCAAGGGCCCCGGCACCGGCCGCGAATTCCCGCCCGTGGGCCTGCGCCCTCATCAGCCAACCGCTTCCGTAGCAACACCAGGGCCGCGGAGCTCGTCACGACCAAGGAGTTGCCCCATGAACGACGCCCACCCGTCGCGGCTGCCGCTGACGTCGATCAGCGACCTGCTCGCCGCCGTGCCCTACCTGCTCGGCTTTCACCCCGCCGACAGCCTCGTCACCGTCGGCCTCACCGGCAAACGAGTCACCGTTGCCGGCCGCGCCGACCTCCCCGAACCCGCCACCGTCACCGACTGGGTGCACGTCGCCGCCAGGCAGCACCTCGCCCTGCTGCGCAACGTCGACGCCACCACCGCGATCCTCATCGGCTACGGACCCGCCACCGCCGTCACCCCGGTCATCGACGCCCTCACCCCACACGTCGAAGCGGCCGGCATCACCATCCTCGACGCGCTACGCGTCACCGACGGCCGCTACCACTCCTACCGGTGCCAGGACCCGCGCTGCTGCCCACCCGACGGGACGCCCTTCGACCCGCACCACAGCCCCACCGCCCTGCACGCCATCGTGGCCGGACAGACCGCACTGCCCGACCGGGCAGCTCTCGTCGCCAGCGTCGCCCCCACCAGCTCGGCCGCCATCACCGCCGCCACCCGCCGGGCACAGCAACGACGGCTGACCGTCCTCACCGCCGCCGGGCGGGCCGGTGTCATCCGCGCCGGACAACAGGCCGTGAACGAGGCGGTCGCCACCTACGCGGCCGGCAACGTACTCACCGACGACGAGGCGGCCTGGCTGACCGTCCTGTTGATCGACGTCGCCGTCCGCGACCTCGCATCAGAGGCCACCAGCACAGCGTGGCACCTCGCCCTGTGGACCGACCTCACCCGCCGCGCCGACCCCCACCTCGCCGCCGCCCCCGCCAGCCTGCTCGCCTTCACCGCCTGGCGGCAGGGCCACGGCGCCCTCGCCGCCGTCGCTCTTGACCGCGCCCTGGCAGCCGACCCCGACTACCGGCTCGCCCGCCTCATCGACCACGCCCTGCGCCACGGCATCCCACCCACCGCCCTCAACGACGAGCCCGACCCCACCCTCTAGCCCTGAGGCCGGAGCAAGGAGCACCAGCATGACCACCCCCGAAGCGGCCCAGCAGCCGCCCACCCTGGAGTCCGTCCTCCGGCAGGCCTGGGACGCCTTCCACCCCGGCCCACCCGCCCCACTGCGATGGCTCACCCACACCACCACCCAACTCCACGCCTACCTGCGCGAGCAGCACCCCACCCCACC
>JAEYGD010000433.1 GCA_023402505.1 Actinomycetes bacterium
CCCGAGATGCGTACGGAGGAACCGCAGCGCCGCCACGTCGTCGTCCACCCCACCGGCCTCGTGGCCGTTGTACCACCACACGTCCAGTTCGCTCGGGCCGCACCACGCGTTCACGGCGGCGTACACCGTCGACGGCGGCACGATCTCGTCCATGAGCGCGACCGAGAACCGGGCCGGCAGCCGGCACCGCCGGGCGAAGTTCACCCCGTCGACGTACGCGAGGGTGGCCAGCACCCGCTCCTCGGCGTCGCGGTGGATCGCCAGGTAGTCGCGGATCTCCCGGTACGGGTACGCGTCGGTGCTGACCACGGCGTGCGGGATGTCGCAGAGGAACGGCACCCCGGCCACCACCGCCCGCAGCCCCGGGGCCAGTGCGGCGGCGGCCAGCGCCAGTGCACCGCCCTGGCTGTGCCCGAGCACGGCCACCCGGTGCGGGTCGACCCAGGGCAGGTCGCGCACCGCGTGCACCGCCTGGACCGCGTCGGTGATCAACCGGCGGTAGTAGTAGGTGCGCGGGCTGCCGATCCCCCGGGTGACCACACCCGGCGCCTCCGGGCCGGCGGCGGCCGGGTCCGGGGTGTCGCCCCGGCTCCAGCCCGCGCCCTGACCCCGGGTGTCCATCTGCAGGTGGGCGAAACCGGCCGACGCCCACAGCAGCGTCTCCACCGGGTGTCCCCGGCCACCGCCGTAGCCCGCGTACTGCACGATCGCCGGCAACGGGCCGTCCGCCTCCACCGGCACCCGCAGCCAGGCCCGCACCGGCTGGCCGGCGTAGCCGGCGAAGGTGACGTCGTACACGTCCACGGTGGTGAGCCCGGTGTCGACCGGCTCGGCCCGGACCGGCCACTCGGCGAGGCGGGCCGCGCCGATGGTCTCGGCCCAGAACAGGTCGAAGTCGACCGGGTCGGCGACGGCGCTGCGGTGGCTGCGCAGCCGCTCCTCGGGCAGGTCGGTGAACATGCGGCTCAGCCGGCCACCGGGCCGACCGCGAACCGCGGGTGCAGCGCCCGGCGGTGGTCGACGTACCGGGCCGGACCGTGCAGGGCGACCGCCGCCACCAGCCGCGCGTCGGTGCTGGACGCCGCGAGGCGCAGCTCCAGCGCGCCGGGCTCCACGACCCGGCGCCCGTCGCGCCCGGTGAACGAGAACAGGTCGGCCGGCACGGTCACGTCGATCCGGCAGGCCGCACCGGGGTCGAGCGGCACCCGCAGGTAGCCGATCAGCCGCTGCACCGGCTGCACCACGGAGGCGACCGGGTCGTGGGCGTACAGCTGCACCACCTCGGTGCCCCGGCGGTCGCCGGTGTTGGCGAGGGTGAAGTGCAGGCGCAGCTCCCCGTCGGTCGCCGCCGCCGGCACGTCCGGCACCAGGTCGGTCCAGGCGAAGCTGGTGTACGTGAGGCCGTGACCGAAGCCGTACGCCGGGGTCGGGTCCACGCTGGACACGTCGGTCGCCTGGCCCAGGCGCGGGCTCAGGTAGGTGGTCGGCTGCCCGCCGAGACTGCGGGGGACGCTCACCGGGAGCCGGCCGGTCGGGTCGACCCGGCCGCTGAGGACGCCGGCGATCGCCGGGGTGCCCTCCTCGCCCGGGAAGAACGACTGGACGATCGCGGCGGCCTCGTCCACCGCCCGACCCAGGGCGTACGGGCGGCCGGCCAGCAGGGTCACCACCACCGGCGTGCCGGTGTCCAGCAGCGCGTCGAGCAGCCGCTGCTGCGCGCCGGGCAGGGCCACCGACTCGGCGTCGCAGCCCTCGCCGCTGGTGCCGCGACCGAACAGGCCCGCCCGGTCACCGAGGGCGGCGATCACCACGTCGGCGTCCCGGGCCGCCGCGACCGCGTCCGGCAGGCCGCTGACGTCGTCGGCCTCCACCGGCACGCCGGTGACAATGACCAGCTCGCTGTCCGGGAACTCGCCGCGCAGCGCCTCCGCCAGGGTGGGCAGCTCGATGCCGATCGGCACCTCCGGGTGGCGGGGCCCGACGTGGGCGGGGAACGAGTAGCAGCCGAGCACGGCGGTGCGTTCCCGCGCCTGGGGCCCGACCAGGGCGATCCGCGCCGGCCGCCGCAGCGGCAGGGTGCCGTCGTTGGCGAGCAGCACCACGGCCCGCTCGGCGACCTCGCGGGCGAGGGCCCGGTTGGCCGGCGGGTCGAGGTCGAGGGTCCCCCGGACCGCCTCCGGGTCGGTGAGGTCGGCCCCGGCCAGGGCGGGCGGGACCGGGCTCCAGTCCGGGTCGAGCAGGCCCAGCTCGGCCTTCTGCCGCAGCACCCGGCGTACCGCCCGGTCGACCAGGGCCTCCGGGACCCGGCCGGCGGCCAGGGCCTCCCGCAGCGGCGCGCCGAACGTCCGGACGGTCGGCAGCTCCACGTCCACGCCGGCGGCGAGGGCCGCGGCGGCGGCCTCGTCCCAGCTACCCGCCACACCCTGCGTCATGCGCAGGAAGGCGATGCCGAAGTAGTCGGCGACGACCGTGCCGGCGAACCCCCACGTGTCCCGCAGCAGCCCGGTGAGCAGGTCCTCGTCGGCTGTCGACGGCACCCCGTCGGTGTCGGTGTAGGCGGCCATCACCGACCGGACGTCGCTGTCCCGCAGCGCCATCTCGAACGGCGGCAGCATCACGTCGGCGCGCTCCCGGGGGCCCATCGGGACCGGGGCGTGGTTGCGGCCGCCCCGGGAGGCCGAGTAGCCGACGAAGTGCTTGAGGGTGGCCACCACGCCGGCGGCCTCCAGGCCCTGCGCGTACGCCGTGCCGATGGTGCCGACCAGGTACGGGTCCTCGCCGATGGTCTCCTCCACCCGCCCCCAGCGGGCGTCGCGTACCACGTCGAGCACCGGGGCCAGGCCCTGGTGCACGCCGACCCGGCGCAGGTCGGCGCCGATCGTGGCGGCCATCCGGCGGATCAGGTCGGGGTCGAAGGTGGCGCCCCAGGACAGGGGCACCGGGTACGCGGTCGCGCCCCACGCGGCGAACCCGGCGAGGCACTCCTCGTGCGCGACGGCGGGGATGCCGAACCGGTTGGCGGCGGCGACCCGTTGCTGCGTACGGGCCAGCGACAGGGCGCCCAGCGCCGGGTCGACCGGCGCCGTGCCGAACGGGCGGGTCAGCTGGCCGAGCCCGACGTCGAGCAGGCCGGCCAGGTCGACCGCCTCCTCCATCTCGTGCTGGTAGGGGGCGACCTCCCCGCCGTCGGCCGAGGCGCCGACCCACACGCCGTACAGCTGGGCGAGCTTCTCGGGCAGGGTCATGGCCGCGACGAGCGCCTCGACGCGGGTGTCGGGGTCGAGGGCGGGGTCGGCCCAGATGGCGGCGCCGGGTTCGATGTCGAGGGTCACGTGGCGGTCACTTTCTCCCCACCGGGCAGGCGGAGAAGACGGCGTTGGTGGGGAGGGTGGCGGCCATCGGTCAGCCGGCCCGCAGCGACCGCATGGCCTCGATGAAGCCGTCCGCGTCGAGCCGGCCGTTGGTGTGCTGCCGGACCGCCTGGTGCATGGCGGTGGTGGCGCCCGGCGGGTACGCCTGGTCCCAGGAGAGCTGGAACGACGGCGCCCGCTTCACGAGGTCGAACTGGTACCGGGCGTACTGCGGGTTGCCGGCGCTGTCGAGGAACTTCTCGGTGTTGACGGTGGTGGGCAGGTTGCCGATGGCCAGCTGGGCCTGGACGAACTCGTCGGAGTACATCAGCTTGAGGAACTCCGCGACGGCCTCCGGGTGCCGGGTCTTCTTGAGCACCGAGTAGAAGTTGTTGGTGTTGCCGGTCACGTTGCGCCGGTCGCCTCGGCCGCCCGGGACGCTCGGGAACGTGGTCCAGCCGAGGTCGTCGCGGGCGAACTCGGGGTTGGTCTCCTGGTGGGTGGAGTACGCCCACGAGCCCATCAGCTCGAAGCCGGCCCGGCCGGTGGCGAGCAGGGTCGGGGAGCCGCCGTCGGTGAACCGGACCGAGTCGAAGGTGGCGCCGAAGGCTCCGGCGTCGGTGAGCTGCCGCAGCAGCCGGAGGGCGCGGCGGCTGGCCGGGCTGCCCCAGACGCTGTCGTCGCCGCCGAGCGCGGCGCGGAAGAGTTCCGGACCGGCGACCCGGTCGTAGAGGTACTGGTACCACATCTGGGTGGGCCACTGGTCGCCGCCGCCGAGGGCGATCGGGGTGATCTTCCGGACCTTGAGGACGCGCACCGCGTGGAGCAGGTCGTCCCAGGTCCTCGGTGGCGTGAGGCCGGCCCCGGCGAGGACCTTCTTGTTGTAGAACAACAGCACCGGCTGGGTGCCGCGCATCGGGATGCCGTACGCCCTGCCGTCGATCACGGCGGTGTCGAACACCGAGGGCAGGAAGCTGTCGCGCAGGCGCGGGTCCTCGGCGATCATGTCGTCGAGCGGCAGGAGCAGGTCGGCCTTGACGAACGGCGCGATGCTGCCGCCGCCCCAGTTGAAGAAGACGTCCGGCGCCTGGTCGGTGCCGATGATCGTCCGGAGCTTGACCTGGTAGTCGGCGCCGTCGATGGTCTCCAGGACCGCCTGGACCTTCGACGTCTTGTTGAAGGTCTCGACGATCCGCGCCTCGACCCGGTTGGTGGTGTCGCCGTAGACCAGGATCCGGATCCGGTCGGCGGCGTCACCGGCGTCGTCACCGCCACACGCGGCCAGCGGCGCGATCAGGGCGAGGACGGCACCGACCGCGACGGCGCGGGCAAGGCGCGAGCGCATTCGCATCATCGAGGCATCTCATTGTGAGGGCGAGGGGCTGGGCGACGCGAAAGGCGTCCGATAAACTTCCGGAACGTTTCCGTAACTTGCTTGCACGCTAGAACCGGCCCGCCATGTCGTCAACCCCCTCCGGTGGGGCAAGATGATCCTCGGGGCGGGCGAGCCGTTCCGGATCTGCGTCGATGCCCGGTCGGTCCTCCCGACCGGTGGAGGAGGCTCGGGTGGACACGGACGAGGGACGCCGAGTGACCATCACCGCGATCGCCCGGGAGGCCGGTGTCTCCGTACCGACCGTGTCCCGGGTCCTCAACGGACGGTCGGACGTCGCGCCCGAGACCCGGGAGCGCGTCGAGGAACTGCTGCGCCAGCACGGCTACCGGCGGCCCGGCAACCGCACCGTGCATCGGGCCGGCCTGCTGGACCTGGTCTTCAACGATCTGGACAGCCCCTGGGCCGTGGAGATCATCCGGGGGGTGGAGGACGTGGGCCACGGCGCCGGGGTCGGCACCGTCGTCTCCGCGATCCACCGGCAGCCGGCCTCCGCCCGGCAGTGGCTGCAGAACCTGCGGGCCCGGGCGACCGACGGCGTCATCTTCGTGACCTCGCACCTGAGCCCACCGCTGCACGCGCAGCTGCGCCGGCTCAACGTGCCGGTGGTGGTGGTCGACCCGGCCGGCGTGCCGGCCACCGACGTGCCCACGGTCGGCGCGACCAACTGGGCCGGCGGCATCGCCGCGACCGAGCACCTGCTCTCCCTCGGGCACCGGCGGATCGGTTTCGTCGCCGGCCCGACCAACATGCTGTGCAGCCGGGCCCGCCTCGACGGGCACCGGGCCGCCCTGGAGGCCGCCGGCGTGGCCGTGGACGACCGCCTGGTGCAGCCCGGCGACTTCTACCACGCCTCCGGTTTCGCCGGCGGCAGCGCCCTGCTCGACCTCGACGAACCGCCCACGGCGATCTTCGCGGCCAGCGACCAGATGGCCTTCGGCGTCTACGAGGCCATCCGCCGCAAGGGGCTGCGGGTGCCCGACGACGTCAGCGTGGTGGGCTTCGACGACCTGCCCGAGGCGCGGTGGGCGTCGCCGCCGCTGACCACCGTCCGTCAGCCCCTCGTCGAGATGGGCCGGCTCGCCGCGCGGACGGCGCTGCGGCTGGCCCAGGGCGAGGGCATCGACTCCCCCCGGGTCGAGCTGGCGACCGAACTGGTCGTCCGGGACAGCACCGCCCCGGCGCCGGACGCCTGACCGCCGCCGATCAGGCGCGGCGCCGGCCGCGTGGCCGGCGCCGACCGCGGGACCGGCGCACCACCAGGG
>JAEYGD010000435.1 GCA_023402505.1 Actinomycetes bacterium
GGGCGGCACCGAACCGGTGCCGCCCCGCCCGTCCGATCCCTCAGGAGAGGTCGCGTCCGTCAGGAGATGTCGCGCCTGCGGGTCAGCAGCACGCCGGCCGCCCCGGTGACGAGCGCGTACCCGATCAGCACGAGCGCGCCCACCCACCAGTCCGGGGTGAACTCGGTGGCCTCGCCGGCGATCATGACCTGGGACGCCACCGCCGGCCAGATGACCTGCCACTTGATCACGGCCTGGCTGTCCAGCAGGTTCGACAGCAGCAGGAACAGCAGCCCGATCACCTGCGTGCCGATCAGGTACAGCACGGCGGCGGTGATGACCGCGCCGAGCTGGTTCGTGATCAGGGTGCCGATCCCGACGCCGAGGACGGTCCAGATCGCGTACGCGAGCAGGTTGAACAGCAGGGCGCGCTGCACGGTCCACTCGCCGAGCTGGAGGCCCTGGTCGACGGTGGCCAGGAAGAGCCCACCGGCGACCAGGTCGATGACCGTGGTGGCCAGCCAGAAGAGGAAGCCCAGGATGCTCGCCGCCACCAGCTTGCTGCCGATCACCTTGGTGCGGCGCGGCGTCGCCAGGAAGGTGGTGGTGGCGGTCTGGTGGAAGAACTCGTTGGTGACCATCAGGATGCCGATCAGCATCACGAACATCAGGCCGAGGAACTGCCCCGACGTGTAGATGTTCGCGGCCTGCGAGGCCACCGTTGCCTGGTCACCGGAGAACCCGTACTGCTCACCCCGGCCGTCGAACACCTCGGTGGCGATCCAGGCGTTGAAGGCGAACGCGATGGCGATGGACAGGAACGCCCCGAGGGCCAACCACCACCAGGTGCTGGTTGTGCGGATCTTGAGCAGCTCGGCCCGGACGAGGTTGGTCATCGGATGTCCGCCTTTCCGGCCGTCAGCTCCAGGAAGACCCGTTCCAGGTCGGGCCGTTCGGTGGTGAGTTCGTGCAGTTCCACCCCGGCGGTCAGGGCCGCCCGGCCGACCGCCGGCGCGTCCACGCCGCTGACCAGCAGGGCGCCGTGCTCGTCGACGTCCACCGTCGCCGAGGCGTCCTTCAGCGCGGTGGTGAGCACGTCGGCCTGCGGCGTACGCACCCGTACCCGGGTGCCCTGCGCCATCGAGCCGATGACCTGGTCCACCGGGCCCTGCCGGACCAGCCGGCCGGCGGCGATGATCACCACGTCGTCGGCGAGGAGCTGCATCTCCGACAGCAGGTGGCTGGAGACCAGCACCGTACGCCCCTCGGCGGCCAGGTTCTTGAGGAAGCCGCGCATCCACCGGATGCCTTCCGGGTCGAGCCCGTTCGCCGGCTCGTCGAGGATCAGCACCCGCGGGTCGCCGAGCATCGCCGCGGCGATGCCGAGCCGCTGCTTCATGCCCAGGGAGTAGCCCTTGAACTTGCGCTTGGCGGCCGGGGTCAGGCCGACCAGGGCCAGCGCCTCATCGGCGCGGGCGCGCGGCAGGCCGGCCGCCGCGCAGATCACCCGCAGGTGGTTGACGCCGGTGCGGCCCTTGTGCGCGCTGGACGCCTCCAGCACGGCCCCCACGTGCCGCAGCGGGTCGGTCAGGTCGGCGTACCGGCGCCCACCGATGGTCGCCTGGCCGCCCGTCGGGGTGACCAGGTTCAGCAGCATCCGCAGCGTGGTCGTCTTGCCGGCGCCGTTCGGGCCGAGGAAGCCGGTGACCCGGCCCGGCTCGACCGTGAAGGACAGGTCGTCGACCGCGCGGACGTTGCGGTAGACCTTCGTCAGGCCGGACACCACGATCTGGCCGTCGCTGGTGGGGCTTCGCTGCCCGTCAGTCATTCTTCTCCCATCAGGTGGTGGCGTCGGGGTACGCCGTTGCACAGCGTGGCCGCCCGGCGCGACCGGGTCAATCAGGCGAGGCTCGTAGCCGCGCCTCCGTCTCACGTAGGACAGGCTCCTCCTGAGGAACGATCCGTGACGACGGCGGGGAGGGGTCCCGCCCCCTCGGAATTCGTCGGAAAGAGGGCCCGCTCGCGGCGGTCACACCGCGATCCAGGTCGCGCGGGCCCAGGCGAGGAGGGACCCGTCCGGCGCGTACAGCCCGGTGTGCACCCGCGCCTTGCGGCCCTCCGCGCCGGCCATGACGCCGGTCACCACGCACTCGTCGCCGGGCTGGGGCAGTGCCGCGACGACGGCCGCGATCCGGCCCAGCACGTACGGCCGGCCGGGAGCGATCACCGACCACCCGCCGGGGCAGTCCAGCGCGGCCCAGACGGTGACCGCGTCCACCCCGTCGGGCACCCGGAACGGGGCGGCGGTCCGCCCGTCCGGCAGCGGACCGGGAAAGATCCGCAGGCCGTCGGCCCGGTCCGGGCCGCACACGAAGCAGCCGGGGAACGGGTGGTCCACCAGCCCCGGGTACGCGGCCGACGCCGCCCGGGCGGCGGCCAGGTCGACCGGGCCGGCCACCGGCGGGAACTCCGCGACGGTCGCCACCTGCGCGACCAGGTGGCCGTCCGGGTCACGGACGTCGCCGCCGTCGAGGGTCAACGGCGTCTCCAGGGGCGGCGGCCGGCGCAGCGTCACCTCCACCGGTTCCGGGGAGGGCGACGCGCCGGGCGGGACCGGGCCGGCGCCGGCGGTGGCGAACGTCCCGGCACTCCACCCGCCGTTGCCCGAGCCCGGCGGACCGTTGTACCGCGAGCCGATGATCATCCCTGCCCCCTCTCGGTCGACCCGCCGCCAGCCTGCCAGCCCGTCCCGCCCCGTCCGCCACCGGAACCCCTCGTCGACCCGGACCGTGGTCAGGTGCTCACAGGCTCTTTTCAGGGACCACCCAGCCGCGATGCAGCGTGGGCGCGGATGATGGGCCACATGGCCGCTACCCAGACCGAGGCGCGACTTCTCGTCGTCGAGGACGATCCCAACATCCTCGAACTGCTCTCCGCGAGCCTGCGCTTCGCGGGCTTCGACGTCGCGACCGCGACCAGCGGCAGCGCCGCGCTGAACGCCGCGAAGGACCACCGCCCCGATCTGGTCGTCCTGGACGTCATGCTGCCCGACCTGGACGGGTTCGAGGTCATCCGGATGATGCGCGAGGGCGGCACCCGGACGCCGGTCGTCTTCCTGACCGCCCGGGACGCCACCGACGACAAGATCCGCGGGCTCACCCTGGGCGGCGACGACTACGTCACCAAGCCGTTCAGCCTGGAGGAGCTGACCGCCCGGATCCGGGCGGTGCTGCGCCGCACCAGCACCGGGGAACAGGCGCCGTCCCGGCTCACCTTCGCCGACCTGGAGCTGGACGAGGAGACCCACGAGGTGTACCGGGCGGGGCAGCGGGTGCAGCTGTCGCCGACCGAGTTCAAGCTGCTGCGCTACCTGATGCTGAACGCCAACCGGGTGCTGTCCAAGGCGCAGATCCTCGACCACGTGTGGAACTACGACTTCCGGGGCGACGACAACATCGTCGAGTCGTACATCTCGTACCTGCGGCGCAAGGTCGACAACACCCAACCACGGTTGATCCACACCCTGCGCGGGGTGGGATACGTGCTGCGCAAGCCGGCGGCGTGAACCCGGTCAACCAGGCGAAGGCGGCGCTGCGGGGGGTACCTCTCCGGGTCAAACTGGTCGCGTCGGTCCTCGCCCTGGTCGCCGGGGCGCTGCTGGTGATCAGCGTGTCCACGACGTTCTTCCTCCGCAGCTACCTGATCGGGCAGGTCGACCGTGACCTGCGGACCGCCGAGGAGGCGGTCAGTCGAACGGTGGACTTGATGATCTCGGGGCGTGAGGCCGAGTTCGGCCTGCCCAGCGATTTCGTCGTGGTCGCCGTCGTCGACGGACAGCCCAAGGCTGGCTGGTTCAACCCGGATCTGCACGCCGACGACCTGCCGCGGTGGCCGTCGACCGAGGAGGGCTTCGCGGACCTTGTCGGCCAGCCCTTCACCGTCCGCTCCCAGGACGGCCACAGCCGCTGGCGGATGCTCTACACGCAGCTCCCGAACGGGCAGATGGCGGCCGTCGGGCAGCATCTCACCGACGTCGACCTGGCGGTCAAGCGGCTGGTGTGGATCGACGTGCTCGCCGGCTCCTCGGTGCTGATCCTGCTCGCCTCGATCGGGGCGGCGATCGTCCGGACCAGCCTGAAGCCGCTCGTGGAGATCGAGCAGACCGCGGCGGCGATCGCCGGTGGCGACCTGACCCGCCGGGTGCCCGACCCCGAGGCGGGCCAGGAGTGCCCGACGTCCGAGCTGGGGCGGCTGTCGCGGGCGCTCAACGCGATGCTCACCCAGATCGAGGCGGCCTTCACCGCCCGCGCGGCCTCCGAGGCGGCCGCCCGTGCCGCCGAGGTCACGGCCCGGGACGCCGCTGCGCACGCCCGCGCGTCCGAGGCCCGCGCCCGGCGGTCGGAGGAGCGGATGCGGCAGTTCGTGGCGGACGCCTCCCACGAGCTGCGTACGCCGCTGACCACGATCCGGGGCTTCGCCGAGCTGTACCGGCAGGGCGCCGCGGGGGCTCCCGAGCAGACCGCCGACCTGCTGCGCCGGATCGAGGACGAGGCGGCGCGGATGGGGTTGCTCGTGGAGGATCTGCTGCTGCTCGCCCGGCTCGACCGGGAGCGTCCGCTCTCGCCGGCCCCGGTGGAGCTTCCGGTGCTCGCCACCGACGCGGTCGAGGCGGCCCGGGCGGTGGCACCCGACCGGCGGATCGAGCTGGACATCGTCCCGGGCTCCGGGCCCCTGGTGGTGTACGGGGACGACGCGCGGCTGCGGCAGGTCATCGGCAACCTGATGACCAACGCCCTGACGCACACCCCGCCGGAGTCGTCGGTGACCCTGCGGCTGCGCTCCGAGCCCGGCAACCTGGCCGTGGTGGAGGTCGCCGACACCGGCCCGGGGCTCTCGCCGGAGCAGGCCGAGCGGGTCTTCGAGCGTTTCTACCGGGCGGACGCGGCGCGGACCCGCCGGGCCGGTGGCAACACCGGGACGGGCCTGGGGCTGGCGATCGTCGCCGCGCTGGTGGCCGCCCACCACGGCACGGTCGAGGTGGCGGAGACACCGGGCGGCGGTGCGACGTTCCGGGTCCGGCTGCCCCTGGCGCCGCGCCTGGACGACGACGAGGTGTGACTTTCAGCCAACCCTCAGGTTGGTTACAGGCGGACCGAAGTGGCAGGGGGGAAGGTGGACACATGACCGAGTACGAGTCCGACCCGCAGCGCCGGCCGGCCCCGACCGACGCCGAGCCGTCGCACCCCACCGCCGAGCTGCCCTCCGTCGAGCGCGCGCAGTCCGACTCCCCGACCACCACCGGATCCGCTCCGGCCGGCGGCGCCGAGCCCGCCGCGCCGGAGGAGTCCCGCGGTCCGGAGCGCCCGGCGCCGGCCACCGCCGAAGGTCCGGGCACACCGCCGGCCCCGGCCCACCCGGGCGCCGCGCCGTCCGGCGGGCACCCGTACGGTGCGCCGGGCTACCCGCAGCACCGCTATCCGGCCGCGCCCTGGTACGGCGGGCAGCAGCCCGGCTGGAGTGGGGGCCAGCCGGGCGGGCCCGGCCAGCCGCACCACCCTGGTCAGCCGCACCTCGGCCAGGGCCACCACCCGGGCCAGCCGCACCACCTGGGACAGCCGCACCACCCGGGGCAGCCGCACCACCCGGGCGGGCAGCCCCTGCCGCCCTGGGCGGCACCGCAGGGTGGCCCGGCCGGCCCGCGTCCCGGGCGGGTCGCGAAGTTCGTCGGCGCGGGTGTCGCGGTGCTGGCCCTGATGTTCGGCTCCGGCGTCGCCGGTGGCGCCCTCGCGCTCGCCCTGGACGGGGACTCCGGCATCACCCGTACCTACTCCGCCGCGCCGGTCATCAACAGCGCGGACCTGCCGCGCATCGCCGCCTCGGTGCAGCCCAGCGTCGTGTCGATCGCCACCGACAACGGCGAGGGCTCGGGTGTGATCCTCAGCGCCGACGGCTACGTGCTGACCAACAACCACGTCATCGCCTCCGCGAGCGGTGACACCGTACGGGTGATCTTCGCGGACGGCGAGACGGCCCAGGCGCGGATCATGGGCACCGACCCGAAGACCGACCTGGCCGTCGTGAAGGCCTCCGGGGTGAGCGACCTGAAGCCGGCGACGTTCGGCGACAGCGACGCGATGCAGGTCGGTGACCAGGTGCTCGCCCTGGGCAGCCCGCTGGGCCTGCAGGGCTCGGTGACCGCCGGCATCCTCAGCGCCCGGGACCGGACCATCCAGGCGGGCAGTTCCCAGCAGGTGCCGGGCCAGGGGGCCAGCTCCATCGCCGGGCTGCTCCAGACCGACGCGCCGATCAACCCCGGCAACTCCGGCGGCGCGCTGGTCAACACCCGGGGCGAGGTGATCGGCATCAACACGGCCATCGCCACCAGCGGCCAGGGCAGCACCGGCAACATCGGGGTCGGGTTCGCCATCCCCAGCAACAAGGCCAAGGACGTCGCCGGGAAGCTCCAGCGGGGCGAGAAGGTCAGCCACCCGACGCTCGGCGTCAGCGTCAACCGCGCCGAGGGGGGCGGGGCGCTGGTCGCCGCCGTGACCCCGGGCAGCGCCGCCGAGAAGGCCGGTCTCCAGAGGGGTGACGTCATCACCCGCTTCGGCGACAAGGTGATCAACGACTCGGACGATCTGGTCGGCGCGGTCCAGGCCGGCAAGGTGGGGGACCGGGTCGAGGTGACCTACAAGCGGAACGGGGCGGAATCCACGGCAACCGTGACGCTCGCCGAAGCGTCCTAAGAAGTACGGACTTTCCTCCTCCCTCCTGCGGCGGGTGGTGGAGCCAAGGGGGTTGGCTCCGCCACCCGTCGCGTTTTTCCTGACGGCGGTTCACCCGGTCCGGGTGAACCGCCGTCACCCGTGCGGCGGGCACCGTCGGACTCCGGGAACCGTGAGGCGTACGGAGGGAAGCGATGACCACGGCCGTCCGCACCGACGCGCAGATCCAGCGGGACGTGCTGGAGGAACTCGCCTGGGATCCCCGGGTCGAGCCACAGGAGATCGGGGTCACCGTCGACGACGGCGTGGTGACGCTGACCGGCTGGGTGGACGGGTACGCCCGCAGGTGGGCGGCGCGCCGCTGCGCCCAGCGGGTCCGGGGCGTCCGGGCGCTCGCCGACGACCTGGAGGTGCGCCTCCCCGGCGACGCCGACCACACCGACGGTGAGATCGCGATCGCGGTGAGCCGGGCGCTGGAGTGGGACAGTTTCGTTCCGGCGGAGCGGCTCGACGTCACGGTCGCCAACGGCTGGGTGATGTTGCGCGGGGAGGTGGAGTTCGGCTGGCAGCGGCGGACCGCGGAGGCGGAGGTGCGGCGGCTGCGCGGCGTACGCGGTGTGACGAACCTGGTGGAGGTGCGGCCCGGCGGCCGGCCGGACGGCGAACGGATCCGGCGGGACGTGCAGCGGGCCCTGTTGCGCGGGATCGGCACGGAACGGGTGACGGTCGAGGTGGACGGGGACACCGTCGTCCTCGGCGGGGTGGTCCGGTCGTGGTGGGAACGGGACCAGGCCGAGCGTACGGCGTGGTCGGCGGACGGCGTCCGGGCCGTCCGGGACCACCTGCTCGTGGGTGGCTGAATGCCCGTCATGTCCGGTTTAGTCGTGCCGTCGCCGGGGAAACCGCCGACGACGGCCGCCCCGGGCGCAGTGTGGCGGCGGTCACCAGGGACCGAGGGGGGACGCGTGGCGGTGAACCACCCGGCCGAGGGGCCGCTGCGGATCGCGATGGTGGTCCCGCCGTGGCTGTCGGTGCCGCCGCCCGGCTACGGCGGGCTGGAGAACGTGGTCGCCGGCCTGGTGGACGGCCTGATCGCCCGCGGCCACGCGGTGACCCTGTTCGGTGCCGGTGCGGACACCGGTACCGCCGCCCGCTTCGTGTCGACCGTCCCGCGGCTGCAGTACGAGCGGCTCGGCGAGGCCCTGCCCGAGCTGGCCCATCTCGCGCGGGTCAACCACCTCGTCGGCCCCGGCGACTTCGACCTGATCCACGACCACACCACCATCGGTCCGCTGGTGGCCGGGCGACGGGCGGTGCCCACGGTGGCCACCGTGCACGGCAACCCGGTGGGGGAGTACGGCACGGTGCTCAGCGACACCGACCACGGCGTCGGACTGGTCGCGATCTCCCACGCCCAGCGGCGGCTCAACCCGCGGCTGCCGTGGGTCGGCACCGTGCACAACGCGCTCGACGTCGGCGGCATCCCGCACAAGCGGACTCCCGGTCAGGGCCCGGTGCTCTGGCTGGCCCGGTTCAGCCCGGACAAGGGACCGGATCTCGCCATCCGCGCCTGCCGGGCCGCGGGGCTGCCCCTGGTCCTCGCCGGCAAGTGCAACGAACCCGCGGAGCACCGCTACTACCAGGAGGTGGTCCGGCCGATGCTGGGCGACGACGTGACGGTGGTGCTCGACGCCGACCGGGCCGCCACGTACCGGCTGCTCCTCGACGCCCGCTGCCTGGTCATGCCGATCCAGTGGGAGGAACCGTTCGGGATGGTGATGCTGGAGGCGATGGCGACCGGCACCCCGGTCGTCGCGTTGCACCGTGGCTCGGTGCCGGAGCTGGTCGAGCCCGGCCGCACCGGCTTGATCTGCGAGGCAGCGGACGAGCTGCCCGGGGCGCTGCGGGCGGCCAGCGGACTCGACCCGGCGGCCTGCGTCGCCCACGTGGCCGAGAACTTCTCCACCGACCGGCTGACGGAGGACTACGAGGCGGTGTTCCGGCGGTTCGTCGCCGGACCGGCCGTCGCGGCCCGCGAGCCGGCCCGGGTCGCCGCCCGCTGAGGCGCCGGTCCCGGGTCAGGCCTGGATCGCCGCGAGGGCGGCGACCGCGCCGTCGAGCTTCGCCGCGTACGCCGGGGTGATGGCGCCGTCGCGCAGACGGACCGCCACCTTGTCGCGGAGCCGCGCCACCCGCTCGGGGAGGTCGTCCTGGCCGGTCCGCGCCGCGTCGGTCAGGTTGCGCAGCTCGTTGCGGAAGTCCACGCCGACGTCGGAGCGGATGCCGCCGTCGCTGAGGCCGGCACCGATCACCCCGTCCAGCCGGTTGACCGCCGCCACCAGGCTGTCCCCGGCCGGGCTGGGGGCCGCCGCCGGGGTGCCGGTGGGCGACGGCCGGTTCGTCGGGGTGACCGGGGGGTCCGCCGCGCCGGACGGGGAGGCGTCGACCGGCCCGGCCGAGGGCGCCGACCGGGGTGGGGTCCGGTCCTCCTGCCGCAGCGCCGGCAGCGCCACCGCCGCGCCCACGACCAGCACGACGGGTACGACCAGCACGGGCCGCAGCCGGCGGCGCCGGTGCCGGTC
>JAEYGD010000456.1 GCA_023402505.1 Actinomycetes bacterium
GCCTGGTGGCGAGCCGGGACGGCGCCCCCGGGCCCGCGGCGGCCTCGGCGGCGCCGGTGCCGGCCGAGTTGGTGACCGCCGCCGAGCGGACCGTGCCGGGGGTGGTGTCGGTGCTCGTGGGCGGCGCCGGTGGGGCCTCGGCGACGGGCTCCGGTTTCGCCGTCGACGACCAGCAGCACATCATCACCAACGACCACATCCTGGCGAAGGGGCGGGGCGGCTCGGTGACGGTGGAACTGCCGGACGGGCGGCGGTTCGCCGCGGAGGTGGTCGGCCGGGAGCCGGGCAGCGACCTCGCCGTACTGCGGGTGCCGCCGTCGGCGGGCCTGTCGGCGCTGCCGCTGGCGAAGCCGGGGTCCACGCGGGTGGGCGAGCCGGTGCTGGCGGTCGGGTCGCCCCTGGGCCTCGCCGGCACCGTCACGGCCGGCATCGTGAGCGCGCTGGACCGGCAGGTACGCCTGGGTGACAACCGGCACACGGCCGTGCAGACGGACGCGTCGATCAACCCGGGCAACTCCGGCGGGCCGCTGGTGAACGCCCGGGGTGAGGTGGTCGGGGTGAACACGGCGATCGCCACCATCGACGGGAACGGCTCGATCGGCATCGGCTTCGCCATCCCCATCGAGCAGGTTCAGCAGACGGCGGACACGATCATCGGCAAGGGCGGCTGAAACTACCGAGAGTGACTGACCGATTACGCAAGGAACGGGGGAAGTGTCGGGTTTCGGTCCAGTCCCGATCGGGGCATGGAAATATTACGCTGAGTATGGATACTCAGCGGGGTGGAGCGTCCTCTCGTCGTGGTCCTCCTCCTGGTGGGCCTGGTCATCGGAGTCGGTGTGGGGTCGTCGTACGCCCGGGCGCAGCGCGGGTGGAAGGACTACCAGACCGCCAAGAAGAGCGTGCCCGGAGCGCGCCGCACCGCGTGGCTGCTCATCCGGCTGGTCACCACCAAGGTCGGTGTGATCGCCCTGCTGCTCGTCGGCGCCGTGGCGTACGCGGCCGTTGGCTCCGACGGCGAACCGGAACGCGCCGAGCCCAGCCCGTCGGCCACGACCCCCCGCTGACCGCCGCACCCGGCGGCCCGCGACGCCGGGGTAGGCCACCGCCGCCGGCCGGCGGGCAGCCCCGCCCCGAAACCGCGGCCTCGTGCCCCGCCACCGGCGCCGGGCGTTAGCCTCGTCGCATGGACGGTGGGTTGCGGGTGACCGACCGGTGGGTGGTCCCCGACGCGGAACTGCGGGAGCGGTTCTCCCGGTCGTCGGGGCCCGGCGGGCAGGGCGTCAACACGACCGACTCCCGGGTGGAGCTGAGCTTCGACCTGGGCGCGTCCCCCGGGATCCCGGACCGGCTACGGGCACGCGCCCTCGACCGCCTCGCCGGCCGGCTCGTCGACGGGGTGCTCACCGTGACCGCCAGTGAGCACCGGGCGCAGCTCGCCAACCGGGAGGCGGCCCGGGAACGGATGGCCGCGCTGCTCCGCGAGGCGGTCGCACCGCCGCCCAAGCCCCGCCGCCCCACCCGGCCCTCCCGCGCCGCCAAGGAACGGCGGCTGGCGGAGAAGAAGCGGCAGTCCCAGCGCAAGCGCGACCGCCGCGTCGACGGCGACTGACCCGGCCACACGAGGCCGGCCGGGTCACGACAGGGCGTCGAGCAGCCGCGCGCGCAACCGGGCGGCCCGCTCCGCGAAGCCGCGCTGCGCGGTCGCGTACTCCGCCCGGCCCTCCGGGGTCTCCACCCGCACCGGCGGGTGGCCCAGCTCCGAGAGGTCGTACGGCGAGGCCCGCATGTCGAGGGCGCGGATCTCCCTCGCCAGCTCGAAGCAGTCCGCCACCAGCTCCGACGGGACCAGCGGCGAGAGTTTGTACGCGTACTTGTAGAGGTCCATGTTGGCGTGCAGGCAGCCCGGCTGCTCCAGGTCGTGCTGGCTCTCCCGGGTCGGGGTGAGGACGTTCAACGGCCGGGCGGGCGCGGTGAAGAACCGGTACGCGTCGAAGTGGCTGCACCGCACGCCGCGCTCCTCCACCACCGCCGCGGTGCGCTCCGGACTCAGGCGCAGCGGCCACGCGTTGTGCCGGACCTCCTCCTGGGTCTGCCGGTAGACCATGGCCCACTCGTGCATGCCGAAGCAGCCGAACTGCGCCGGTCGCCCCGCCGTGGCCGCCAGCAACCGCCGGGTCCAGTCGACCGACTCGGCGCGCCGCGCGCGTACCCCCTCGGTGTCGAGGGTGACCCCGGCGGCGTCGGCGCGGTAGTCCCGCCCGAACTCGGCCGGATCCGCGTCACGCAGCACCACCCCCGCGCCCGGATGCCAGCGGCGCAGCTGGGCCGGCCGGTGCGAGTAGTAGGTGAACAGGAAGTCCTCCACCGGATGCTTCTCCCCGCGCCGCCGGCGGGCCAGGTGCGGGGCGAGCCAGGCGTCCACCCGCCGCTCGTGCGCCCGGCGCCGGGCGCGCCAGACCTCCGCGTCGAGCACGGGCGGGGCGAGGGCGGCGGTCACGCACCCCAGGGTACGACCGCCGCCCGCGTCCACCGGTCAGGGCACGTCCACCCGCACGCCCGCGGAGAACACCCCGCTGCGCAGCTCGAGCTGCGTCGGCGGCTGCTGCCCGTGCACCGTGAAGACCAGCGGAAGCACCATCCGGCTGCCGCCCGCCATCGGCTGGGCGAACACGTCGCGCCCCTGGTTCGCGCGCCGGGTGGCCTGCTCGTCCGTGCTGACGAAGTTGCCGTCGGCCAGGTACGCGCGCTGCAGGCGGCCGTGCCAGCTCTGCTGCTCCGGCATGAGGTTGCGCACCCCCACGGTCGCCGAGCACTGCCGCGCCCCCCGGCCCGGCTCGCACGCGACGCGGTACACGGTGAACTCGAAGGCCGCCTCGCGCAGCGGCTCGCCGACGGCGCCGGTGACGCCGCCACCGACCCAGGCGCCACTGGTGGGTCGGGAGTCGGTGTCGACACCGGCGGCCTTCCGGGTGGCCGTCCAGGCCGCCGAACCCACCGTGCCGGCCAGCACCACCGCGGCGACCGGCACGATCAGCCAGGTCGAGGGCCGGCGGCGACGCGGCGGGACCGCGGGTGTCGCCGGCCGCGGGTAGATCGTTCCCCGGCCGGCCGGGTCGGCGGCCGGCAGGTGCGGGCGGCGCAACCGACGCCACGTCCAGAGGC
>JAEYGD010000471.1 GCA_023402505.1 Actinomycetes bacterium
ACGCTGCCGAGCCTGGTCGGGGGCCTGCTCGCCGAGGCGTACGTCTTCCACGCCACGGTCCGGGAGAACCTGCTGCTCGGGCGCCCCGGCGCGGGCGAGGACGACCTGGCCTCGGCCACCGCCGCCGCCGGCCTGCGGGACTGGGTACGCGAGCAGCCCGACGGCTGGGACACCGTGGTCGGCGAGGAGGGCGGGCAGCTCTCCGGCGGCCAGCGGCAGCGCCTCGCCCTGGCCCGGGCGCTGCTCGCCGCCCCACCGGTGCTCGTACTCGACGAGCCGACCGAAGGGCTCGACCCGGCGGCGGCGGACGCCGTGCTCGCCTCCGTACTGGCCGCCACCCCCGCCGGGCACTCCGTGCTGCTGATCAGCCACCGCCTGCGCGGTCTCGACGGGTTCGACGAGATCGTGGTGCTCGACGACGGCCGGGTGCTCCAACGTGGCCGGCACGCCGACCTGGTGGCTGCACCGGGCTGGTACCGGGACCAGTGGCTGCTGCAGGAGGCCGCCGAGCGTGGCTACCTCGCCCTCGGCCGGGTGCCCTGACCGGGCCGGAGCGGCGGATCGGGGTCCCACCAGGGATGTCCCGGACGACGTGAAGCCGCCACGCGTGGCAGGGTGGTGCCATGCGGGGCGGCGACGACGTGATGGTGGAGGAGCGGCTGCGCGCGCTCGGTGAGCGGCTGCGCGGGCCGAGCCGGCTCAAGGCCGACCTGTTGACCGAGGCGCGGCACGGGCTGCTGGACGCCGTCGAGGCGTACCGGGAGGACGGTCTGTCGGCCGCGGAGGCCCGCCGCCGGGCGGTGGCCGAGTTCGGTTCGCCGGCGCAGCTCGCCCCGGCCTACCAGGCCGAGCTGGCGGTCGGCGCGCTGCGCGGGCTGTCCTGGCGGGTGCTCGCGGTGGCCGCCGCCGGGATCGCGGCCGGCGACCTCACCTGGTACGGCGCCAGTTGGAGCGACGGCCCCCGGCCACCGGAGGGTTACCTGGTGCTGGCGGAGTCACTGGACTGGCTCTGGCTCGCCGCGGCGGTGCTGGGTGGCCTGGGTGTGCTGGTGGCCGGGGCGACCCGTCGCAACCGGGTGGTGGACCGGCTGGTGGGCGCCGGACTCACCGGCGTGCTCGGGCTGGGCGCGCTCGTCGGGTCGGTCGTGTTCGGCTGGTCGGTGGGGCTGTGGGACGCCGCGCTGACCTGGCCCCCGATGATCATCGGGGCGGTGGTGGTGAGCGCGGGCTTCCTCTGGCTGGGCAGCGCCGTGCGGTGCTGGCTGCACGCCGCGCGCTGACCGGTGGGGATCAGGCCGGTGCGGTCGGCGGCGGGTCGGCGTCGAGGAACCGACCGACGGTCGAGCTGAACTCGCGCCACCCGCAGCGCTCGCCGGCCAGCGCCCGCCGGCCCGTGTCGGTCAGGTGGTACGTCCGCCGCTCCCGGCCGTTGACCGTGCTCCACGTGCTCGCCACGTGGCCGGCCCGCTCCAGCCGCCGCAGCGCCGGGTAGATGGTGCCGGTGGGCAGGTCGAGGTGCCCCTCGCTGCGGGTGCGCAGCGCCTCGATGATGGCGTAGCCGTGCAGCGGCCCCTGCTCAAGCACGGCGAGCAGCAGGGCGTCGAGGTGTCCGTGCAGTGCCTGGGCCTTCATGTGTAGCAACGCTACTTGTCCATCGACCGGATCGCCACCGGGGTGCGGGCTCCGCGGCTGGCGCATCGCCCACTAGGGTATGTGCGCGTAGTCACTCGCCGGCGGAGCCCGGCGGGTGGGCAGCCCGAAGCACACGGAGGTCAGCGTGGCCCGCCAGTCGCCTCAACGGCCCGACGCCGACGAGCCCGAGCTCGACGCACCGGCCGAGTCCGACACCGCATCCGCGTCGGCCGACGCCGCCCGCGCGCTCTGGGACGAGCTGCGGATCGACCCGGTGGAGATCGCCCTTCCCGCCGGCACCGGCTACACCCTGCGGGCGTACCGGCCGGCGCGCGAACTGACCCCGACCGACGTCGAGGAGCGCGACCAGGACGACCCGTTCCTCGCCCGCCGCCAGGTGGTGACCGAGGAGGACGAGGACGAGGACGACGAGCGGGTCGTCATCCTCGACGAGGACGTCGCCCAGGAGTTCGCCGAGAGCGACGAGGAGGAGGGCCGGGAGGCCCGCCGCGACAAGGACAAGGACGCCTCGGAGGACGAGCCGGAGGCGGCCGACGAGGACGCGGGCGACGAGGAGGTGCCGGTCTTCCTCAGCCACAAGGGCCGGCTGCTGCTCTTCAAGACGCCGGAGTCCCTGGTCAGTTTCGTCCGTTCCGGTGCCCCCAACGACCTGTCCCAACTGGACAGCTGGAATGAACTGTCCGAACGGCTGGAACCGGCCGACATCGCGCCGCTCGACGAGGACGTCTACGAACTCGACCTGGTCGTCGAGAACCTGCGCGGCGGGCACGACGCGTGGGATCCCACGCTGCTCATCGAGGCCGGCGAGGTCGCCCGTGACCTCTCGTACGCCCTGCGGCTACCGGCGGTGCTCGACATGCTCTCCGCCGGCTCCAGTCTCGACGATCTGGACGAGGCCCTCCGGGCCTCTGTCAACGGGGGGATCGGAGGATTCCTCGGCCGGCGTCGACTGAAGAGAATCGGGGCACAAACCGCAAGTCTGGGTTGGCGCACCATTGTCGGCAAGATCTCTGCCGTCGTGGACTGGCGCGACTGACCCGTACCAGGGAGCATCAGTCTCTGGCAGAGAAGACCTGTGTCCCGGGAGGAGGACGACGCCGTGGCGCTCGTGCGCGTGTACTGCGGTCTGGCCTCGGCGGATCCGGCCGACCGACCGGCCTCGGCCGGATCGACGCTGACGTCCGCTGTGGTCGACGACGCAGGCCGTCTGCTGCATGTCTGCGAGATCGGCGACGACCCCGCCGGGTACGCCCAGCTGGTCGCGCTGCTCGTGGAGCGCTCGGGCGGGCCGAGTGGCGCGGCGATCGCGGCCGACAGCGACGACCACACGGTGACGTCACTGCTCAGCGCGGCCGGGCGGCCCCTGGCGATCGCCGACGACGACTCGGTGGACGACTTCGCCGAGCGGTTCGCCGACGACGACTCCCTGGATGAGATGCAGTCCCCGCCGGCCGAGCGCCGGGCCGTCGGTCTCGCCCGCGCCCTGCAGGCCGGCGCGCTCTCCGCCGTCACGCTTCCCGCCCCGCGTGACCTGGCCGGCTACAAGCAGGTGCTCGCCGCGCACGCGGCGCTCGCCAACGGCCGGCACTCGGCCGCCGTCGCTCTCCGCGAGGTGCTGCGCGAGCTGTACCCGGCGGCGCTGCGGGCGTACCCGGATCCGGCCGAGCCGGTCGCGCTGGCCGTCCTCGACGCCCTGCCCGAGCCCGGGATGCTCGCCGCCGGGCGCGGTCGCGACACCGCCGCCGACCGGGTCACCGCGGACCTCACCGCCGATGGCGTCGCCGACCCCGACGAGATCGAGGCGGCGGTGACCGCCCTGCGGGTCGCCATCTCCGAGACGCCCCGCCGCGCCTCGGTCAACCGGACCCTCACCTCGGCGGTGTCCGAGACGGTCCGCCAGGCCGTCGCGTCGGTCCGGGCCTGTGACGCCGGATGCGAGGCGCTGGTCGGCGCGCTCAACGAACGGTCGACCGCGCCCGCGCCCGGACGTCGCGCCGCCGCCCGCCGCGGTGAGCCCGTCGAGGACCTGGCCGACGCCGGCACCGCTGCCGCCCTGCGCGCCGTCCGGCCGGCCGAGCCCGCCC
>JAEYGD010000475.1 GCA_023402505.1 Actinomycetes bacterium
GGCGGTAGCGCCGGTTCGAATCCGGTCGGGGCTACAAACAAACAAGATGGGCCCGTCTCGCCACAGCGAGACGGGCCCATCTCCCTTCCCACCCACACCCACCCCGGGCCCCCACCCCCCAGCCCCAGCCCGTTGATCATGAAGTTGGCGGGCGAGTTGATCGCTCCGCCGCCCGTTAACTTCATGATCAACGGGGCGGGAGACCGGGAGAGGGCGGGAGGGGGTGGGAGACCGGGAGGGGGTGGGTCGGGTTAGAGGCCGGAGAGGCGTTGGCCGGCTCGGACGACCGCCATGGCGTGGCGTTCGCCGGGGCGGCGGCCCAGGCGTTCGATCGGGCCGCTGATGCTGATCGCGGCGATCACCCGGCCGGTGCGGTCGCGGATCGGTGCGGAGACGCTCGCCACACCGGCCTCCCGCTCGGCGACGCTCTGCGCCCAGCCGCGCCGGCGGACCTCCGCCAGGGTGCGGCCGGTGAACTTCGAGCGGGGTAGCAGCGGCATGACCGCCTCCGGTGGCTCCCAGGCGAGCAGGATCTGCGCCGCGGAGCCGGCCGTCATCGGTAGCACCGAGCCGACCGGCACGGTGTCGCGCAGGCCGCTGGCCCGCTCCGCGGCGGCGACGCAGATGCGCTCGTCGGCGCGGCGCAGGTAGAGCTGGGCGCTCTCGCCGGTGGCGTCGCGCAGCGCGGCGAGCAGTGGCTCGGCCGCGGTCAGCAGCACGTCGGGCGCCGCGTTCGCCAGCTCGCCCAGGCGGGGGCCGGGGCGCCAGCGTCCCTGCGTGTCGCGTACCAGCATCCGGTGGATTTCCAGGGCCTGTGCCAGCCGGTGCGCCGTTGCCCGGGGCAGCTTGGTGCGTTCAACGAGTTCGGCCAGGCTGGCGCCGTCGACGCAGGCGGCCAGGATGACCACCGCCTTGTCGAGAACGCCGACACCGCTCATACTGTGTCCCACAAGCCGAAATTTACCTCCCAGAATTTAGGATGTCCAGATGGTGGGAGTCACTCCTGAGCCGAGGACCCTGGCCGAGAAGGTCTGGGACGCGCACGTCGTACGGTCCGCCCCGGGCGAGCCCGATCTGCTCTTCATCGACCTGCACCTGCTGCACGAGGTGACGAGCCCGCAGGCGTTCGACGGGCTGCGCCTCGCCGGCCGCCGGGTCCGCCGCACCGACCTGACGATCGCGACCGAGGACCACAACACCCCGACCGGGTACGCGGACCCGTCGTTCCGCACCCGGCGCGGTGACCTGCTCACCATCGCCGATCCGACCTCGCGTACGCAGATCGAGACGCTGCGCCGCAACTGCGCCGAGTTCGGGGTGAAGCTGCACCCGCTCGGCGACGAGAACCAGGGCATCGTGCACGTCATCGGCCCCCAGCTCGGCCTGACCCAGCCCGGCATGACCATCGTCTGCGGCGACTCGCACACGGCCACCCACGGCGCGTTCGGTGCCCTGGCGTTCGGCATCGGCACCAGTGAGGTCGAGCACGTCCTCGCCACCCAGACGCTGCCGCAGGCCCGCCCGAAGACCATGGCGGTCAACGTCGTCGGCGATCTCGCGCCCGGCGTCACCGCCAAGGACCTGGTGCTCGCCCTGATCGCCCAGGTGGGGACCGGCGGTGGGCGCGGCCACATCGTCGAGTACCGCGGCGAGGCCATCCGGAACCTGTCCATGGAGGGCCGGATGACCATCGCCAACATGTCCATCGAGTGGGGCGCCAAGGCGGGCATGATCGCGCCGGACGAGACCACGTTCGCGTACCTGAAGGGGCGGCCCAACGCCCCGGCGGGCGACGACTGGGACGCGGCGCTCGCCTACTGGCGGACGCTGCCCACCGACGAGGGCGCGACCTTCGACACCGAGGTGACGCTGGACGCCGGCCGGATCCGGCCCTTCGTGACCTGGGGCACCAACCCCGGCCAGGGCGCCCCGCTGGACGCATCGGTGCCGGACCCGGAGGAGTTCGGCACCGAGCCGGAGCGGGCCGCCGCCCGCCGCGCGCTGGAGTACATGGACCTCACCCCCGGCACCCCGCTGCGTGACCTGGCGGTCGACGTGGTCTTCGTCGGCTCCTGCACCAACGGGCGGATCGAGGACCTGCGGGCCGCCGCCGACGTGCTGCGCGGTCACCGGGTCGCCGAGGGCGTACGGATGCTGGTCGTGCCCGGCTCCGCGGCCGTCCGGGAGGTCGCCGAGGCCGAGGGGCTGGACAAGATCTTCGCCGACGCCGGCGCCGAGTGGCGCTTCGCGGGCTGCTCGATGTGCCTGGGCATGAACCCGGACACGCTGTCCCCGGGGCAGCGCGCCGCCTCGACCTCCAACCGCAACTTCGAGGGCCGCCAGGGCCGGGGCGGACGTACCCACCTGGTCTCCCCGCCGGTCGCCGCCGCCACCGCCGTGGTCGGCCGGCTGGCCGCTCCCGCCGACCTGTAGAAGGGGACACCGCTGATGGAGAGGTTCACCAGCCACACCGGCACCGTCGTGCCACTGCGTCGCTCCAACGTGGACACCGACCAGATCATCCCCGCCGTGTACCTCAAGCGGGTGACCCGTACGGGTTTCGCGGACGGCTTGTTCAGCGCGTGGCGCGAGGACCCGGAATTCGTCCTCAACGATCATTCCTATTCGGGTGCGTCGATTCTTGTGGCCGGCCCGGAGTTCGGCACCGGCTCGTCCCGGGAGCACGCCGTATGGGCCCTGCGCGACTGGGGGTTCCGGGCCGTGATCGCCCCGCGCTTCGGCGACATCTTCCGGGGCAACGCGCTCAAGGAAGGGCTGCTGCCGGTCGAGTTGGAATTGACAGCCGTGGAGGAGATCTGGGCGCGCGTCGAGGCCGACCCGAGCACCCCGGTCACCGTCGACCTGACCGCCCGCGAGGTCCGGGCCGGGGAGTCCACCTGGTCGTTCCCCCTCGACGACTTCAGCCGCTGGCGGCTGATGGAGGGCTTGGACGACATTGGACTCACCCTCCGGCACGAGGCCGAGATCGACGCGTTCGAGGCGTCCCGGCCGCCGTTCCTGCCGGTCGTCGCATAGCCGAACACGCCGTCCCCACGCGGATTGCCCGCCCCGCCGGTCGTACCGGCGGGGCGAATCCGTTGCGACACAAGGGCTTTTTTCCACCGAATGTTTGTGTAGCGGCAGCACAGGGCATACCGTGCGCGCAGAATGGCTCGCGTCGAGTCAGTTGCACATTCGGGAGGAAGTCGTGAACAAGGCCGAGCTCATCGAGGCGCTCGCCGTTCGCCTGGGGGACCGGAAGACGGCGACGGCCGCGCTCGACGCGGTCCTCGCTGAGGTCCAGGCGGCGGTCACCAAGGGCGAGAAGGTGGCGATCACTGGATTCGGAGCGTTCGAGAAGCGTGTCCGAGGCGCCCGAACAGCGCGCAATCCGCGGACCGGGGAGGCGGTGAAGGTCAAGAAGACGTCCGTCCCGACCTTCCGACCCGGCGCCGGGTTCAAGGAGATGGTGGCCAGCGGCAAGGTGCCGAAGGCCACGGCGGCGGCGAAGAAGACCGCCGCCGCGAAGACGAGCGGAACGAAGGCCACCAGCGCCGCGGCCAAGAAGACCACCGCGGCGAAGGCGACCAAGAGCACCGCGACCAAGGCCGGCGGGGCGAAGAAGACCGCGGCCAAGAAGACCACCACCAAGACCGCCCCGGCGAAGAAGAGCGCCGCGGCGACCAAGGCCACGGCGGCGAAGAAGACGACCGCCTCGGCAAGCAGGAGCACGGCGGCCAAGAAGGCCCCCGCCAAGAAGTCGGCCGCCAAGAAGACGGCGACCCGGCGCTGAACCGGCCGTACGGAGGGCGTCCACCCATCGGGTGGGCGCCCTCCGTCGTACCCGTCGGCGGCCACCGGTCCGCCCGCGCGGCGTTGCCCTCGTTGACCGCCCGTGCGGCGCTGACCGCGCGACTGCCCGTGCGGCGTTGACCGCGACCGCTCGCCTCCCGGACAATCGCCGGACGATCGCCCGGCGAAAGGCAGGCCGTGCGCAACCGCCACCTCTCCACCCTCACCCTGGCCCTCGGGGTGCTCCTCCTGACCGACGTGCTGCGGGTCTTCCTGCCGGCGGTCATCACCATCTTCGGGCAGGCCGCCTCGACACCGGCCGAGCTGCTGGGCGCGTTCGCGCTGGGCTGGTTCGTGCTCGCTCTCGGCGCGCCGGCACTGGTCCGCAGGCTGGGTGCCCGCCCGGTGGCGCTCGTCGCCGCCGTGGCGCTCGCCGTCCTCCGGCTCGTGGTCGTCGGCCAGCCGGGCGGCGCGCTCCAGCTCTGGCTGGCCGCTGCGGGCCTGTTCGCCGGGTTGGTGTGGCTCGCCGCCACCGCCGCGACCACCGACCGGCCGGTGCCCGGCTGGGCCCTCGGGCTGGTACTCGCGGCCGTCGTCCACACCGCGCTGGACACCTACCTCCCGGCGGGCCTGGGTTCCTGGGCGCTGTGGCTCGCCGCCGCCGTCCCGGCGCTGCTCTTCGTGGCGCTGCACGTGCGGGCCGGGCGGGCAACGGCTGGCCCTGGCGGCGTACGCGGCTGGTTGCTGGCCGGGCCGGTCCTGCTGCTCGCCGGCATGGTGGCCCTGTCGCCGGCGGTGGCGCGGACGGCGTCGACCTACCAGTTCGGCCTGCTGCGGAGCGACGCCGACGGAGTGGGGACGGTGCCGCTTGCCGGGGCCGCCCCGGTCGCACTGGCCGCCGGCGGCTTCCTGCTGGCCGCGCTCGCGCCGCCACGCGGCACGGTGGGGCGCTGGCTCGGGCCGGTGACGCTGCTCGTCGGGACCGTCCTCTTCGCCGTCGGCCGTGGCGAGCTGCTGCTGCCGGCCGTCCTGCTCACCGCGGTCGGCCTCGGTGCCTGCCTGGGACTGGCCGGCTCGGCCGACCGGCGCGCCGCCGAGCCGGGCACGGGCACGGCCGAGGCCGGCGTGGGCACCGCCGAAGCCCGCGCGGACACGGCCTGGGCGAACGCCGAAACCGACGAGACGACGCCGGCCGGTGACGCGCCGGCCGCCGCCCGGCCGCCGTCGGAGACCGTGGTGACGGCCGCGGGCGCGGCGGTCCGTCGCGGCTACGCCGCCGTGGGCGGGATGCTCGTCTTCGCCGTCGCGGCCGTCGCTTACTACG
This sequence comes from Actinomycetes bacterium, assembly GCA_023402505.1. Taxonomy (GTDB): domain Bacteria; phylum Actinomycetota; class Actinomycetes; order Mycobacteriales; family Micromonosporaceae; genus Micromonospora. Next base: position 5,117 of record JAEYGD010000475.1, read on the forward strand.
CCGCCTACGACCTCGGGTACCCCAACGCGGCCGTACCGGTGGTGGTGGCCGTGCTGGTCGCCGCCACGGCGCTGGCCGCCCCGGTCGGCGTCCGGCTCGCGCCGGAGCTGCCGCCGGTCCGGTTCGCCGCCGGTGCGACCGTGCTGGCGCTCGTCGCGGCGCTCACCACCGACGAACTGCTCGTGTCGACCAACCGGGACGGCCCGCCGGAGCGGGTGCGGGTGGTCGCCTACAACATCCGCATGGGGTTCGGGATGGACGGGCGGTTCGACCCGGACGCGCTGGCGCGGGCAGGCCGCGGCGCGGACGTGGTCGTGCTCGGCGAGGTCGACCGGGGCTGGCTGCTCAACGGCGGCCACGACACCCTCGACCTGCTGGCCGAGCGGCTCGACATGCCGTACGTCTTCGCTCCCGCCGCCGACCCGCTCTGGGGTGACGCGGTGCTGAGCCGTTGGCCGCTGGAGCGTACGCGCACCCGACCGTTGTCGGCGGTCGGCGCGCCCACCGGTGCGCAGGTCCTGGGAACCACGCTCGACCTGGGCGCCGGTGTCCGGCTCGCGGTCGTCGCCACCCACCTGCAACCGCCGCCGGGGCGGGAACCGGTCGTGCAGGCCCGGGAGGTGGCCGCGTTCGCCGTCGACTACGCGGACGGCCTGCCGCTGGTGGTCGCCGGTGACCTGAACACCGAGCCGGGCGAGTCGGCGTACGCGGAGTTCACCCGGGCCGGGCTGGTCGACGCGCTGACGTCGGCCCGCCCGCTGCCGACCAGCCCGTCGGACGAGCCGCGTTCCGAGATCGACCATGTCCTCGTGTCGCCCGGCCTCACCGCGAGCGACGCCGCCGCACCGGCCGGCACGGCCAGCGACCACCTCCCGGTCGCGGTGACCCTGACCCTGCCGTGAGCCCGCGCCGGCGCGCGGGCCGGTCTCTCGTCACAGGCGGTCGGCGCCGAGGAGGTTCCCACCGGCGAACGCGAGCAGCCAGCCGCCGCCCTTCGGGGTGGCGAAGTCGTCCGGGCGTCCGGTGAGGCGTTCCAGCGCCCCCGGGATCACCTTGCCCTGGCTGCACACCGCGACCGGGTCGCCGGCCGCGCCGAGAGCGGCGAGCCGCGCGGCCGCGGCCAGCACGCACTCGTCCCGGTCCTGGCCGGGCCGGGGCTCGTCCAGGTCGCCGTCGACCTCGATGGGCAGGTCGAGCATCGCCGCCGCCGGGTCGAGGGTCTGGCGGCAGCGGCGCGCGGACGCGGAGAGCAGACGTACCGGGCGGACCAGCGCCACCAGGGGTGCCAGCGCGTACGCCTGGGCCCAGCCCTCGGCGTCCAGCGGCCGGCCGGTGTCCGGGCCGGGCCAGGTGCCCCGCCGGCCGGCGTGCCCGTGCCGGACCAGCACCAGCGCCCCGGTCACCGGTGGCAGGGCCGCGAAGGCGGCGAGCACCTCCGCGTCGTGGGGGTAGCTGACCAGCCGGACGGCCTCGTCGGCGGCGAGCCAGCGCACCTCGTCGACCTCGGTGCCGGGCTGGAAACCGCCGGTCGCGACCGCCCGCATCGACCAGTAGTCGACCACCTTCGGCCGGCCCTCGCTGCGGTAGCTGGCACCGGGCAGGCGCACCTGCGGCACCGCCCGCACGTCCGTCTCCTCGGCGACCTCGCGTACGGCGGCGCGCAGCGGGTGCTCACCCGGCTCGAGCTTGCCCTTGGGCAGCGACCAGTCGCCGTAGCGCGGCCGGTGCACCAGGCACACCTCCACGCCGCCCGGGCCCGGTCGCCAGACGACGCCGCCGGCCGCGCGGATCCCGGCCGGGTCGCCGTCCCGCGCCCGGTCGCCGTCGTCCATCCCGTCAGCGTAGTGCGGTCAGCCGGCGGTGCCGCCGACGCGGCGCAGCAGCAGCCCTTGGAGGTGCTTGCGGGGTGCCTGCCCGGTGCCGGCGTGCCGGTGCCAGGTGCCGTCCGCGGCCAGCTCGAAGGCGTCCACCTCGGGGCTGAACGCGGCGGTCAGCACGTGGTCCAGCTCGGCGCGGGCCACCGGATCGCTGACCCGCACCAGCGCCTCGACCCGGCGGTCCAGGTTGCGGTGCATGAGGTCGGCCGAGCCCATCCAGAACTCGGCGTCACCGTCGTTGCCGAACCGGAAGATCCGCGAGTGCTCCAGGAACCGGCCGAGGATGGACCGGACGCGGATGTTCTCCGACAGCCCGGGCACCCCCGGCCGGAGCGTGCACATCCCGCGGATCAGCAGGTCCACGTGGACGCCCGCCCGGGAGGCGCGGTAGAGCGCGTCGGTGATCTCCTCGTCCACCAGCGCGTTCACCTTGATCTGCACCAGCCCCGGCACGCCGAGCCGGACGTGCGAGATCTCCCGCTCGATGCGTTCGATCAGGCCGCTGCGGATGCCCTGCGGCGCGACCATCAGCCGCCGGAACGCGGTCTGCCGGCTGTAGCCGGTGAGCACGTTGAACAGATCGGTCAGGTCGGCGCCGATCTCCGGGTCGGCGGTGAGCATGCCGAAGTCCTCGTAGAGCCGCGCGGTCTTCGGGTGGTAGTTGCCGGTGCCGATGTGGCAGTAGCGGCGGATCTGGTTGCCCTCCTGGCGGACCACCAGCGCCGTCTTGCAGTGCGTCTTGAGACCCACCAGGCCGTAGACGACGTGGCAGCCGGCGCGCTCCAGCGTACGGGCCCAGCCGATGTTCGCGACCTCGTCGAACCGGGCCTTCAGCTCGACCAGCACCACCACCTGCTTGCCGGCGGCGGCCGCGTCGACCAGGGCGTCGACGATCGGGGAGTCGCCGCTGGTGCGGTAGAGGGTCTGCTTGATGGCCAGCACGTTCGGGTCGGCGGCGGCCTGCTCGACGAAGCGCTGCACGCTGGTGGCGAACGAGTGGTACGGGTGGTGCACCAGCACGTCGCCGTCACGCAGAGTGGCGAAGACGCTGCGCGGCATCTCGCCCTCGGCGAGCCGCGGGTGGGTGGCCGGCACGAACGGCGGGTCCTTGAGATCCGGCCGGTCGGCCTCGCCGTACAGCTGCCACAGGGCCGACAGGTCGAGCAGGCCGCGCACCCGCAGGACGTCCTGGGCGTCCATGTCGAGTTCACGCACCAGCAGGTCCAGCATGTGCTCGGAGATGGAGGCGGCGACCTCCAGCCGCACCGGCGGGCCGAAGCGGCGCCGGGCCAGCTCCCGTTCGAGGGCCTGGAGCAGGTCCTCGTCGCGGTCCTCGTCGACCTCCACCTCGGCGTTGCGGGTCACCCGGAACAGGTGGCACTCCACCACCTGCATGCCGGAGAAGAGCTGACCCAGGTGCACCGAGATCAGATCCTCGACCGGCAGCACGTGTACGCCCGGCCGGTCCCGGTGGACCCGGACGAACCGGGGCACGTTGTTGGGCACCTTGACCCGCGCGAAGAGTTCCGAACCGCCGTCCGGGTCGCGGACCGACACCGCCAGGTTCAGCGACCGCCCGGAGATGTACGGGAACGGGTGCGCCGGGTCGACCGCGAGCGGGGTGAGCACTGGGAAGATCTGCTCCCGGAAGTAGGCGCGCAGCCGCTCGCGCTCGGGATCGTCCAGGTCGCCCCAGCTCAGGATCCGGATGTCCGCCTCCGCCAGCTTCGGCAGCACGTCGTCGACGAAGCAGGCGGCGTGCCGGGTGACCAGCTCGGCGGTGCGCGCGGCGACCAGGTCGAGCTGGGTGCGCAGCGGCATCCGGTCGCCCCCACGGACCGGTAGGCCGGCGGAGAGCCGCCGCTTCAACCCGGCGACCCGCACCATGTAGAACTCGTCCAGGTTGCCGGCGAAGATGGCGAGGAACTTCGCCCGCTCCAGCAGGGGCGTACCCGGGTCCTCGGCGAGCGCGAGGACCCGGGCGTTGAAGTCCAGCCAGGAGAGCTCCCGGTTGAGGAAGCGGTCCTCCGGCAGCGGTTCGGTTTCGGGCGGCTCGTCGTCGCCGGCGGTCGGCGGCGCGGAGCGCACCGGCGGCGGGTCCAGCACCTCCTCCAGGCCCGCCGAGGCGGCGGCCGCGTCGGTGCCGGCGGTGTCGGGGCGGGTGTCGGCGGTCTCGGTGGACGGCTCGCCAGGGGTGTTCACCCAGTCATCTTCACCCGTTCCGGGTCACCCCAAAACGAACTTCACCGGGTCGTTCAGGCCATCGTCGGCAACGTCACGCGCGTCACCGCGCCGGTCCCGTCGGTCTCGACGCGTACCCGCTGGCCGAGGCGGAGCAGCCGCAGCCCGGAGGCGTCGAACGCCCGCGCCGGGAACGCCAGCTCGGTGCCGTCGTCGAGAAGGAGCACGCCGCTGCGGGTCGCCGCGTCGTAGGTCGCCACCGTGCCCTGCATGCCCGGCACGCTACACCGGACGGCCGGCCGCCGGGGCCGCCGTGTCGCACAGCGCGGCCGTCCGGGGGCCCAACCCGAGCCGGGCCGCCGTCGCCAGGTCGTCGGCCGTGTCGACGTCGCGGCGCAGGCTCGGCCAGGGCCCGAGCAGGGCGAGCGCCCCGCCGGCCGCGTGCGCCGCCGCCGAGCCGACGCCGAAACGCGGATCCAGGGGTACGCCGGGTGGGGCGGTCAGCAGCACGGTGCCCTCGCCGGGGGCGTCGGGGACGTACCGGCGTACCGGTGTCGGGCCGGGTCCCGCCGACCGCAGCGCCGCCGCCAGCTCGACCGGACGCAGCGCGGGCAGGTCGGCGGTGAGACCGGCGACCCAGCCGTCCCCGGCGGCCGACGCGCCGTGCCGGAGAGCGGCGTTGAGCCCGGCGGCCGGGCGGTCCGGCAGCACCCGGGCTCCGGCGGCGTCGGCCTCGGCTGCCACCCGCGGATCGTCGGTGACCACCAGCACCTCGGCGACGACCGGGCAGGCCCGCACCGCGCGGACCGTGTCGGCCGCCAACGCCAGCGCCAGCTCCTCGTGGGGTACGCCCGGCAGCGCACCGCGCAACCGGCTCTTGGCGGCCCCCAGCCGCTTCACCGGCACCACCACGGTCCACACCTGGGTCACCCCGCCATCCTGCCAGCCCGGCGGCGGTACCCTCACTGGCCGGACCCGGGGCGAGCAGGCATGATTTCACCTCGCGGGTGTCCCCGGGGGCAGGCGGACCGGCGGGGTCGTACGGCGGCAGGAGGAGGCGCGGTGGCGCGGCGCAGGATCGGGTTCTGGCCACGGGTCGCCGTGGTGCTGGTCAAGCCCGTCTTGACCGTGTGGACGCGGCGTACCTGGCGCGGCATGGAACACCTGCGGCACCCGGGCGGCACGATCCTCGTGGCGAACCACATCTCGCACGCCGACCCGCTGGTCGCCGCGCACTTCATCTACGACTCCGGGCGCTGGCCGCAGTTCCTCGGCAAGGCCAGCGTGTTCCGGGTGCCGCTGATCGGCTGGATCCTGCACCGCTGCCGGCAGATCCCGGTGGAGCGCGGCACGGTCGACGCGGTGAAGTCGTTGGACGCCCTGGTCGCCGCACTGGACCGGGGCGGCGCGGTGGTGATCTACCCGGAGGGCACCATCAGCCGGGAGCCCGAGCTGTGGCCGATGAAGGGCAAGACCGGTGCCGCCCGGCTGGCGCTGGCCACCGGCGCCCCGGTCGTCCCGGTGGTCATGTGGGGTCCGGAGCGCATGTTCGACCCGCGGACCGTCCGGCTGAACCTCCGCCCCCGCATCCCGGTGACCGTGGTCGCCGGCCCGCCGCTCGACCTGAGCCGGTGGACGGGTGCCACTCCCACGAAGGCGGTACTCGACGAGATGACCGACGAGATCATGCTGGGCCTGCGTGACCTGCTCGCCGAGATCCGGCAGGAGACACCGCCCCCGCTGTGGGAGCGTCCGGGCCGCGCCCAGCGCAGCGGAGGGCAGGCATGAGCGGGCACGTGGCGGTGTTGGGAGCCGGGTCCTGGGGCACGGCCTTCGCGAAGATCCTCGCCGACGCGGGCCGGGACGTCACCATCTGGGCCCGGCGGCAGCCGGTCGCGGACGTGATCCGGGCCGAGCGGCGCAACCCGGAGTACCTGCCGGGGCTGGTGCTGCCCGAGCGGGTCACCGCGACCGGGGACGCCACGGAGGCCATCAAGGGCGCGGAGCTGGTGGTGCTCGCGGTGCCGTCGCAGACCCTGCGCGGCAACCTCGCCGAGTGGGCGCCGCACCTGCACCCCGACGCCACGCTCGTCTCCCTGATGAAGGGCATCGAGCTGGGCACCACCAAGCGGATGAGCGAGGTCATCGTGGAGACCGCCGACGTCGCGGCGGACCGGGTGGTGGTGGTCTCCGGCCCGAACCTCGCCCCCGAGATCGCCGCCGAGCAGCCGGCCGCCACGGTGGTCGCCTGCACCGACGTCGACCGGGCGACGCTCGTGCAGGCGGCGATCACCACGCCGTACTTCCGTCCGTACACCAACGACGACGTGATCGGCTGCGAGCTGGGCGGCGCGGTGAAGAACGTGATCGCGCTCGCGTACGGGATCGCCACGGCGATGGGCTTCGGCCACAACACCCGCGCGATGCTGGTCACCCGGGGCCTCGCCGAGACCGCCCGGCTGGGTGTCGCGCTCGGCGCCGACCCGCTCACCTTCGCCGGGCTGGCCGGCATGGGTGACCTGGTGGCGTCCTGCTCGTCCCCGTCGGCGCGTAACCGCACCTTCGGCGAGCACCTGGGTCGGGGCGCGACCCTGGAGGAGGCCCGGATCGCCACCCGGCAGACCGCCGAGGGCGTCAAGAGCGCCCTGGCGATCCGCGACCTGGCCCGGGCGCACGGGGTGGAGATGCCGATCACCGAGCAGGTGGAGCTGGTCTGCCACGAGGGCGTCGACCCGCGGCGGGCCGTGCAGGCGCTGATGAGCCGTACGACGAAGCCGGAGTGAACGACATGACCACCGACCACGACGGCACCCGCTGCGTGCACGCCGGGCTGCCGGCCGCCGTGCCCGGGCAGCCCTTCCTGCCCGGCCCGGTCTTCGCCGCGCCCTACCACCTCGACCCGACGACGGGTCCGGCGGCGGCGACGGACGGTTACGGGCGGCCGGACAACCCCACCCGGCGGCTGCTGGAGGCGGCGATCGGCGAGCTGGAGGGCGGCGACGCGGTGGCCTTCGCCAGCGGGCAGGCGGCGATCACCGGGGCGCTGCTGACCGTGTTGCGGCCCGGGGACACCGTGCTGCTCCCGGCGGACGGCTACTACCCGATGCGGGCCTTCGCCTCCGACGCGCTCGCCGGGATCGGTGTCCAGGTGCGCTTCGTGCCGACGGTCGGGCCGTACCCGGACCTCGACGGCGTACGCCTGGTGCTCGTGGAGACCCCGGCCAACCCGGGCCTGGACGTCGTCGACGTGCGGGAGCTGGCCGCCCGGGCGCGGGCGGCGGGCGCCCTGCTGGCGGTGGACAACACCACCGCGACCCCGCTCGGGCAGCGCCCGCTGGATCTCGGCGCGGACCTGGTGGTGGCCTCCGGTACCAAGGCCCTGACCGGCCACTCCGACGTGCTGCTCGGGTACGTCGCCACCCGCTCGGCCAAGTTGCGGGAGGCGGTGACGGGGTGGCGCAACCTGGCCGGGGCGATCCCGGGCGCCTTCGACGCCTGGCTCGCGCACCGGTCGCTGGCCACGCTGGACCTGCGCCTGGCCCGGCAGACCGCGAACGCCGAGGCGCTGGCGCGGCTGCTGGTCGCGCGCCCGGACGTGACCGGCGTGCGCTGGCCGGGCCTGCCGGACGACCCGGCGTACCCGGTGGCGTCGGTCCAGATGCGACGGATCCCGGGTGTGCTCTCGTTCGACCTCGGCGACGCCGACCGGGTCGCCCGGTTCCTGACGGCGGCGCGGCTGGTGGCGGCGGCCACCTCGTTCGGCGGCCTGCACACCAGCGCGGACCGGCGGGCCCAGTGGGGCGACGACACGGCACCGGGTTTCGTCCGTTTCTCCTGCGGCATCGAGGACACCGTCGACCTGGTCGCCGACGTCACCGCCGCCTTGGATTCCAGCCGCGGGTGACGGCGGACCGGGCGGCGCTGGTGGGGCGGCTGCGTGCCGCCGGGTGCGTCTACGCCGAGGACGAGGCGGAGCTGCTGCTCGCCGCCGCCGGCAGCGCGGAGGCGCTCGCTGACCTGGTCGACCGGCGGGTCGCCGGGCAGCCGCTGGAGCACCTGCTGGGCTGGGCCGAGTTCGGTGGGGTCCGGGTCGCGGTGGCGCCGGGTGTCTTCGTGCCGCGGGCGCGCAGCCTGCTGCTGGTGACCGCCGCGGTCGCGGTGTCCGGTCCGGAGCCGGCCGTGGTGGAGCTGTGCTGCGGTTCCGGGGCGCTGAGCGTGTTGCTGGCCGACCGGTTGGCGCCGCGCTTCCTCGCCGCGGTGGACGTCGACCCGGCGGCGGTGGCGTGCGCCGGGCGGAACCTCGCCGGGCGCGGTGCCGCCGTCCTCGCCGGTGACCTGTTCGACCCGCTGCCGGAGGTGTGGCGTGGCCGGCTGGACCTGGTGGTGGCCAACGCGCCGTACGTGCCGACGGACGCGGTCGGCCTGATGCCGCCGGAGGCCCGGCTGCACGAGGCACGGGTGGCGCTCGACGGCGGCCCGGACGGGCTGGCCGTGCTGCGCCGGGTGGCGGCCGGTGCGGCGTACTGGCTGGCGCCGGGCGGGCACCTGGTGGTGGAGGTCGCCGAGAGCCAGGTGCCGGCGCTCGGCGAAGCCGTCACCGGGGCCGGCCTGCTCCCCACGGTCCACCGGGACGACGACCTCGACGCCGTGGCCCTGACCGCCCGACGTCCCACCTGACCCCGGGCGGACCGTGCAAGATCACGGGTGAGCGTGGCGGCCGGCGGGTACGGGAACTAGCCTCGCGTCAACGTCTCGTCGGGTGGGAGGGCGTCGTGGGCACCACAGCGGTCCCGGTGGTCGTCGGGTTGGACAACGGCGGCACCAGCAACAACGCCACCGTCCTCACCGTGGACGGGCGGTTCCTCGTCGACGGCCTGCTGGAGACGCCGAGCGAGGTGCAGGCGGGCCCCGAGGCGGCGATCGAGGCCCTCGCGCGTGCCTTCGACGGGGCGCTGGTGTCGACCGGCGTACCTCGGGACCTGGTCCGCGCCGTGGGGCTGGACACCCCCGGCCCGGCCAGCGCCACCGGCGTCATCTCCTCGCGCGGATCGACGAACTTCTCCCAGCCGGCCTGGCGGGGGTACGACGTGCGGGGCGCCCTGCAACGGCGGCTCGGCCTGCCGGTGGTGTACCTCAACGACGGCAACGCCGCCGCCCTCTACGCCCACCACACCTACTTCGGGGCGGACGCGATGCGTCGTTCGTCGGTCTCCGCGATCGTCGGCACCGGCCTGGGTGGTGGGCTGGTCGAGAGCGGCCGGGTGATCGCCGGTGCGGCCGGCATGGCGGGCGAGCTGGGGCACGTGCACCTGCCGCTGGGCGGGCTGCTCGCTCCCGGCCAACCGGAGCCGGTGTGCGCCTGCGGCTTCGTCGGGGACGCCGAGAGCGTCGCCTCCCTGACCGGCATCGCGCGCAACCTGCTGCCGTACTGGCTGACCCGCTTTCCCGGGCATCCGCTGGCCGGTGAGCCGGCGTCACGGGCTGCGAAGCTGGTGCGTGGGCTCGGCGAGCAGGGCGATCCACTGGCCCGGGAGATCTTCACCCAGCAGGCGATGGCGATCGGCCGCCTGTTCACCCTCGCCGCGAACTTCACCGACCCGCACGCGTACTTCGTCGGCGGCGGTGTGGTCGAGGCGGCGCCGGAGTTCCGCGCCTGGTTCCTCGAAACCGTCCGGGAGCACACCGTGCTACGCGAGGAGCAGGCCGCCACGGCGACGTTCGCCCTGGTGCCCGACCGGGACATGGCCGGTGCCCGGGGCGTGGCCATCGCGGCCCTGGAGGCGCTGCGGGCCGAGCCCGCGCCCGAACCGCTGGTCGGCGGCTGAGGCGCGGGCCCGGCCCGGTGGGGTCGGGCGGCGACGGGACCTGGATGCCGCCGCCCGACCGGTCGGTGGTCAGCGACGGGGCGGCCCGGCGGCGAAGGCCGCCCAGGCGTCCGGCGCGAAGAGCAGCACCGGGCCGTCCGGGTCCTTCGAGTCGCGGACGCCCACGGTGCGGGGCAGCGCCGCGATCTCGACGCACGCTCCCTCGTCGCCGCTGTGGCTGCTCTTGCGCCATCGGGCCCGGGTCAGCTCCGTGCTGATCGTCGGGGTCATCGTCCTACCGTCCCTTCATGAGTTGCCGGAGCTGGTCGCGGCTGGCAGCCGGACTGAGTGCCACGCTCCGCAGGTGCTCCATGATCTTGGTGCAGGTACGCAGGTCGCCCGGCCGGTCGAGGACCATCTGGCCGGCGACGGTCTCCACCGAGGCGATGATCGGGTCCTCGGGGTCGGCGAACTCCAGGATGTGCAGGGAGCCGCGGGTGCCCCGGTGGTAGCCGGCGGCCAGCGGGATCACCTGGACGGTGACGTTGGGCAGCTCGCCCATCTTGAGCAGGTGCTGCAGCTGCGCCTCCATCACGGTCCGGTCGCCCACCGGCCGCAGCAGCGCGCCCTCGTCGATGACGGCGTCGAAGATCGGCGGGTTGGCGGCGGTGAGGCGCTGCTGCCGGTCGAGCCGGAACTGCACCCGCTGCTCGACCTCGTCGTCCGGGAGGGTGTGCGGGCCGCCGCGCATCACGCCGCGGATGTAGTCGGCGGTCTGGAGCAGGCCCGGCACCACCGACGGCTCGAAGTTGGCGATGCCGGTGGCCTCGGCCTCCAGCGCGATGAAGTCGATGGTGCGCCGGTCCAACAGGTACGAGTAGGACACCCACCAGCCGGGTTTGCGCGCGTCCTTGGCCAGTTGCACGGCCGCCGCCACGTCCTCCGGAGCGACGCCGTAGAGCGTGAGGAGCGCGCGGACGGTCGCCGGGTTCACCAGCGTCTGCGCGTTCTCGTAGCGGGACAGCGTGCTGCGGGTGCTGTTGATCTCGTCCGCCGCGGCCTCCAGCGTGAGACCGGCGGCCTCGCGGTGCGTCCGCAGGGCGATGCCGAGCCGGCGGGCGCGAGCGGTCTTGGGGGCCATGGATCGATCCTCGCACATCTCCGGGAAGCTGTACATGAGAGAACGCGGTTGAGAGTTGCATTCACGGGTGTCTTGATGCCAGTCTGTCATCAAGTCCTCACCGGCGGTTGTCGTGGCGACGGCGACGGTGAGCGACCCGGAGGGGATGGGGTGCGCGGCGATCGGGTTTCTCCCCCGTACCCGATCGCCGCGTGCCACGCCCGGTGGCCCACCACCAGAAGGGACTCGACGTGCGGACAGTCCAGCAGCCCCGAAACGAGCGCGCCAACGGCACGGCGCTGACCCGCTTCCTGGTGGTGCTCACGGACGTGCGTTCCGACGACGGTGGCCGCGACGAACGCACCAGCCCGGAGCGGCGACGTCAGGTGGTGGGCGCGAGCAGCCGCGAGGCGGCCGACCGCATCGCGGGCGCCTTCATGGCGCTGGGCATGGTGCGGGCCGGCCGACAGCGGGTCAAGGTGATCGCCATCGGCCGGCGCAACGCCGGGGGATAGACGCCGGCCGGGGGGGTGGCCGGACCCCGCGGGGCCGTCCCACACTCACAGCAACCGGCGCTTCTTCAGGTACGCGACCAGATCGTCGTAGACGCCACCCTCGTTGGCGAACATCGCCACGTTGCGCGCGGTCGCCAGCCACGGCCGCGTCGACGGGCGGACCTCCTTCAGCGCCCGCTCCAGGTCGCGTTGCTCGATCATCCGCACCTCACCGGTCCGGACCGAGTCCGCCATCGCGAACTCGGCGGCCGTCTCGCACAGGTGCGCCAGGTCCGCCCCGGAGTAGTCCTCGGTGGCCGCGACCACCTTGCGCAGGTCGATGCCGGCGATCGGGCGTTCCCGCAGGTGGTACTCCAGGATGGACCGGCGGGCCTCGGCGTCCGGCGGCAGCACCAGCACCACCCGGTCGAGCCGACCCGGGCGGCGCAGCGCCGGGTCCACGTCCCACGGCGTGTTGGTGGCCGCGAGCACGAAGACACCCTCGTTGCTGCCCTCCATGCCGTCCAGTTCGGCCAGCAACTGGTTGCCGAGCGTCCGCATCGAACTCGAACTCACCTGGGACCGCTTGTGCCCGAGCGCGTCGACCTCGTCCAGGAAGAGCACGCAGGGCGCGTTGCGGCGGGCCGCCTGGAACAGCTCGTGCAGGTTACGTTCCGAGTTGCCCATCCACATGTCCAGCACGTCCACGATCGACAGTGAGATGAACTTCGCGCCCATCTCACCGGCGACCGCCCGGGCCAGGAAGGTCTTGCCGCAGCCGGGTGGCCCGTAGAGCATCAGCCCGCCGCGAAGGCTCTTGCCGTACATCTTCCGCAGCTGCGGATTGCGCAGCGGGCCGAGGAAGGCCAGCTCCAGCCGCTCCTTGACGGCCGCCATCCCGCCGACGTCGGCCAGCCGGACCCCGGAGGCCTCGACGTCGTACACCCGGTCGGCGTCCCCGGTGACCGGCTCCGGCTCGTCGCCGGCCCGGGCGAAACGCGGCGGCACGACCTCGGCCAGCTCCTGCTCGTAGGCGGCGAGCGGATCGTCGGCCGCGCCGGCCGGCGC
>JAEYGD010000010.1 GCA_023402505.1 Actinomycetes bacterium
GCGTACCCCCGCCGCGCTGGCGGGTTCCGACGCGTCGCGCCAGCGGGCCGTCGGCGGCGGCGCGGCGGCGTTGCTCGGCGGCGGTCCCGGCTCGGCCTTCGACGACGACTCGGACGCGCCGAAGGAGGTGCCGGCCGTGCCGTCGCTGGCGGTGCTGCGGCCCCGCCGCACGGGTCCCGCGGCCGCCGCCGGCGGCACCGAGTCGGGCGAGGGCGGCAAGCCGCGCAAGCGCCTGCCCAGCTGGGACGACGTGCTCTTCGGCAGCGGCCCGGCGGCCCGCGAGTCCTCCTGAGCCTGGTCGTCGCCGGTCCGACAGGCGGCGACCCGGCCGGGGCCGTGGCAGGGTGGTCCCATGGAGTACACGAACCTGGGTCGCACCGGTCTGTCGGTCAGCCGCCTCTGCCTCGGCACGATGAACTTCGGTCCGCAGACCAGTGAGGCCGACAGTTTCGCCATCATGGACCGGGCCCTGGAGCACGGGATCAACTTCTTCGACACCGCCGACGTGTACGGCTGGAAGCTCGGCGAGGGCGTCACCGAGCAGATCATCGGCCGCTGGCTCGCGCAGGGCGGCGACCGGCGCGAGAAGGTGGTCCTGGCCACCAAGGTGTACGGCAAGATGGGCGACTGGCCCAACGAGCAGGGCCTCTCCGCGCGGCACATCGTGCGGGCCTGCGAGGCGTCGCTGCGCCGGCTGAAGACCGACACCATCGACCTCTACCAGATGCACCACATCTCCCGGAGCACGCCGTGGGAGGAGATCTGGCAGGCCATGGAGACTCTGGTCGCCCAGGGCAAGGTGCTCTACGTCGGATCGTCCAACTTCGCCGGGTGGCACATCTCGGTGGCGCAGGAGGCCGCGGGGCGCCGCAACTTCCTCGGCCTCGTCTCCGAGCAGTGCATCTACAACCTGCTCACCCGCCACGTCGAGTTGGAGGTCGTACCCGCCGCGCAGCACCACGGCCTGGGCATCATCCCGTGGTCCCCGCTGCACGGCGGGCTCCTCGCCGGGGTGCTGCGCAAGATGTCCGAGGGCGGGGCGGCCCGGGGCAACACCGGCCGCGCCGCCGACGCGCTCGCCGAGCACCGGCCGACCATCGAGGCGTACGAGAAGCTCTGCGGTGACCTGGGGCACGACCCGGCGGACGTGGCGCTGGGCTGGCTGCTCTCCCGGCCCGGAGTCACCGCTCCGATCATCGGCCCCCGTACCGTCGAGCAACTCGACCGCTCCCTCGGTGCCCTGGCCGTGAAGCTCGACGACGCCACGCTGACCCGCCTCGACGAGCTGTTTCCCGCGCTCGGCAACGGCGGCCCCGGCCCCGAAGCCTGGGCCTGGTAGCCCTCCCCCGCCTCCCCCTCTTCCTCCCCCGCCTCCCCCTCCCCCTCCCCCTCAAGCGCACTTACACCGAAAGAGTGGCTATTCCGCGCGGAATAGCCACTCTTTCGGTGTAAGTGTGGCCACTGGAGGGTGGGGGTGGGGGTGGGGTGAGGTGGGGTTACAGGGGCCAGGCGGCGAGGCGGTCGTAGGTGGGGCGGGGGCCCGGGTGGCTGCGCATCAGCACGAGTTCGCCGGCCGGCCACTCCGGGCCCTCGTACGCGTGCAGCGCCTCGACGTCGGCGGCGACGTCCTCGGGCGGCAGCCGGTCGCCGGGGCGGGCGACCGTCAGGTGCGGGCGGAACGGCCTCTCGTCGTACGGCAGGCGGTTGTTGCGCAGGCGGGAGCGGATGAGCCGGGCCAGCACGGTCAACGCCGCCACGTCTCCCCGTAGGTCGACCCAGAGCACCGTGAAGCGACCCCGGCCGAACGTCCCGCCGCCACCCAGCCGCACGCGGGGCGCGACCGCCCGCCCGTCCCGGGACCATTCGGCGGCCAGGCCGAGGGCACTCTCCACGGCCACCAGCCGGTCCGCCTCCACCTCGCCGAGGAAGGCGAGCGTGACGTGCGCCTGGACCGGGTCGGCGAGGCGGACGTTGATCCCGGCGGCGGCGGCCGCCCCGACGCGCAGGTGCGCGATCTGCTCGCTCAGGTGGTCCACGGCCTCCGGCGGCGGGTAGACGGCGGCGAAGAGCCTCAAGCCGCCCCCGGCCGCCGCGGCTCGTCGCCACCCCGCCCGGCCCGCACAAGCCGCCGCCGCTCGCCGCCCAGCGACGCTCCGACCCGGCAGCCGCTCACCGACGCTCCCACCGGGAAACCGCCCACCGAAACTCCCACCCGGCAACCGCCCACCGAGACTCCCACCCGGCAACCGCCCACCGACGCTCCCACCCGGCAACCGCTCACCGGTGCCGCTGCCGGTGCTGCGGCCGGGCGGCGGGCAGGGTCAGCCCGGCCCGGTGCAGCAGTCCTTCGACGCGGACCCGTTCGATCTCCCGGTCCACGCCGGTCAGCTCGTCGAGGTGCTGGGTGATGCCGAGAGCGGCGCAGGCCAGGCGGAGCCGCTGGTCGTACGCCTGGAGCACCGCGTCGTGCCACACGGCCGACCGCCCGCCGGAGCCGACCCGCTGGCCGCCGAGGCGACGCAGGTCGGCGGCGAGCTGCTCCAGGGGCCGCCGGTCCACCCGGTCGAGCCCGTCGAGGTCGATGTCCTTGGTGAGCGCGTCGGCCCCAACCGCCCGGTTCAGCCGGGCGATCGTACGCCGTTCCCGCCGCCGTCGCCGCCACTCCGCGCACCCGCAGACCAGCCGGTCGACCAGCTCGTCCGCGCAGAAGAGCAGCGCGATCACCACCGGCAGGCACACCACGGCGGCGACCATCACGGTCAGCAGCAGCGCGCGTCCCACCTCCACGCACCGACGCTAAGCCGGCCGGTGTCACCCCGCCACCGAATTGGCCGCATCCACCGCCCGGGTGGCTGCCGGGAAGGGCCCATTCCGCCGTCGGAGGCGGTTGCGGGCCAGTTCCTCACACCCGTTCGGTGACGTAGAAGCGGGGCATCGGCAGGATCCGGAAGCGCAGCCGGGCACCCGAGCGGCGCAGCTGCCAGGCCAGGGCGAGCAGCGCGGTGACGAGGGAGACCAGACCGCCGATCCAGATGCTGGCGCCGGCGCCGTACGTCTCGGCGAGCCAACCGATGACCGGCGCGCCGACCGGGTTGGTGCCGAGGAAGACCAGCACCCACAGCGCCATGACCCGACCCCGGAAGGCGGCGTCGGTGCCGAGCTGGATGCGCTGGTTGCACGCCTGGGCGAAGAACACCATGAAGAACCCGGTCGGCAGGAGCAGTGCCACCACCAGCCAGTACGCGGACGCCAGCCCGACCAGGGTGCCGAAGCTGGCACAGGCGACGGCGGCGCCCAGCACCAGCCACACCGAGGGGCGGCTGCGGCGGCTGGTGCCGGCCAGCGCGCCGATCAGCGCTCCCACCGCGAGCGCGCTGCTGAACAGGCCGAACGACGCGGCGCCGGTGTTGAAGACGGTCTTGGCCAGGGCGGCGAGGGTGAGCTGGAAGTTGAACAGGGAGGTGGCGATGATCGAGATCATCACCATCGGCAACAGCAGGTCGGGGCGGCCCCAGACGTAGCGCAGCCCGTCGACGACCTTGGCCGAGGACCGCTCCTCGCGCGGCGGCAGGGCGGCGCGGTGCAGCTCGGCGGGGCGCATCCGTACCACGTTGACCAGCGGGGCGATCGAGCTGAGTGCGGTGACCAGGAAGACGGGCCCGACGTCGAAGGCGGCGATGGCGAGGCCGGCGAGGGCCGGACCGACGATCCGGGCGGAGTTGAAGGTCGCCGCGTTGAGGGAGAGCGCGTTGGCCAGCAGTGGGGTGCCGACCAGCTCGGAGACGAAGGCCTGCCGGACGGGGGTCTCGACGGCGTTGGCGACGCCGAGCAGGCCGGCGAAGGCGAAGACGTGCCAGAGCTGCACCAGCCCCGTGATCACCAGCAGGCTCATCGCCAGCGCCAGCACCGTCCAGAACGCGTTGGCGACGAAGAGCAGCATGCGCTTGTCGTACCGGTCGGCGAGCCGCCCGGAGATCAGGGTGAGCAGCAGGACGGGGGTGAACTGGAGGGCGGTCACGATGCCGAGGGCGGTGGCCGAGTTGTCGCTGAGTTCGAGGACGAGCCAGTCCTGGGCGATGAACATCATCCAGACACCGATCAGCTTGATCAGCTGTCCGGACGCGAAGAGCCGGTAGTTGCGGACCTGTAGGGACTGGAACATCGTGCTCAGCTTCGCCTGCACTCTTGGTGCGCCTCCTCGCGTACGCGTCATCGCCGTGTGGCGGCGCGGGCGCGGTGCGTCAGGCGCGGGCGAGCCGGTGCAGGATCTCCGCCGCTTCGCGCAGCGTCTCCCGTTCCTCCTCGGGCAGTGCGGCCAGCCGGTGGGCAAGCCAACTGTCCCGGGCGCGCTCGAACTGGTCGAGCACCGCCCGGCCCCCCTCGGTCGCCGCGAGGATGACCTGCCGGCCGTCGGTCGGGTGCGGGGTGCGCTGCACGAGGCCGCGCTCCTCCAGCTTCGCGACGATCTTGGTCATCGTCGGTGGCTGGACCCGTTCGACGTCGGCGAGTTCCCGGGGCGTCAACGCGCCCGCCAGCCGGAGGCTGGTGAGCGCGGAGAGCTGGGTGACCGTCAGGTCACCGACCGGCCGGGCCTGTCGGACCCGCCGGTTGAGTCGGGTGATCGCATTACGCAACTGAACCGCCAGTTGCGCCGGTGGCATGCTCTGCGCCGTCACCGTCCGCTCCGTCACGATAGTTAGCCTAACTAATGAGCCTGGCTAACGACATGCGATATGACCAGACTCACGAGGAGGTTTGCCCTGCTCCGGGCCGGCCGTCCGGTTCGGCCGACCGGCCCGGAGCGCGGGATCACAGCACCACGGACTCGATGGGCCCGCGCAGGAAGTACAGCACGAACAGCACGGCCACGGCGTAGAGCAGCGGGTGGACCTCCCGCGCCTTGCCCTTGGCGAGCTTCACCACGACGTACGTGATCAGACCGGCCCCGATGCCGTTCGAGATCGAGTACGTGAACGGCATCAGCACGATCGTCAGGAACGCCGGGATCGCGATCTCGTAGTCCGACCAGTCGATCGTCCGCACCGCGGTCATCATCAGGAAGCCGACCACCACCAGGGCGGTCGACGCGGCCTCGAACGGCACGACCACCACCAGCGGCGCCAGGAACATCGCCAGCAGGAAGAGGACGCCGGTGACCAGGTTGGCCACGCCGGTCCGGGCACCCTCCGCGACACCGGCGGCGCTTTCGATGTACGACGTGTTGCTGGACACGCTCGCCGCGCCACCGCTGGCCGCGGCGATCGAGTCGACCAGCAGGATCTCCTTCGCCCGCGGCGGGGTGCCCCGCTCGTCGAGCATGCCGCCCTCCTGGCCGACCGCGACCATCGTGCCCATCGTGTCGAAGAAGTCCGTGATGAGCAGCGTGAAGACGAACATCAACACGACCAGCCAGCCGGCCCGGCTCCACGAGTCGAGCACGTTGAACTTGCCGAGCAGCGACAGGTCGGGCACGTCGACGATCGTGCTCGGCAACTCCGGCACGTTGAGCGACCAGCCCTTCGGGTTGGACACCCCGTCGACGACGGACGGGCCGATGTTGCCCAGCGCCTCGACGACCATCGCCAGCACCGTCGACGCGAGGATGCCGATCAGGATCGCGCCCTTCACCCGGCGGACCACCAGCACCAGGGTCAGCAGCAGACCGACCACGAAGACCAGCATCGGCCAGCTCACCAGCTTGCCGCCGATGCCCAGACCGACCGGCACGGTCGTGTTCGCCTCGTCCGGGATGCGCCGGACGAAGCCCGCGTCGACCAGGCCGATGATGGTCAGGAAGAGGCCGATGCCGACGCCGATCGCGGTCTTCATCTGGGTCGGCACCGAGCGGAACACCGCGGTACGCAGGCCGGTGAGCACCAGCACCGCGATGATCACACCCTCGATCACCACCAGACCCATCGCGTCCGCCCAGGTCATCTCCGGGGCGATCTCGTACGCGACCAGCGCGTTGACGCCGAGGCCGGCGGCGAGCGCCAGCGGGAACCGGCCCACCACGCCCATGAGGATCGTCATCAGGCCGGCGACCAGCGCGGTCGCGGCGGCGAGTGCGGGAATGGGGAGCGACTTGCCGTCACCGTCGACGGCCGAGCCGAGGATCAGCGGGTTGAGCACCACGATGTACGCCATCGTGAAGAAGGTGGCCAGGCCACCCCGTACCTCGCGGCTCATCGTCGAGCCACGGGCGGAGATCTCGAAGTAGCGGTCGAAACCGTTCCGCGACGCTGCGGGCGGTGTGCCGTTGTCGGGCAGGCCTACTTTCATCGGGTCCTCGCAGGTGATCTTCCGTTCGTCGGCCGCATCGTCCCAGATGGCCGGCCGGGTACGGAAGCTGATCCCGTACGCTTGCCCCCGTGCCGAAGCAGCAACCGCCGCGGCCCGAGCCGCTCGACCCGCCGATGGTGCCGTTCGCCCTCGCCGGGATGGCCGCCTGGGCGGTCGCCGGGCTCGTGCTGCTGCTCTTCCGCGACCAGTTGGCGGAGAGCGGGCGGGAGGGCTGGCTCTGGACCTGCCTGGCCGGGTTCGTGTGGGGCTTCCCCGGTCTCGCGGTGATGATGCGGCACGACGCGAACCGCCGTCGCCGCCGCGCCGGTCACTGACCTGCGGCGGCCCTCACCTCACGGGTGCCCGTACGGCTCCGCCGGCTCGGCGGCCTCCACCGACCCGTGCGCGCGGCTCACCGAGACGGCCTCCACGGCGCTGTCGTCGTAGACGGTGGGCATCTCCTCGACCGGCGTCTCCGGCGTCTCGACGAGGATCTCCGAGTGGGCGCCGCAGCCGTGGTCGGCGCTGACCACCCGGCCGTCGTCCGGGGCGAAGAAGTTGCCGCAGGCCCCGAAGGACTGCCGCAGGGCACCGGCGAGCGGGAGGTAGAACCCGCACGTCCCGCACCGGGCGGCGGCGGGGGCGGAGGCGGAGATCGGCGCGGCGGGACCGTGGTCCCCGTCGTACCACCGCTGGGCGGCGTCGATGCGCCCCTCCCGCGACATCACCCGCGCCCGGCCAAGGCCCAGCTCCCAGGCGGTCTCCTCGACCGCCGGGTCGTCGGAGAGCAGGTAACCGGGCTGGAGCCGCTCGTCGTCGGTCGGGGTGGGCAGCAGGTCGCCCGGGCCGAGGTCGCCCGGCTTGAGCCGCTCCTGCCAGGGCAGCCAGCCGGGGGCGAGCAGCGCGTCCGGGCCGGGCAGCAGCACCGTCTCGCAGATGGTCACGGTGCGGCTGCGGGGCACCCGGGTGACGGTGACCGCCCAGCGCCAGCCGCGGTAGCCGGCCAGCCGGCACTCGAAGTAGTGCGTGACGAGGCGGTCGCCTTCCGCGACCGCCTGCAGGTGGTCGCCGACGTCTGCCGCGTCGACCTCGGTGATGGCGTCTCGCGCCGCGTCTACGGCGGCGGCGCAGACCTGGTCGAGACGGGCGGCACGAGCGGAGGCGGGCCTGGTCACCCAACCATTGTTCCCCATGCGCAGGGCCGCCTGACAGGCACTCCCCGGATGGGCGAGACTGGTGCACATGCCGCTGTCCTCCCGCTCCGAGCGTTCCGTCCTCGGGCGGACCGTCGGCACGGGTGTCAGGGCGGTCCGCCTGCTGCTACGCGGCTCGGTCAGCAGCGGCCGCTGGGTGACCCGCTCGGCGGGGCGGGCCCGCGCCCGCGGCGCCGGCCGCGAGGTCGGCATGGTCCGCCTGTTCGACCTGCACGCGGTCTCCTGCGCCGGGGACACGCTCATCGCGATCGGCCTGGCCGGGACGATCTTCTTCAACGTGCCGCTCGGTGAGGCACGCAGCAAGGTCGCCCTCTACCTGCTGGTGACCATGGTGCCGTTCGCGCTCCTCGCCCCGGTGGTCGGTCCGTTGCTCGACCACTTCCGGCACGGCCGCCGGTACGCGCTGGCCGCCACCATGCTCGGCCGGGCCTTCCTGGCGTGGCTGATCTCCGACTACATCCACGGTTTCGGCCTGTACCCGGCGGCCTTCGGTGTGCTGGCGCTGTCCCGCGCGTACGGCGTGGCCCGCTCGGCGGCCGTGCCCCGGCTGCTCCCGGAAGGGCTCGGCCTGTCCCAGGTCGGTGCCCGGGCCAGCGTGTACGGCACGGTCGCCGGCGCCCTGGTCGCCCCGATCGGCCTGGCCGCCTTCTGGTTCGGGCCGCAGTGGCCGTTGCGGGTCGCCTCGGTGATCTTCCTGGTCGGCATGGTCGTCGCCCTGCGGCTGCCGCCGAAGGCGGACTCCGAGCCACCGGAACGGGTTCCCCGCCCGCTACGGGCGCTCCGGCGACGCACCGGCGACCGGCCGCTCGGCCGGGGGCGCCCGCACGGCCGGCTGGTGATGGCCACCCTGGTCGGGGCCGCCACGTTGCGCGCCGTCTACGGCTTCCTGCTGCTCTTTCTGGCCTTCGCGATCAAGGGCGGTGATCTGACCACCACCGTCCTCGGGCGGGAGCTGAGCGACGAGGCGGCCCTCGGGCTGGTCGGCGGGGCCCTGGCCGTCGGCAGTTTTCTCGCCACCGCGATCGGCACCCGGTTGCGCATCCACCGGCCGGCGGCGCTCCAGTCGAGCGGCATGGTCGTGGTCGCCGGCGTGGCGGTCCTCACCGCGCTGAAGTTCTCGCTGCCGATGGTCGCGCTGCTCTGCCTGGTCGCCGCCCTGATGAGCGGCATCGCGAAACTCGCGGTGGACGCCTCGATCCAGGAGCGCATCCCGGAGCGGCTGCGGGCCAGCTCCTTCGCCCATTCCGAGACGGTCCTGATGCTCGCCTTCGTCGCCGGCGGCGGGCTGGGCCTCGTACCCTTCGACGGCCGTCTCGGCATCGCCGTCGCCGCCGGCGTGGCCACGCTGGCCACCGCGCGCGGCGTCGTGATGGCGGGCCGCCTGCGGGCCGAGCGGCTGCTGGGCCGGCCGTTGGCCGACGACGAGCTCACCGAGGACGAGTCGGCCCCGGAGGAGCCCGACCACCTCGGCCGCGCCTCCGGCGACCCGACGCCCACCTCACCCGCCCCCACGCCGGGCGGCACGCTCGACGACGACGGCCTCGCCCCGCCGGGCTACCACATCTACCGCCCGTCGTCGGCGGTCGGCGGGCCGGGCGGCACCGACGACGAGACCCGGCGCGAGCCGCGGGGACCACTGCCGTGACGGGGCATCCGTGACCGAGCTGCTGGTGGTCACCGCGGTGCCCGCGGAGGCCGAGGCGGTCCGTGCGGGCCTGCCGGGCGAGTTCGCCACCGTCGCACCGGTCGGGGTGGGCCCGGCGGTCGCCGCCGCCGCCACGGCCCGGCTGCTGGCACTGGCCGAGGCCGCCGGACGGCCGTACCGGGTGGTCGTCAGCGCCGGCGTGGCGGGCGGCTTCGTCGGGCAGGTGGAGGTGGGCGGCACGGTCGTCGGCACCCGGGCGATCGCCGCCGACCTGGGCGCCGAGTCCCCGGAGGGCTTCATCCCGGTGGATCAGCTGGGCATGCCGGCGGAGCTGCTGGGTGGTGGCACGGCCATCGCCGCGGACCCGGCGCTGGTCGCCGCCCTCCGGGCCGCGCTCCCGGGCGCCGCGGTGGGCCCGGTGCTGACCGTGGGCACGGTGACCGGCACGGCCGCCGGCACCGACGCGCTGCTCCGCCGGCACCCCGAAGCGGTGGCCGAGGCCATGGAGGGGTACGGGGTGGGCGTGGCCGCCGCGCACGCCGGCCTGCCCTTCGTCGAGCTGCGTACGATCTCCAACCCGGTCGGACCGCGCGACCGGGACGCCTGGCGCCTCCGCGAGGCGCTGGCCGCACTCACCGAGGCGGCCCCGGCGCTGCTGACGTGGCAGCGGTAGCAGCCGACGCCACCGGTGACGGCATAGCTGCCTCCACCGTCCCGTGACGGCGCCTCACCAACCTGACGCTGCCCACCAACCTGAAGTGCCCACGCCCACCAACCTGAAGTGCCCACCAACCTGAAGTGCCCACCACCCCGACGTGCCGTCCACCCTGACGCTGCTGGCACCTCCGGACGCCCGATCGCCCTTGCCGCTATCACCACCCTGACGCTGCTGGCACCTCCGGGACGCCCGATCGCCTTGCCACTACCGCCAGTCACCTCTCTCATACCCCGCACAACCACCTCGCCAGCCTTTGCTCTGCACCCCAATACGCACCGGTCACAATCAGCGACGATCCGGCAGCGACCGGACTGCAGGGCGTACCTCGCATCGACGCAGGTCGGCCTCGGTGGTGCGAATAGGGGTGCAGAGCAAAGGCAGAAAATATCGCCAGCGACCCTGGCCATTCCGTCGCGGAAAGTGAGCACACCGGTGTCCTTAGCGTC
The DNA here is from genome assembly GCA_023402505.1 of Actinomycetes bacterium. Taxonomy (GTDB): domain Bacteria; phylum Actinomycetota; class Actinomycetes; order Mycobacteriales; family Micromonosporaceae; genus Micromonospora. The sequence continues at coordinate 10,306 of JAEYGD010000010.1, forward strand.
GAGGAGCAAATGGCTACCCACCGTGATGAGTCACCGGAGCCGCCGATGCCCCCGTGTGCCCATCACCCCGACGATGCCCACCACCCCGAGGATGCCCATCACCGCGACAGTGCCCACCACCCCGGCGCTGCTCGCGGGTGCCCGGCCAGTGGTCGCGGACGGTGCCCCACGAACAGGGGCAGCTCGACAGCACGCCGAAGAGGAAGTGCCGGTACGGCAGGGGCGAGGCTCACAGCGGCGAGGGCGACCCGGCGGCGCGGAGTCGAGGCAGGGCTACCGTGGTGGGGTGGCGCTCTCGCTGGCGATCTCGCCCTGTCCCAACGACACGTTCGTCTTCCACGCTCTCGTGCACGGGCAGGTGCCGGGCGCACCGCCGGTCGAGGTGACCTACGCGGACGTCGACGTCACCAACACCGCCGCCGAACGCGGCGCGTTCGACCTGGTCAAGGTGAGCTACGCGGCGCTTCCGTGGCTGCTCGACGACTACCACCTGCTGCCCTGCGGCGGCGCGCTCGGCCGGGGCTGCGGCCCGCTCGTGCTGACCCGGCCCGACCGCGCGGGCGACAATCGCGGGCACGCCTCCGACCCGACCGGGGCGGCCGGCACCGCCTCCGCCGACCTGACCGGCGCGACGGTGGCGGTGCCCGGCGACCGGACCACGGCGTACCTGCTCTTCCGGCTCTGGTCGGCCGGGCGGCCGCCGGCCCGGATCGAGGTCGTGCCGTTCCACGAGATCATGCCGGGCGTCGCCGCCGGGCGGTACGACGCCGGCCTGGTGATCCACGAGGCGCGGTTCACCTACCCCCGGCACGGGCTGACCGCCCTGGTCGACCTCGGCGAGTGGTGGGAGGCCGACACCGGCCTCCCGATCCCGCTCGGCGCGATCCTCGCCCGCCGCGGCGCCGTCGACCCGCAGGCCGCCGCCGGTTGGATCCGCGACTCGGTACGCCGCGCCTGGGCGGACCCGGCGGCCAGCCGGGACTACGTGCTGGCGCACGCGCAGGAGATGGAGCCCGACGTGGTGGACCGGCACATCGGCCTCTACGTCAACGAGTTCACCGCAGACCTGGGCGACGCCGGGTTCGCCGCCGTCGAGGCGCTGCTCGGTCGGGCCGCCGACGCCGGGCTCGTACCTCAGACCTCCAGCTCGCGCGCCACCGCGTGGACCAGCTGAGCGATCTTCTGCGCGGTCTTCCGGTCCGGGAAGCGGCCCCGGCGCAGGTCCGGCTGGACCTTCGCCTCCAGCACCTTGATCATGTCCTCGACCAGTCCGTGCAGTTCCTCCGCCGGCCGGCGGCGCAGCTCCGCCACCGAGGGCGGCGCCTCCAGCAGCTTTACCCCCATCGCCTGGGCGCCCCGGCGGCTGTCGACCACGCTGAAGTCGACCCGCTGCCCGCCCTTCAGGTCGGTGACACCCGCCGGTAGCGCGGCCTTTGGCAGGAACACGTCGCCACCCTCGTCACTGGTGACAAACCCGTACCCCTTGGTCGCGTCGTACCACTTCACTCGGCCCGTCGGCACCTGAGAACCTCTGCTTCGCTCAAGACGTTTACTGCTCCAAGGCTAGCCGGATCATGCGGTCGAGCGCCGCCGGGAATCCGGTGAGATCATCCAGCACCACCTCCGCACCCGCCGCCCGCAACTCCTCGGCGGTACACGGCCCGGTCACCACCGCGATACCGGGCACCTCCGCCGCTCGGGCGGCGGTCATGTCGGCGACGTGGTCACCCACGTAGTGGGTGGCGCCGTGCGCCCGCAGCGCGGTCGCCTTCTCCTCCGCGAACAGGTCACCGGCGACCTCGTCGACGGTCAGGCCCAGGTGGTCCAGGTGCAGCCGGGCCAGCCGGCCGAGCTTCGAGGTGACCACGAGCACCCGCCCACCGGACGCGTGCACCGCCTCGACCGCCTCCCGCGCGCCCGGCAGCGGGACGGTGGGCGTGATCGCGTACGCCGGGTAGAGCTCGCGGAAGGCGCGGACCGCGTCCTCCACCTGCTCCGGCGGGAACCAGCGGGCGATCTCCGTCCGCAGCGGCGGACCGAGACGGGACACCGCCGCCTCGGCGTCCACCGGCACACCCGTCCGCGCGGTCAACGCCCGGTACGTGGCGGCGATCCCGGGACGGGAGTCGACCAGAGTCATGTCGAGGTCGAAACCGACCGTCGGCGCTGGGGGCATGCCGAAGACCGTAGCCGGGCGAGCCGGACGTCCGAGGGGCGGGACGGCCGCCCGCCGGGCTAGCGTGGAACGACGATGACCACCTCACTCGCTGACCACCTGCGCGCGCTGCCCGACGAGGCGCTCGCGGCCCTGCTCCAGCAGCGGCCGGACCTCGTCGTCCCCGTACCGGCCGACGTCTCCGCGCTCGCCATCCGGACCCAGTCCCGGGTGTCGGTGGCCCGCGCCCTGGACGGCCTGGACCGGTTCACGCTCCTGATCCTCGACGCCGCCCGGCTCACCCGGGACCCGTCCGACGGCACCACCAGCGTCGACGCCGTGCTCACCATGGCCACCGCCGGCGCGCAGCCACCCGCCCCGACAGCCATCCGGACAGCCGTGCAGCGGCTCCGGTCCCTCCTGCTGCTGTACGGGCCGGACGACCGCGTACACCTGGTCGGCGGCATCGACGAGATCTCCCCGTACCCGGCAGGGCTGGGCCGGCCCGCCGCGGAACTGGACCTGCGGACGGCGGCGCTCTGCGCGGACCCGGCGAAGCTGCGGCGCACGCTGCTGTCCGCGCCGCCCTCGGCCCGGGCCATCCTGGACCGGCTCGCCGCCGGCCCGCCCGTCGGCAGCGTCCCGCCGGGAGCGCTGCAGGCCCCGCCCGTCGGCGCCGAGGACGACCTGCCGCCCGACGCCACCAACGGCGGTGCGCCGACCGGTTCGCCGGTGCGCTGGCTGGTCGACCACCGGCTGCTGGTACCCGTCACCACCGGGCGCAGCGGCGGGCCGGGCACCGTCGAGCTGCCCCGGGAGGTCGGGCTGCTGCTGCGCCGGGACACCGGCCCGCTCGGCCCGCTGTCCACCACCCCGCCCCCGGTCTCGGCCCCGCCGCGGGAACCGAAGGCTGTCGACTCCGCCGGTGCCGGGCAGACCATGGAGGTGGTCCGGCAGACCGAGGCGCTGCTGGAGCAGCTCGCCGCCGAACCGGCGCCGGTGCTCCGCTCCGGCGGCCTGGGCGTACGCGACCTGCGCCGGCTGGCCCGCGCCGCCGGCCTGGACGAGCCGACCGCCGCGCTGCTGCTGGAGACGTCGTACGCGGCGGGGCTGACCGGCGAGCTGGAGCTGCCCGGCGCGGTGACCACCCGCCACGGCGCCGACCAGCAGGTGGTGCCGAGCGCCGGGTACGAGGTGTGGCGCGCCGGATCGCTGGCACAGCGCTGGGAGCAACTGGCCCGGGCGTGGCTGACGATGACCCGGCAACCCGGGTTGGTCGGCCAGCGCGACGACCGGGACCGGCCGATCACGGTGCTCTCCCCCGAGGCGGAGCGGGCCGGGGCGCCCGTCGCCCGGCGGGGTGTGCTCGGCGTCCTCGCCGACCTGGAGCAGGCGACCGCACCCACCCCCGACGAGGTGCTCGAACTGCTCGACTGGCGGGCGCCACGGCGCACCCGGGGGCGGGAGGCGGCACACCGGGAGGTGCTGACCGAGGCGGCCACGCTGGGCGTGACCGGGCTGGGGGCGCTCACCTCGTACGGGCGGCTGCTGCTCGCCGACGTCACGTCGGGCGACGAGCGGGCCGCCGACGACCCGCTCGGGGTACGCGGTGACGCCGACGGGGATCCGTCGACGGCCGTACGGGCGCTGGACGCGCTGCTACCCGCCCCGGTCGACCACTTCCTGGTGCAGGCCGACCTCACCGTCGTCGTGCCCGGCCCGCCCGACCCGGCGCTCGCGGCGGAACTTGACGTGGTCGCCGAGCACGAGTCGGCGGGCGGCGCCAGCGTGCACCGGGTCACCCCGGCGAGCGTCCGGCGGGCGCTGGACGCCGGCTACTCCGCCGACGACCTGCACGGGCTGTTCCAGCGGCGCTCCCGGACCCCGGTGCCGCAGGGGCTCACCTACCTGGTCGACGACATCGCCCGCCGGCACGGCGGCCTGCGCGTCGGCTCGGCCGGGGCGTACGTGCGCAGCGACGACGAGGCGCTGCTCACCGAGGTGCTCGCCGACAAGCGACTGGAGGCGCTGGCGTTGCGCCGGCTCGCGCCGACCGTGCTGGCCACCCCCTACCAGGTGGGCCGGATGCTCACGGCGTTACGCGAGGCCGGGTACGCGCCGGTGCCCGAGGACGCCACCGGAGCGGCGGTCCTCACCCGGCCGAAGACGCGGCGCGCGCCGGCCCGTGTGTCGGTCGCCGCGCGGACCGTCGACCCGCTCGCCGCCCCGAAACTCCCGATGCCCCGGCTGCTCGGGGTGGTCGAGCAGATCCGGCGGGGCGACGCCGCCGCCCGTGCCGCCCGGCGCGCACCGGCGGTGGTACGCGGGCAGGCGCCCGCCGGCCCGGTGCCGGTGCACAGTCACGCCGACGCGCTGGCCGTGCTCCAGCAGGCGGTACGCGACAAGGCGCTGGTCTGGGTCGGCTACGTCGACGCGCACGGGGCGACCGCGTCCCGCCTGGTCCGGCCGGTGTCGATCGGGGCCGGCTACCTGCGGGCCGAGGACGAGCGGACCGAGATGCTGCACACGTTCGCCCTGCACCGGATCACCGCGGCGGTGCTGGAGGGCTGACCCGGTCGCGTCAGCGCCGGTCGCGGCGGAACGTCCCGACGATCGCGATCACCAGCAGCAGGCCGAACGCCGTGCCGGCGGTCTCCCCCACCGACGCCACGAAGCCCTGCTGCTGCACCAGCCACCCGAACAGGAACCACCCGAAGAGGAGCAGCCCGGCAGCCGCGTACGCGACCACGGTGGCGGTGGAGACCGGCTCGGCCGGTACCTGCCGCTCCTCGGCTGCCACGTCCTGGTCGACGGTCATCTGCGTCCTCCCCGTCCGCGAGCGAACCCGGAGTCCCAGGGTGTCACCCGGAACGGCTACCGACCAGCACCACCCGGCTGCCGATCCGGCCGAGTTCCCAGTAACGCACGGCGTCGGTGTGCAGCAGGTTGACGCAGCCGTGCGAGCCGAGCGAGAAGTCGTGCAGGTAGGTGGTGGTCTCGTGGAAGCCCATGCCCCGCGTGAAGTGCTGCCAGTAGGGCAGCCACACCTCGTACGGGTTGGACCACTCCTTCGGGTTGCGCCGGTCGATGGTGAACGTGCCGGCCGGGGTGCGGTAGCCGGCCATGCCGGTGCGGGTGACGGTCGGTTTCGCGACGACCTTCCCGTCGCGCATCACCCAGGTGGTCTGCCGGGTCAGGTCGACGCAGAAGGTGAGCCCGCTCCGGTTGCCGCACGCACCGGTGTCGGTGGTGGCGAGCCGCTTCGCCACCGCGTACGTCAGCGGGCCGGCACGGCCGTGGGCCGGGCGGATGTCGTACCTCTTCTGGAAGCGCTTGATGGCCGCGCAGTCGGCGGCGGACTGGCGGCCGTCGACGGTCAGCGTCCCGAAACCGCCCAGCCGGGCGAGGTACGTCTCGACCTCGCGTTGGCGCTCGCCCTGCGGGCAGCCGGCGGGCGACGGGGTGCTGCTCGGCCGGGGCGCGCTGCGGGTCGGCTCGGCTGTGGCGGTGGGGCGGGTGCGGGTCGGCGTGGGTTTCGGTTTCGGTTTCGACGGCGCCGGGGTTGACCGGTCCGGCCCGGGCGCACCGCTCGCCCCCGTTGGCTGCTCCGCCGCTCCGGCCGGTGCGGCTCCCCCGCCCACACCGCCCTCGGCCTGCGGATCGAACGCGCACGCACCGGCGCCGACCAGCGTGACGACCACGAGGGCGACGAGCCGGGTGGCGAACCGGAACGTGAACATGGCGCCTCCCCCTGCGACGGTCGTCACCCTGGTAGACGTGTGAATGCCTCACCAGGTTGCACCGGTACGCGTTTTCCTGCCGCCGGCCGCCGGCGTGCAACACTGGATGGTCGGCCCGGGGCAGGTCAGCCCGCAGGCGGTGGCCGGCGTCCCGACCGGAGGAGAGGCGCTTTCGTGAGCGGTGGACCCCTGATCGTGCAGTCGGACAAGACCCTGCTGCTGGAGATCGACCACCCCGACGCGCAGGCCTGCCGGATGGCGATCGCCCCGTTCGCCGAGCTGGAGCGCTCCCCGGAGCACGTGCACACGTACCGGCTGACCCCGCTGGGGTTGTGGAACGCCCGCGCCGCCGGCCACGACGCCGAGGGTGTGGTCGACGCGCTGATCAAGTTCAGCCGGTACCCGGTGCCGCACGCGCTGCTGGTCGACGTGGCCGAGACCATGGACCGGTACGGCCGGTTGCAGCTCGCCAACGACCCGGTGCACGGCCTGGTCCTGCGGGCCCTGGACCGGGTGGTGCTGGTCGAGGTCGCCAAGAGCAAGAAGCTCGCCGGGATGCTCGGCGCGAAGATCGACGACGACACGATCGCGGTGCACCCGTCCGAGCGGGGCCGGCTCAAGCAGGCGCTGCTGAAGCTCGGCTGGCCGGCGGAGGACCTGGCCGGGTACGTCGACGGCGAGGCGCACCCGATCGAGCTGGCCGAGGCCGGCAAGGAGGGCCGCAAGCCGTGGACGCTGCGGTCGTACCAGCGGGAGGCGGTCGACTCGTTCTGGGCCGGCGGGTCCGGTGTGGTGGTGCTGCCCTGCGGCGCCGGCAAGACCCTGGTGGGCGCGGCGGCGATGGCCGAGGCGAAGGCGACCACGCTGATCCTGGTCACCAACACGGTGGCGGGACGGCAGTGGAAGCGGGAGCTGATCGCCCGCACGTCGCTGACCGAGGAGGAGATCGGCGAGTACTCGGGCGAGCGCAAGGAGATCCGCCCGGTCACCATCGCCACGTACCAGGTGCTGACCTCCCGCAAGAAGGGCGTGTTCACCCACCTGGACCTGTTCGGCGCCCGCGACTGGGGCCTGGTCATCTACGACGAGGTGCACCTGCTGCCCGCGCCGATCTTCCGGTTCACCGCGGACCTCCAGGCCCGCCGCCGGCTGGGCCTCACGGCGACCCTGGTACGCGAGGACGGCCGCGAGGGCGACGTGTTCAGCCTGATCGGCCCCAAGCGGTACGACGCGCCGTGGAAGGACATCGAGGCGCAGGGCTGGATCGCCCCGGCCGAGTGCACCGAGGTACGGGTGACGCTGACCGACGCGGAGCGGATGTCGTACGCGACGGCGGAGGCCGAGGAGCGCTACCGGATGGCGGCGACCGCCCGCACGAAGCTCCCGGTGGTGCGGGCCCTGGTGGACCGGCACGAGGGCGAGCAGACGCTGGTGATCGGCGCGTACATCGACCAGTTGCACCAGTTGGGGGAGTACCTGGACGCGCCGATCGTGCAGGGGTCGACGACCAACAAGGAGCGCGAGCGGCTGTTCGACGCGTTCCGGTCGGGTGAGCTGCGCACGCTGGTGATCTCGAAGGTGGGGAACTTCTCGATCGACCTGCCGGAGGCGGCGGTGGCGATCCAGGTGTCGGGGACGTTCGGGTCGCGGCAGGAGGAGGCGCAGCGGCTCGGGCGGGTGCTGCGGCCGAAGGCGGACGGCCGGCAGGCGCACTTCTACACGGTGGTGTCCCGGGACACGATCGACACGGAGTACGCGGCGCACCGGCAGCGGTTCCTGGCCGAGCAGGGGTACGCGTACACGATCGTCGACGCCGACGACGTCCTCGGCCCGACCCTGCCCTCGTTCGACTGATCGGGCGGCGCTGAGCCTCCGCAGCACGTACTGGTTGAGGCTCATGCCCTCCTCCGCGGCGTGGATGGCCAGCTCGCGGTGCAGGCTCGCGCCGACCCGGAGGTTGAACCTGCCCGAGTAGCTGCGCAGGAAACATTGATCGACTCGTGCTGCGGCATGTTGGGGTATCACCGGCGCGGGACACCCCAACATGCCGCAACCGGAGTCGATCAAGAAAGGGGTGGTCAGCCGCGCCCGCCGGCCCGGAAGGCCACCCAGGCGTCGCTCATCCGGTCCGCCTGGCCCGGGGTGAACATGTTCATGCAGGAGTCCTGCGTGTAGTCCATGAAGTTGCGGATCGGGTCCAGCCCGGGTGCGTCGCAGCTGTCCGCGCCGACCGGGCAGTTGAACTGCGGGTACGCCTCGCGCGGCGTGTCGGCGACGAAGTCGCCCGCGGCCGAGCAGCCGTGCGCGAAGGTGTGCTCCAGCATCAGCCAGTGGCCGACCTCGTGGGTCAGCGTGTCACCCAGGGCGTACTTGCCGGCGGTGCCGCCCGGCATCGACTCGTCGAGGATCACCACGCCGTCGATGTAGTCCCGGCCGTTGTTGTAGTCCTTCGGGAAGTACGCCCAGCCGAGCAGGCCGCCGCCGATGTTGGCGGCGTACACGTTGAGGGTCTCGGAGTCGCCGGTGTACAGCGCCTTCTTCATGTCCCGCTCGTTCTTGCCCGGCACGACGGTGTACCAGGCGCTGTTCACCACCCAGTTCGTGTCGACCAGTTCGAACCGGAACGGGGTGTTGGAGGCGTTCGGCGCGGTGGCACCGGAGAAGGAGTCGTTCAGCACCTCCATCTGGTCCGCGATCATGGTGTTGAACCGCGCGGTCTCCGCCGCCGTCAGCGGGTGGTCGGAGATCAGGTGGAACACCGTGGGCACGGTGACGCTCCCGTTGGCCAGGCGCGGCGAGTCCTTGATGACGCCGTACGCCTTCGCCTCGTTCTGGGAGTAGAGCGCCGGCTCCTTGGCGGTGGCGCCTTCCTTCACGCGTGCCGTGCTGTGGCCGTGGCCGTCCGGCTCGCACGCCTCGACGCCCGGGGAGGCGGTCACGGGTGCGGCCGAGGCCACCGCCCCGGAGGCGGCACCGGCCGCCAGGAACGTCGCGGCGGTGGTGGTGAGGACAGCCAGTCTGAACGTCGGTCTTCTGTGCATCGTTGCACCTTTCGAGAGCTATGAAAGGAGTGCGGAACCGACGCGGGGTTGTCAGTGTGCGGTCAATGACGTCGTCGTTCCGGTATAAGACCACGTCATTGCCGTCCGGCAACAGACCCTTCACAAGGCGAATCGCCAGGCCGAGCCATCGAGGGCCGTCAGGTCACTTGTAGAAGCCTTCGCGCAGGTTGATGCCGTGCTCAAGCCACGCTTTGAGGGCAGCGAGCATGCCCGTCCACCCCTCGCAGTTGCCGAACGCGGCCCGGGCGCCCTCGGGGGTCGGCTGCCAGGACGTCTCGGTGATGGTCACCAGGGTGCGGGTGTCGTCGTCGACCGACTCGAACTCGAAGACGACCCGGGTGTTGCCGCCTTCGCCCGTGGTCGCCTCGCCGTCCCACTCGATGACGATCCGGCGCGGTGGCTCGGCCTCGGCCACCGTCACCGGGAAAGCGCCCGGGAAGTCGTGGAAGTCCCAGGAGACCTGCTCCCCCGGGGCCAGCCGCCCGCGTGCGCCCCCGGTGGTGAAGTAGCGCGAGAGTTGCGCGGGGTCGGCGACCGCCTCGTACACCTCGGCCGGTGGTCGCGCGATACGCCCGGAGACGGTGAAGGACAGTTCCGTGAGTGTGCCGTCGGCAGTCATGTTGTATTTTTACAACATGACGGGACCGGCCGACAAGGACACGGACGACGACGATCTGGTGTTCAAGGCGCTCGCGGCGCCCGCACGCCGACGGATGCTCGACGCGCTCAAGGCATCCACCCACACGACCGGATCGCTCTGCGCCCTGCTGCCCGAGCTGGACCGCACCACCGTGCTGCAACACCTGCGGGTGCTCGAACGCGCCGGATTGGTGACCGGCCGCAGGGTGGGCCGGGAGCGCCACCTGTCGCTCGCCCCGCTGCCGATCAAGCGCATCCACGACCGCTGGATCAGCGGCTACATGCGGGCGGCCGTCGACCTGCTCGAACAGCTGGACGCCGAGTGAGGCTCGGCCGGCCGGTCAGATGACGCGGGTGATCCGTTCGGCGGCGATCAGCGCGTCCCGCCGGGCCGGGTCGAGGTTGACGGCCAGCACCACGGACGCGCCGGCCGACAGCGGGGCGAGCAGCCACTTGACCGGCTGCTCGTGTTCGGCCACGTCGACCAGCAGCCGGTCCCCGGTACGCAGGTCGAGCTGGTCGGCGACCGCCTTCGCCAGCCCGCCCCACTCGCCGTAGCTGGTGCCGTCCGGGCTGGCCGGGTCGGTCGCGCGGATCATCGCGTGGTCCGGCGGCGCGTCGGTGTGCCGGAGCACCTCGACGGAGAAGTCCAGCCAGCCGGCGGGCACGTCGGCCAGCGCACCGGACGCGCCGACGAGGTAGCGGTGCAGCCCGTCCGGTACGTCCTCCAGCCAGTCGTCGAGACGCTCCGGGGTCACGAACACCGCGTCGTACGGTCGCTCGGCACCCGGCTCCAGCACCGGCAGCCCGGCGGTGGCGCGCGGCCGGAACGACACCGCCAGCCCGGCCGCCCAGGCCCCCAGCAACACCGCGGCGGTACGCCAGTGCGGCGGCAG
>JAEYGD010000139.1 GCA_023402505.1 Actinomycetes bacterium
TGTTCGGCTGGTAGGTGCGCTTGCTCACGTCAGGCTCTCCGTTGTCGTGCCCCGGGGCGAGGGGACCGCCCAGGGTCGTGTCATGGTCAGGTCACCTGACGGTGACCTTCGATCGGCGCTGCCCGACGACGCGCGACCCGCTGGTGCGGGGAGGCGACGCGGGGGCAGCAAGCACCCATCACCCTAGCAGAGGGCGAGAGAGCAGCCGTTCCAGCCTACGCAGGGGCGCAACGACCGTCAAACGTCCCCACCAGGTACGACGGCAGTGGTCCGCCGCGACCGAAGCGGTGCTTTTCACTGATGCCGCCAACGGGCGGCGCGCGTCGGCGGTTGATGGCGCTGGGACATCGCTGTTACCGTGCCCGATTGCGGTCAACGTCGACGGGTGGGGTCGCCGCCGGCAGGCAAGACCGGACAGGGCGGTGGATCGTTCGGCAGGGTGAACCCGCTTCAGCGCCCGTTCCGACAGGGGGCAGGTCCGACCCGCATCCGGCGGGCGGCCACAATCGGTACGTACACAGGCTGTGGATAACTTGTGGACGAGGACCGGTCGGCCGTCCGGGTGGGGGTGCACCACCCGCTCGAACGCGGCGGGCCCGGGACGGCCGACGGGGAGCACGACGGCGTCCGGGAGCAGAGGCGAGGGGGTGGCACGACGGTGGCCGGTACGACCGACCTTGCCGCGGTGTGGACGGCGACGACCGACGAGCTCGCCGACGAGATCATCTCCGCGCAGCAGCGGGCGTACCTCCGGCTGACCCGGCTACGCGCGATCGTCGAGGACACCGCTCTCCTCTCCGTCCCGGACGCGTTCACCCGGGACGTGATCGAGTCCCGGCTGCGGCCGGCGATCACCGAGGCACTGACCCGGCGGCTGGGCCGGCCCATCCAGGTGGCGGTCACGGTGCGGGTGCCGGAGGACGGCTCCGGCCGTCCGGCGGGCACCGTCTACCGCAGTGCCCCGGACCCGGCGGCCGGCGAGCCGTACGCCGACGGCCACGGCGCCGCGCCGGGCGACGACGCGGACCGGCAGCTGCCGTTGATTCCCGAGCAGGCGCAGCCCGGCGACCGGGTCGAGCCGACCGGGCCGCCCCCGGTCGCCGAGCGCACCGGCCCGGCTGCCCGCGACGCCCAGGAGCCGCTGTTCAGCACCGCCTTCGCCGAGCCGCCCCGCCCGGACCGCCCGACCCACCGTCCGGACCGGCGCGGCTTCGACGAGCAGGCGGCCCGGCTGGACCCGACGGTGGACGGCCGGGCCTACGACGCCCGCTACCGGGAGGACGGCGCGTCGCCGCGCGACCAGCACGTGATCCGGCCCCTGCCACGGGACCTCGGCACCGACAGCGGGCCGGGACGGGTGGACCACCGCCCCGGTGGCCGGGAGGAGCGGCGGCTGCCGGCGGCGGACAGCGGTGGCAACCGACTCAACCCGAAGTACATGTTCGAGACGTTCGTCATCGGCTCGTCGAACCGGTTCGCGCACGCGGCCTCGGTGGCGGTGGCCGAGTCGCCGGCGAAGGCGTACAACCCGCTGTTCATCTACGGCAGCTCGGGTCTCGGCAAGACGCACCTGCTGCACGCGATCGGTCATTACGCCACGACGCTGGGCAACGCCCGCTCGGTGCGGTACGTCTCGACCGAGGAGTTCACCAACGACTTCATCAACTCGCTGCGGGACGACAAGACCAGCGCGTTCCAGCGCCGCTACCGCGACGTCGACATCCTCCTGATCGACGACATCCAGTTCCTGGAGAACCGCGAGCGGACGCAGGAGGAGTTCTTCCACACCTTCAACACCCTGCACAACGCCAACAAGCAGATCGTCATCACGTCCGACCGGTCGCCGAAGCAACTGGCGACCCTGGAGGACCGGCTGCGCACCAGGTTCGAGTGGGGCCTGCTCGCCGACATCCAGCCGCCGGACCTGGAGACCCGCATCGCGATCCTGCAGAAGAAGGCGGCCCAGGAGCGGTTGTTCGCCCCGCCGGACGTGCTGGAGTTCATCGCGTCGCGGGTGTCGAACTCGATCCGGGAGCTGGAGGGCGCGCTGATCCGGGTGACCGCGTTCGCCAGCCTCACCCGCTCGTCGGTGGAGCTGTCGCTCGCCGAGGAGGTGCTGCGGGACTTCATCCCCGACGGTGCCGGCCCGGAGATCACCGCCGACCAGATCATGGTCTCCACGGCCGACTACTTCGGGGTGAGCCTGGAGGACCTGCGCGGGCACTCCAGGTCGCGGGTCCTCGTCAACGCGCGCCAGGTCGCCATGTACCTGTGCCGGGAGCTGACCGATCTGTCGCTGCCCCGGATCGGGCAGGCCTTCGGCGGCCGCGACCACACCACCGTCATGCACGCCGACCGCAAGATCCGCCAGCAGATGGCCGAGCGACGCTCGTTGTACAACCAGATCGCCGAGCTGACCAACCGGATCAAGCAGACCACCTGAGCGACGGCTCCGGCGGCGCGACGCCGGAGGCGTACGCCACGCCCGGCCGCCGTAGTGGCCGGGCGTTCCGTTTTCCACTTCCTCCCGGGACGCGGCGCGGCTGCCCGGGCGGTGACGGCGCCCTCCGGGTTGACCCTCGACATGGTCGAGGCCACAGCATCGGAGCCGTGACCGTCCACCGTCCGCCTCGTTGTCCACAGCTCGTTGTCCACCGTCGGTGGAAAACTACCGTCCGCCTACCGGCCAGTTACCCACAGGTTGTGGAGAAACCCTGGGGACGAAGCTGTGGACGCCTGGGGACAACGGTGCCGTTGTACACAGGAGACGGTCCGCCTGTGGGCGGACTGTTGAAGGTTCTGGGGAAAACGTGGATCGGGGCGCGTCCGGTGATCCACAGGCCTGGGGAGAAAGTCGGTGGATTACCGGTGGACAACCGGTGGATAACCGTGGACAACCTGGGGACGCGGCCCGCCTGTGGATCGCGACACGGGTTGTACCCCCGGTTCTCCACAGCGAAACCACCGGTGGATAACGTGTCTGACCTGCGCGGACGGCGGTTCTCCACAGTTTGCACAGGTGCGATGAAGACGATGAGTTAGATCTTCTAAGACAACAAAAACCAATCATCACCGTTGGACTTTCTGTGGATCGGGCCGGAGACCGCCGCGGCCGGTCCATCGGCACCTGGATGGGATGGGGTCGGGCGCACAGCCGATGCCCACGCGCCCTAAGGTGCGATGTGAACCCGCACGCTCAGGCGGGGCGGTAGGCAGCGGTCGGCATGAGAGAGTTGTCGCTGACGTCGACGCGGAGGCATTGATGAAGTTCCGAGTGGAGCGCGACGCGCTCGCCGAGGCCGTGGCCTGGACCGCGAAGAGCCTGCCCAACCGGCCGTCCGTGCCGGTGCTCGCCGGCGTGATGCTGCGCGTCACCGACGGCAACCTGCAGGTCTCCGGGTTCGACTACGAGGTCTCCAGCCAGGTGACCGTCGAGGTGCAGGGGGACGCCGACGGCGCGGCCCTGGTCTCCGGGCGCCTCCTCGCCGAGATCACCAAGGCGCTGCCGGCGAAGCCGGTCGACATCGCCGCGGTCGGCGCGCACCTCGAACTGGTCTGCGGCAGCGCCCGGTTCACCCTGCCCACCATGCCGGTGGAGGACTACCCGAGCCTGCCGGAGATGCCGGACAGCGCCGGCACGGTCGACGCCGCCGCGTTCGCCGCCGCCGTCGCCCAGGTGGCCGTGGCCGCCGGTCGCGACGAGACCCTGCCGATGATGACCGGTGTCCGCATCGAGCTGTCCGGCCGCAACCTGGCGATGCTCGCCACCGACCGCTACCGGCTCGCCCTGCGCGAGATGGAGTGGAACCCCGACGACCCGGAGATCAGCCTCAACGCGCTCGTGCCCGCCCGGACCCTGCACGACACCGCCAAGGCGCTCGGCCCGCTCGGCGGTCAGGTGACCATGGCGCTCTCCCAGGGCGCGGCCGGCGAAGGCATGATCGGTTTCGCCGGCGGAACCCGCCGCACCACCAGCCGCCTCCTCGACGGCGCCAACTACCCGCCGGTGCGTTCGCTCTTCCCGGCCAACCACAACGCCCGGGCGCAGGTGCCGGTCAGCACGCTCATCGAGGTGGTCAAGCGGGTCGCGCTGGTCGCCGAACGCACCACGCCGGTGCTGCTGAGCTTCAGCGCCGACGGGCTGGTCGTCGAGGCCGGCGGCACCGAGGAGGCGCGCGCCAGCGAGGCGATGGAGGCCACCTTCACCGGCGACCCGCTGACCATCGGCTTCAACCCGCAGTACCTGATCGACGGCCTCACGAACCTGGGGGCCCAGTTCGCCGTGCTCTCGTTCGTCGACGCCTTCAAGCCGGCGGTGATTTCCCCCGCCGGCGAGGATGGCGAGGTTCTCCCCGGGTACCGGTACCTCATCATGCCGATCCGCGTCTCCCGCTGATCGCACCCGAGAAGAACCACGACGCACGGAGGTACGGCACATGCAGCTCGGGCTGGTAGGGCTCGGCCGGATGGGCGGCAACATGCGCGAGCGGCTGCGCGCCGCCGGGCACGAGGTGGTCGGCTTCGACCACCACCCGGAGCTGAGCGACGTCACGAGCCTCGCGGGCCTGGTGGACAAGCTGGCAGCGCCCCGGGCCGTGTGGGTCATGGTGCCCGCCGGTGTCACCGACGCCACCATCGACGAGCTGGCCGACGTCCTCGAGGCCGGCGACATCATCGTCGACGGGGGGAACTCCCGGTTCAGCGACGACGCACCGCGCGCCGAGCGGCTGAACGAGCGCGGCATCGGTTACGTCGACGTCGGGGTCTCCGGCGGCGTCTGGGGCCGGCAGAACGGGTACGCCCTCATGGTCGGCGGCGCCAAGGAGCACGTCGACCGGCTCATGCCGGTCTTCGAGGCGCTCAAGCCGGCCGGCGAGTTCGGCTTCGTGCACGCCGGACCGGTCGGTGCCGGGCACTACGCCAAGATGGTGCACAACGGCATCGAGTACGGGCTCATGCACGCCTACGCCGAGGGCTACGAGCTGATGACCAAGTCCGAGCTGGTCACCAACGTCCCCGGTGTCTTCAAGTCGTGGCGGGAGGGCACCGTCGTCCGGTCCTGGCTGCTCGACCTGCTCGACCGCGCCCTCGACGAGGATCCGGAGCTGGCCGAGCTCAGCGGTTACACCGAGGACACCGGCGAGGGCCGGTGGACCGTCGACGAGGCCGTCCGGCTGGCCGTCCCGATGAACGTCATCGCCGCCTCGCTGTTCGCCCGGTTCGCCTCCCGCCAGGACGACTCGCCCGCCATGAAGGCCGTCGCCGCGCTGCGCCAGCAGTTCGGCGGGCACGCCGTCCACAAGCGCTGACGGCGCGTCCACAACCCGTGTACGTCCGCCGGCTCGAACTGGTCGACTTCCGCTCGTACGAGCGGGTCGGCGTCGACCTCGAACCGGGGGCGAACGTCCTCGTCGGCCCCAACGGCGTCGGCAAGACCAACCTGGTCGAGGCGCTC
This sequence comes from Actinomycetes bacterium, assembly GCA_023402505.1. Lineage (GTDB taxonomy): Bacteria > Actinomycetota > Actinomycetes > Mycobacteriales > Micromonosporaceae > Micromonospora. The sequence continues at coordinate 5,456 of JAEYGD010000139.1, forward strand.
GGCTACGTGGCGACCCTGGACTCCCACCGGGTCGCCACGGACGCCCCCCTCGTCCGGATGGGCGCCACCGCCGCGGTCATCCGCTGCGCCGTCGTCCACGAGGGCCGGGAGTTGCTCGTCGAGCTGGAAATCGTGCCCGGCCGGGCCAACCGCGCCCGCCTCGGCCGGTCCCCGGCCCGCCGTGCCCGGGACGTCATCGGCGCCCTCCGGCTGGTGCTCTTCGCGCCGGAGGACCTGGAACTCGTCCGGGGCGACCCGGCCGAGCGCCGCCGCTACCTCGACGACCTGCTGGTGCTCCGCCAGCCCCGGTACGCGGGGGTGCGCGCCGACTACGACCGGGTCGTCAAGCAACGCAACGCCCTGCTGCGCACCGCGTACCTGGCCCGCAAGACCGGCGGCACCCGTGGCGGCGACCTGTCCACCCTCGCGGTGTGGGACACCCACCTCGCGCGGCACGGCGCCGAACTGTTGGCCGGCCGCCTCGAACTGGTCGCCGCGCTCGCCCCGCACGTCACCAAGGCGTACGACGCGGTGGCGGCCGGCAAGGGCGCCGCGGGCATCGCGTACCGGCCCTCGGTCGAGCTGGCCGAGCCGACCACCGACCGGGACGCCCTCGCCGCCGCGCTGACCGCCGCGCTCGCCGAGGCCCGCTCGGCCGAGATCGAGCGCGGGACCACGCTGGTCGGCCCGCACCGCGACGAGCTGTCGCTGACCCTGGGCCCGCTGCCCGCCAAGGGGTACGCCAGCCACGGCGAGTCCTGGTCGTACGCCCTGGCGCTGCGGCTGGCCGGGTACGACCTGCTGCGTGCCGACGGCGTCGAGCCGGTGCTGGTGCTCGACGACGTGTTCGCGGAGCTGGACACCGGCCGGCGGGAACGCCTGGCCGACCTGGTCGGCGGCGCGAGCCAGCTGCTGGTGACGTGCGCGGTGGACGACGACGTGCCGGCCCGTCTGCGTGGCACCCGGTACGCCGTCGGCGAGGGGACGGTCGACCGTGTCGAATGAACCCGCGATCCCGGAACCGGCACCGGGGCGTCCGGCCCGTGCTGGCCGCCGGCAGCCCGCCGGCCCGACACCCGGTGGCGGGACGCCGGGCGGTGGCGACGGTGTGCGTACCCCCTCGGGGGCGGGTGGGG
>JAEYGD010000334.1 GCA_023402505.1 Actinomycetes bacterium
CCCGCGGGCCGGGCATTCCGGTGCTGGTCATCGGCACCCTGATGGTGCTGATCATCGCGATGCTGGGGGTCGAGCGGATCACCGGGATGAGCGTGCTGCCGGACCGGTTCACCGCCGGCCTGCGCCCGCCGCCGAAGAAGTTCCCGGTCCTGCCGGCGAGCCCGCCGGTCGCCATCGAGATCGACGCGATCGACGTCGCCGCCCCGGTGCACAACGTGGGCCTGGCGCCGGACGGCACGATCGCCGCGCCGGACGCGGCGCGCGCCCAGGAGGCCGGCTGGTACGACCAGGGGCCGACCCCCGGGCAGTACGGCCCGGCGGTGATCGTCGGTCACGTGGACACCAGCACCGGGCCGGCGGTCTTCCACGGACTGCGCGACCTCCGGGCCGGCGACCGGGTCGAGGTGACCCGCACCGACCGCACGGTGGCCGTCTTCGAGGTCAACTCGGTGGACCGGTTCGACAAGGAGCGCTTCCCGGCCGACCAGGTGTTCGGCGACTTCGACCGGCCGAACCTGCGGCTGGTGACCTGCGGCGGCCGGTGGGTCGGCGGCGAGACCGGCTACGCCGACAACGTCGTGGTGTTCGCGTCGCTGGTCGAGGCGCGCGACGGATGAGGTCAGGCCGCCGCCTCGGGCTCCCGCAGGTCGAGCCAGTCCGCCCAGCGGGGGTCGGGGGCCCGGTGGCCGAGGACCCGCCACGCGGTGCCTTTCGGGGCCACCGGTGGGACGTGCAGCCGCCAGCCCAGTTCGGCCGGCGTCTTGTCGCCTTTGGTGTGGTTGCACCGGGCGCAGGCGGCGACCACGTTCTCCCAGGCGTGCCGGCCACCCCGGCTGCGCGGGAAGACGTGGTCGATGGTCTCCGCCGGCCCCCGGCAGTACGCGCAGCGCCAACCGTCGCGGGCGAAGATCGCCCGGCGGGACAACCCCACGTGGGTGCGGTACGGGACGCGGACGAAGCGGGTCAGCCGGACCACCGAGGGCACCGGTAACGAGTCGCGGGCGCTGTGCAGGATGCCGTCGCCGTCGGCGACACAGATGGCCTTGGCGGAGAGCACGAGGATGGCGGCACGACGGACCGACACGACACACAGGGGCTCGTAGGTGGCGTTGAGGACGAGCGCGCCGGAGCCCACCGCGGGTCGTATGTCAGGCATCGCGCTCACCCTCCCGGTTCAGCGGCCCCCCTGCTCGCCACCGCCGGCCGGGAAACGGGCGCAGGGACCCATCGGCCGACGTCGGCCCGGATCACCGACGTCCGTGCGCCAATCGTCCCTGATAAGACCCCGGATTGCACGTACTAATCCGGGCTCCCCCCACCGAAGCCTTCCCGGCTCCTGCCGCCGATGACCCGGTTCGCCCCGGATAACGAACCGCTGACCGACTCGGGTCACCCGGCGGTGGGTCGCCCGCCGCCCGCCGGGCCCCTTGCGGTACGAAGACAGGGTGGATGCCTCCTTCGACCCGATCGTGTCGGCCGCGCCCCCGCCGGACGAGTCGCCGAGCCCCGAGTGCCTCGGCGAGACGGTGTGCAAATGGGCCTGGGACCTGACCGGTTCCGTCTGGTTCGCCGAGGGCAGCTACTGGATCCTGATCAAGCCGCTGCGCGTCATCCTGATCCTGCTGCTGGCCGCCGTGGCCCGGTGGCTGCTGCACCGGACCATCAAGCGGCTCGTCCGGACGACCAGCGACGCGGGCGTACCCACGATGCTGCGACCGCTGCGCGAGCGGATCCCCACCGCGGCGACCGAACCAGGCGAGTTCGTCCCGGAGCGGCGACGCCAGCGCGCCGAGGCGATCGGCTCGGTGCTGAGCAGTTTCACCACGGCGTTCATCTTCGGCATCGCGCTGCTGATGGTGCTCAAGGAGTTCAGCTTCGACCTGGCGCCGCTGCTGGCCAGCGCCGGCATCGCCGGTGTCGCGCTCGGTTTCGGCGCCCAGAGCCTGGTAAAGGACCTGATCGCCGGCCTGTTCATGTTGATCGAGGACCAGTACGGCGTCGGTGACACGGTCGACCTCGGTGAGGCGACCGGCGTGGTCGAGTCGGTCGGGCTGCGGGTGACGACCGTCCGCGACGGGCGCGGCGTCCTCTGGTACATCCGCAACGGCGAGATCGTCCGGGTCGGCAACAAGAGCCAGGGCTGGGCGCTGGTCGTGGTCGACCTGCCGATCGGCTTCGCCGGCACCGAGGAGGCGACGGCGGTGCTGCGGACCGCCGCCGCGTCGGTCGCGCTGGACCCGGAGCTGGCGCCGGAGATCGTCGAGGCGCCGGAGGTGCTCGGCGTCGAGCAGATGACGGTGGACGGAGCGGTGATCCGCACGGTGGTCAAGACGACGGCGGACGGTCAGTTCGCGGTGGGCCGTGAGTTGCGCCGCCGGCTCGCCGAAGCCCTGGAGAACTCCGGCATCACCGCCAAGATCGCCGCTGCCCGCCTGTTCCCCGGCCTGCCGACCCTGCCCGCCGGGGAGACCGGCACCGGCGGTGCGACCTGACCGGAATACGCGGGGTTCCGGCCGGCCGACCCCTCGGGTATCGTCCGTTCGTTCAGTCGGCGATGCGACGATCAACCCGTCCGCCCTAGCCAGTTGTCGGACGATCGGGCAGAATCCGGTGCACACGCTCCCCCTCGGAGCGTGATCACGTCCTCGCTGATCGGCAGATTCGACGACGGTTCCCCGGCCCCGACCATCACGAGTGGCCGGTCCAGGGAACGATGGAGGCGACGGTGTCCGACGAGCGACCTTCTCCGGAAGGGCCGGCCACCTTCCGGGAGGTGTTCGCGCAGCGCGAGTACCGGTTCGTCTTCACGGCCAGCACGCTGGCCTGGGTCGGTGACTACATCGCCAAGGCCGCGGTCACCCTGCTGGTCTACCAGGAGACGAAGTCGGTGGCGCTCTCCGCCGCCGCGTTCGCCATCAGCTACCTGCCGTGGCTCGTCGGCGGGCCGCTGCTCACGACGCTCGCCGAGCGGTACCCGTACCGGCGGGTCATGGTGACCTGTGACCTCGCCCGGATGGTCCTGCTGCTGGTCATCGCGATCCCGGGGATGCCGACCCCGGTGATCCTGGCGTTGCTGTTCGCCGCCACCCTCGCCAACCCGCCCAGCCAGGCGGCCCGGTCGGCGCTGATGCCGCTGATCCTGAGCGGCGACCGCCTCGTGGTCGGGTTGTCGGTCAACGCCAGCGTGGGTCAGGCGGCGCAGGTCGTCGGCTATCTGGCCGGTGCCGCCATCGCCGCGGTCAACCCTGCCGTCGCGCTGCTGGTCAACGCCGCCACCTTCGCCACCTCGGCCGTCCTGCTCCGCGTCGGCGTCCGGAGCCGACCGCCGGCGATGACCCCGGCGCACCGCAGTCACCTGCTCCGGGAGACCGGCGAGGGCTTCCGGATCGTCTTCGGCAACCCGGTGCTCCGCGCGATCGCCATCCTCGTCTTCAGCGCGATGCTGTTCTCCATCGTCCCCGAGGGCCTGGCGGCGGGCTGGGCCGGCCGGCACGCCGGCGACATGGACACCGGCGCCGCGCAGGCGATCATCATGGCCGCCAACCCGGTCGGGTTCATCCTCGGCGGCCTGCTGGTCGGCCGGCTGGTCTCGCCGAGCCGCCGGCTCGCCCTGATCCGGCCGCTGGCCGTCCTGGCCCCGCTGGTCCTGGTTCCCGCCCTGCTCGACCCGTCACCGGTGGTGGTGGCGCTGCTCGCGGCCGCCTGCGGGTTCGCCGTGGCCGGCCTGCTGCCGGTGGCGAACGGGCTGTTCGTCCGGGCGCTGCCGAACGGCTACCGGGCCCGGGCCTTCGGTGTCATGGCCACCGGCATCCAGGTGATCCAGGGCGGGTCGGTCCTGGTGACCGGGCTGCTCGCCCAGCGGTTCTCCATCCCCCTGGTGGTCGGCGTGTGGAGCGCGGCCGGCGTGGTGCTCATGGCGCTCGCCGCGCTGCGCTGGCCGAGCCCGGCGACCATCGACGCGGCGATCGCCTCCGCCAGGCAGCAGGAGGACCCCGACGACTCGGCGGCCCAGTCCGCCACGTCGTCCTCCGACGCCCCGCGCCCGTCCCGCCCGCAGGCCGGGCCGGGCGACGCGGCGCCGGGGATCGCCCGGACGGCGGCCGCCCGGGCGAGCCGGGGCGTCACCGGCAGCCGGTGATCCGACCCACAGCGGGCGTCGGCGGGCCGGTCGCCGGAACCTGGCAGGATGGAACGGTGAATCCCGCAGGTGAGTCCGGCCCGGCTCGTCCGTCGACGACCTTCTTCGAGGCGATCGGCGGTGAGCCGACCTTCCGCAAGCTGGTGGACGAGTTCTACGCGGGCGTGGCCACCGACCCGCTGCTGCGCCCGATGTACCCGGAGGAGGACCTGGGCCCGGCGGCGGACCGGCTGACCCTGTTCCTGATGCAGTACTGGGGCGGGCCGAACACGTACTCCGCCCAGCGGGGGCACCCGCGACTGCGGATGCGGCACGCGCCGTACCGGATCGGGGCCGCCGAGCGGGACGCCTGGCTGCACCACATGCGGCGGGCCGTGGACCGGCTGGACCTGCCGCCGGACCTCTCCGCCGCCCTCTGGGACTACCTGGAGCGGGCCGCGTACTTCATGGTGAACGCGATGGAGGACCCGGCCGGACCGGCGTGACCGGGACGGCGTGGGCCGTCAGAGCAGTGCGCCCTCGTCGTGCAGCCAGTCGACGAAGCTGGTGGCGACCGCCGCGCCGCAGTCGAGCATCTCGACCAGCAGCGCGTCGTGCGCACCGGCGCTGAACGGCACCTGGAGTTCGGCGTAGATGGGCAGTTGCCCGCGCTCGGTCGGGTCGCCGATGTACGCCTTACAGAAGCGGCGGGTGTGGTTCCACTCGTTGACGACGCGGTAGGCCCGGTCCTCCCAGTCGGGTGGGACCGTCGCGTGCGGACGGGCCCGCATGACCAGGATCTCGTCCTCCGGGCCCTCCAGCGTGACCAGGACGGCGTGCCGCTCCCACATCGCCAGCAGGTTGCCGTCGCCGTCGGCCAGGTAGCGCACGTCGAGCAGGTCGAGCGCGTCGCAGACCCGGCTGAGCGTCACCGGCGCGACCGTGGCCGGCATGTCCGCGATGGGAGGACGGTCGGAACCTGGGCAGTTGTCGCCCGGCTGACGGGGGGTCGGCGGGCCGACCCGGACGGTGCCTTCCACTGTGATCCCGCTACGACTGTCCGGCTCACCGCCGCCGTTGGCGGGACCGGGGCGCCATGACCACCACGGCATCGCTCGCGCACCTCACTCCCCAGCGGATCCAGCCGCCTACGGTGCGTTGGATCCGAGGATGGACGGTACCCGGACAGCCGGGCGGAAGCATCCCCCCAACGCCAGCCCCAGGACAGAAGAATGAACGGGGGTCATCCGAACGGATGATTGGATGTGGGGCGGACAGCGAGATCCGTAGCCGTCTGCGACCATGCCGCTCCGTAGGGACCGACCAGACCGACCCAACGGCCGGTCGTACGGACCTGCACCCCACCGGTCGTCGCGGCCCCGCCGAGAAAACCCATCCGCACCAGACCCTGCACCAGCCGCTGGGGCACCTCCACCGGCGCACCGGGCGGGTCGTCCGGGGTGACCACCACCGGCACGTGGTCGAGGAGGGCGTCACGCAGCATCCGCTGACCGACCGCCCGGCCCGCCACACCGTGGGCGGAGGCGTCCCGCAGGGCCTCCGCCGCGGCCTCGGCGACCCGCCGCACCTCGCCGGCCGGAAGGGTCTCCACCGGCCGGCTGGTGGCCGGTGGGAGCGGCCAGCGCCACTGCGCGTCCCGGCGGGCGGGCAGCGCCGGACGGCCCGCCGTCAACTCCGCCAGCAGGTCGCCGGCCGCCACGGTGACGTCGCCCGGGCCGGTGCCGGCCACCGTACGGGCCACCAGCACCCCCCACGGCAGCCGCGCCCACAGGACGGTGCGGCCGGGCACGGCGGCCGGCCGCAGCCGTACCAGCGCCGCCCGGTCGAGCCGGACCAGCCGGGCCAGGAACGCGCCGGCGTCGGCGACCCCGCCCAGCCCGTGCCCGTCCGGGGC
>JAEYGD010000236.1 GCA_023402505.1 Actinomycetes bacterium
TTTGTCGCCGGCGGGACGGTCGCGGTACGGGCCCCGCCCGACCCCACGCCCACGGGCGGGGGTCGGGGCGGAACCGGCCGGCGGTCGGGTCGGGCCGGGCGCCGTGGTCAGGACCACGAACGGGCTCCTCTCCGTACCTGCGGGATCAGGCTATCGCGGCCTGGCAGGCGGCGAAGAACTGCTCCGCTGCCTGCGCGGGCGTCGCCCGGCCGTACTGCGCGTTCTCGGCGGCCTTGATCAGCTCGGACTTGACCTTGCTGTGGCCCTTGAGCGGCACCTGGGGCGACTCGCCGAACTTCGCGGCCAGGTCGGACTCGACCTGGATCGACTGCTTCATCGCCGGGTCGGTGACCTTGTCGCTGACCGCCTTGCGCAGGTCCAGGTTGGACGGCAGGCCTCGGTCGGTGCCGAGCAGCGCGACCGCCTCCGGATCGTTGGCCAGGAAGTTGATCACGTCGACGGCGACGTCCTTGTGCTTGCTGCCCCGGAACACCGACCAGTACATGGAGGCGCGGGCCCACTGGGCGCTCGGGTCGCCGGGGTACGCGACGACGCCCAACTCGTCCTTGGTGTTCTTCTTCAGCTCCGGCATCTGGTTGACCCAGACCCAGCTCGTCCCGGCCTTGCCGGTGACCACGAGCTGCTTGGTGATGTCGGTGGCGTTGCCCTCGTGGATGACGTCCGGGGTCGGGGTGGCGCCCCGGTCCCGCGCGCCCTTCCACAGCTCGAACCACTTGGTCACGTCCTCGACGGTGAACCCGAGCTCGGAACCGGAGTAGAGGTCCTTGCCCTGCTGGCGCAGCCACACCCACAGCGCCTTGTAGTCGGCGCTCGGGTCCTGCGTGCCGGGGACCTTGGTCTTCTTGCTGACCTGCTCGGCCCAGGCGATGTGGTCCTCCCAGCTCATCCCCGTGGTCGGCTCGGGCAGGCCGTTGCTGGTCAGCAGGGTCTTGTTGTAGACCAGGCCCTGGGTGTTCTCCCCGGCGGCCAGGCCGGCGAGCTTGCCGTCGACGACGCCGTACTGCCAGAGGCTCTCCGGGAACTTCGAGACGTCCAGGTCGCCCGCGTCCTTGTACGACGTGAGGTCGAGCGTGGTGTTGCGGGCGGCGTACTCGGTCAGGTAGTTGTCGTCGATCTGGAAGATGTCCGGCGGGTTGCCGCCGGCGGTGAGGGTGGCCAGCTTGTCGAAGTAGCCCTGGTTGGCCTGCCAGGTCTTCTCGAACGTGACGTTGGGGTGCTTTTTCGTGTAGAGGGCGAGGGCCTCGTCGGTCAGCTTCGCCCGGGCCTCGCCGCCCCACCAGAAGATCGACAGTTTGACGGGTGCGTTCGGGTCGGACCCGGCGCCCTCGTCGGCACCGCAGGCCGCGGCGCCGAGGGCGAGGGGAAGGGCGACGGCCGCGGCGACGAGACCGCGGAACAACCGGCGGCGACGGACGCGGGTACGGTGAACGGGCACGGCCGGCGTGCCCGCGGTGGGGGATGTTGCGGGGTGCATGTGCGCTCACTCCTTGGCGTTAGGAGGCGACGACGCCACCGGTGGCCGCGGCTGGGCGACCCGGGCCCGCAGGGCGATGCGGGCCCGGGACAACCATCTGGGCGCCGGGGCGGTGCCGACCGTCAGCCGGCGCGGCTGCGGTCGAGTCGCGGATGACCAGTTCGGTCCGGAGCATTACCTGTGCGGTGGTACGACGGTCGTCGGTGGTGCCGCTCCGGCCGCCGCCACGGGGTCCCCGGGCGACGACGCTGTCGGTGGACAGGAGCATGTCGACGGCCGTCCGGCCGGCGGCCGCGGTCGGCGTGGCCACCGTCGTCAATTTGGGCCGGGTGAGCCGGCTCAGGGCGATGTCGTCGATGCCGACGACGCTGACGTCCTGCGGGACGCGCATCCCCAGGGCGTCGAGTCCTTCGATCAGGCCGATGGCCATCAGGTCGTTGTAGGCCAGCACGGCGGTGACCTCGTTGCGGCGTACCTGCTCGGCGAGCGCGCCGCCGCCGGTCTCGGTGGGCTGGTTGGGGCCGAGGACGGTCAGCTCGGCCCCGCCGGTGCGGGCGGCGGCGCCCGCCGCCCGGCGGATCTCGCGGCTGGTCCACGACCCGCGCGGCCCGCTGAGCAGCGCGAGCCGCCGGTGGCCCAGGGCGAGCAGGTGCTCCACCGCGGCGCGGGCACCCTGGCCGACGTCCATGGTGACGCACGGCAGGCCGGCGACCTGCCGGTTTATCACCACCAGCGGGACCTCCCGGCTGAGCTGCTCGATCAGGCTGTTGCTCATCCGGGGGCTGCACAGCAGCACCCCGTCGACCTGCTTGGCGAGGGCGTGGACCAGTTCCTCCTCGGCGATCGGGTCCTCGTTGGTGTCGGCCACGAAGACGTGGTAGTCGCGTTGCCGGGCCTGGCTCTCGGCCGCCTTGATCAGCGGCGGGAAGAACGGGTTGGCGATGTCGGCGATGATCAGGCCCAGGTTGTGCGTGCGGCCGGTGATCAGGGCGCGGGCGGCCCGGTTGGGGCGGTAGCCGAGCTGCTCGGCGCACGCCAGCACCCGGCTGCGGGTCTCGGGGTTGACGAGGTGCGGCGCCGAGAACGTGCGGGAGACCGTGGAGATGTGCACGCCGGAGGCCCGGGCGACGTCTCGGATGGTGGCTGGCACGGCGGGCCCTTCGTCCAGTGTGGCTGGGGTCACGTCAGGTGCCGCCAATTAATGCAAACGGTTGTGCCGGTGTCAACGGTCGATGATTACGGTCGTGTTTCGACCGCGCTCCCACCATGTGCTCAAATGGGATGTAAAGCGGATCTATGACACTGGTTTGACATCGATCGTTGACGACGCCGGGCCTCACGTGGTTATTTCGGCTGCAAACCTTTGCAGCATTCGGAGAGGTGGCCGCCATGTCGTCCAGCACCGATCGGGTCCGGCACGCCCTGGTGGGCACCGGGTCGCGGGCCGAGATGTTCGTGCGGGCCCTGGTGCGCGACCACGCGGACACCGCCGAGCTGGTGGCGTTCGCCGACGTCAACCAGGCGCGGATGGACGCGCACAACCGTTGGCTCGGCGAGCTGGGCCACCCGCCCGTGCCCACGTACCAGGCCGCGGAGCTGGCCGCCATGCTCGCCAAGGAACGCGTCGACGTGCTCCTGGTGACCAGCGTCGACGACACGCACGCCGCGCACATCGAGACCGCGCTGCGGGCCGGCTGCGACGTGGTCAGCGAGAAGCCGATGACCGTCGACGTGGCCGGCTGCCGGCGCATCCTCGACGCGGTCGCCGAGACCGGCCGGCAGGTACGGGTGGCGTTCAACTACCGCTACAACCCACTGCACGAGCAGCTGCGCCGGCTGCTGGCCGACGGCGCGGTCGGCGAGATCGGGTCCGTGCACTTCGAGTGGCTGCTCGACGTCCGGCACGGCGCGGACTACTTCCGGCGCTGGCACCGGGACCGGGCGCACTCCGGCGGGCTGATGGTGCACAAGGCCGGCCACCACTTCGACCTGGTCAACTGGTGGCTGGACGCGGTACCGGTGCAGGTGTACGCCGCCGGCCGGCTGTTCTTCTACGGCGAGGCCGGCGCCCGGCACGGCTACGCCCGCGACTACGAGCGCGCGCACGGCTCCCCCGCCGCCGCCGACGACCCCTTCGCACTGCACCTGGCCGCCCATCCGAAGCTGCGCGAGCTGTACCTCGACGCCGAGGGCGAGGACGGCTACCAGCGCGACCGCAACGTCTTCGCGCCCGGCGTGACCATCGAGGACGACATGGCGGTGCTGGTGCGCTACTCCACCGGCGCGACCATGACGTACCACCTCACCGCCTACGCCCCCTACGAGGGCTACCGGGTGATGGTCAACGGCAGCCGGGGCCGAATCGAGCTGGAGGTGGTCGAGAGCGACCACGTCAGCCCGGCCGCGGCCGGCGCGCTGAAGGGCGCCGCCCTGCACGGCGACGAGGCGGCCGCCGAGGCCGGCGGGGCCACGCTCACCCTGCGCCCGTTCTGGGAGCCGCCCACCCGGATCCCCGTCGAGGGCCACACCCGCACCGGGCACGGCGGCGCCGACCTGCGCATGACGCGGGTGCTGCTCGGCGGCGCACCCGACCCGATGGGCCGCGCCGCGACCGCCCGTGACGGCGCCCTCGCCCTGCTCACCGGCCTCGCCGCCAACCGGTCCTTCACCACCGGCGCCCCGGTCCGGGTCGCCGACCTGCTCGACCTTGCCTGAGCCGCGACCCGCCCGAGGAGTCCCATCCGTGCCGACACCCGACCTGCTCTTCCCCGCCGACCCCGCGCAGCGGGCGGTGGCCCGCCGGCTGTACGCGCTGGCCGCACCGCAGCCGATCATCTCCCCGCACGGGCACGTGGATCCGGCGATCCTGGCCGAGGACCGGCCCTTCCCGGACCCGGCGCGCCTGCTGATCGTGCCCGACCACTACCTCACCCGGATGCTGCTCAGCCAGGGCGTCCCGCCGGCCGACCTGGGCGTTCCGACGGTGGACGGCAGCCCCACCGAGACCGACGGGCGGGCGATCTGGCGCCGCTTCGCCGCGCACTGGCACCTGTTCCGGGGCACCCCGTCCCGGCTGTGGCTGGAGCAGACCTTCACCGACGTGTTCGGGGTGACCACCCCGCTGTCGCCGGCCACCGCCGACGCTGTCTACGACGAGCTGGCCGCGCGGCTGGCGGAACCGGCGTTCCGGCCCCGGGCCCTGTTCGAGCGGTTCGGCATCGAGGTGCTCGCCACCACCGAGTCGCCGCTGGACGACCTCGGGCAGCACGCGAAGCTCGCCGCCGACGGCTGGGGCGGGCCGGGCGGCCGGGTGATCACCACGTTCCGGCCGGACAACGTGGTCGACCTGGAGTTCGACGGCTGGGCGGCCAACGTGGACCGGCTCGCCGAGGTGTCCGGCGAGGACACCGGCACGTACGCCGGGTTCCTGGCCGCGCTGCGGCAGCGCCGGGCGGCGTTCGTCGCGGCCGGCGCGACCTCCTCCGACCACGGCCACCCCACCGCCCGCACCCTGGACCTGAGTCCACGGGAGGCGGCGGAGCTCTACGACCGGGGCCGGCGCGGCGTCGCCGACGCGGCCGACGCCGAGGCGTTCCGGGCGCACATGCTGCTCGAGTTCGCCCGCATGTCGCTCGACGACGGCCTGGTGATGCAGCTGCACCCCGCGCGGTCGCAACCACAACCGCTGGCTGTACGCGCGGCACGGCCGGGACGTCGGCGGTGACCTGCCGCAGGCCACCGAGTACCTGCACGCCCTCACCCCGCTGCTGGACGCGTACGGCAACGACCCCCGGCTGCGGGTGGTGCTCTACACGCTCGACGAGTACACGTTCACCCGCGAGCTGGCACCGCTGGCCGGCGGGTACGCGGCCGTCTACCTCGGCGCGCCCTGGTGGTTCCTGGACTCGCCGGAGGTGCTGCGCCGGTTCCGGGAGTCGGTCACCGAGTCGGCCGGCTTCTACAACACGGCCGGTTTCGTCGACGACACCCGCGCGTTCTGTTCCATCCCGGTACGCCACGACGTGGCCCGCCGGGTCGACGCCGCGTACCTCGCGCGCCTGGTCACCGAGCACCGGATGCCGGAGGACGAGGCCGCCGAGACGATCGTCGACCTCGCCTACCGCCTGCCCAAGCGGGTCTTCCGGATCGGAGCGCCGGCATGAGTGTCCGGATCACCGACGTGGACGTCCACGACGTCCGGTTCCCCACCGCAGCGGCCGGCGACGGCTCCGACGCGATCAACCGGGGCGACTACTCGGCGACCTACGTGGAGCTGCGCACCGACGCGGGTATGACCGGCGCCGGGTTCACCTTCACCAACGGCCGGGGCAACGAGATCACCTGCGCGGCGGTGCGGGCGCTGGCCCACCACGTCGCCGGGCGCACGGTCGAGGACGTCGTCGCCGACCCGGTCGGCTTCTGGCGTTCGCTCACCGCCGACGTGCAGCTGCGCTGGCTGGGCCCGGAGAAGGGCGTCATCCACATGGCCACCGGGGCGCTGGTCAACGCGGTCTGGGACCTGCGGGCCCGGCTCGCCGGCAAACCGCTGTGGCGGCTGCTCGCCGACCTGCCTACCGACGAGCTCGTCGCCAGCGTCGACTTTCACCACATCACCGACGCCCTCACCCCCGACGAGGCGGCGGCCATCCTCGACAAGGGGCTGGTCGGGCTGGACGAGCGGCACGCCGCGCTGGCCCGCGACGGCTTCCCGTCGTACACCACGTCGGTGGGGTGGCTGGGCTACCCGGACGACAAGGTCCGGGCGCTGACCCGCGAGGCGTACCGGCTCGGCTGGCGGGCGATGAAGATGAAGGTGGGCGGGCCGCCGGAGGACGACCTGCGGCGGGCCCGGATCATCCGCGCCGAGATCGGGCCCGACGCGCTGCTGATGATGGACGCCAACCAGGTCTGGGACGTCGACGAGGCGATCACCAACATGGCCGCCCTGGCCGAGGTGGACCCGTACTGGATCGAGGAGCCCACGCACGCCGACGACGTGCTCGGCCACGCCCGGATCGCGCGGGCCGTCACCGACCTCACCGGGGGCCGGTGCCGGGTCGCCACCGGCGAGGTCGCCGCCAACCGGGTCATCTTCAAGCAGTTGCTGCAGGCCGAGGCGATCGGGGTGATGCAGATCGACGCCTGCCGGGTCGGCGGCGTCAACGAGGTGCTCGCCGAGCTGCTGCTGGCCGCGAAGTTCGGGGTGCCGGTCTGCCCGCACGCGGGCGGCGTCGGCCTCTGCGAGTACGTCCAGCACCTCGCCGTCTTCGACCACCTGCGCGTGAGCACCAGCCTGGAGGGGCGGATGATCGAGTACGTCGACCACCTGCACGAGCACTTCGTCGACCCGGTACGCACCCGCGGCGGCCGGTACCTGCTGCCCGAGGCGCCGGGGTACAGCGCCTTGATGAAGCCGGAGTCGGTCGCCACCTACCGCTTCCCGGACGGCCCGGCATGGCGGTGACCGTGGGCGCCGACCGGCTCGGCCTCGGCACGCTGAGCCGGGTGCCGCCGGCCAGCCGTCCGCTGCTGCCGCCCGGCTCGGCGCGCGCCGGCATCGTCCACCTCGGCCTCGGCGCCTTCCACCGCGCCCACCAGGCCGTCTACACCGAGGAGGCGATGGCCGCGGCCGGTGGGGACTGGGGCATCGTCGGGGTGGCCCCGCGCAGCCGGGAGGTGGTGGACGCCCTCGCCGCGCAGGACCACCTGTTCAGCGTCACCGCCACCAGCGGGCAGGGCGCCGACACCCGGGTGGTGGCCGCCCTCGCCGGGGTACGGCAGGCGGCCGGCGACCCGGCCGGCGTGGTGGCCCTGCTGGCCGACCCGGCCATCCGGGTGGTCACGCTGACCGTGACGGAGAAGGCGTACCAGCTGGACCCGGTCACCGGGCGGCTGCGCCCGGACGCCGCGGTGGCGGCCGACCTGCGCGGGGACCGGCCTCCGGCCACCGTGCCCGGACTGCTGCTGCGCGGGCTGCTCGCCCGCGCCGCCGCCCAGGGCCCGCCGCTGGCCCTGGTCAGCTGCGACAACCTGCCCGCGAACGGCCGCCGGCTGCGCGGCTTGGTCGAGCAGTCGGTGGAGTACGCGCGGGTGTCCGAGCCGCTGGCCGGCTGGATCCGCGACCGCGTCACCTTTCCGGGAACCATGGTGGACCGGATCGTGCCGGCCAGCACGCCGCGCACCCTCGACCTGGCGCGGGACGCGCTCGGGGTGGCCGACCTGGCGGCGGTGACGGCCGAGCCGTACCGGCAGTGGGTGATCGAGGACGACTTCCCCGGCGGACGGCCGGCGTGGGACCGCGCCGGGGCGGTGCTCACCGGCGACGCCGGGCCCTGGGAGCGGCTGAAGCTGCGGGCCCTCAACGGGGTGCACTCGGCGGCGGCGTACCTCGGGGCCCTGGCCGGCCGGGAGACGGTGGCCGAGGCGCTCGCGCTGCCGCACCTGACCACCGTGCTGCGGCGGCTGGTCGCCGAGGACGTCGCGGCGAGCTTCACCCCGCCCGACGGCGTCTCGGTGGTCGCGTACGGGGAGGAGGTGCTCGACCGGTTCGCGAACCCGGCCATCCACTACCGCACCCTCCAGGTGGCCACGGACGGCTCGCAGAAACTGCCGCAGCGGATCCTGCACACCATCGTCGACCTGCGCGGGCAGGGGCGGCCGGCGCGTTGGGGCGCCCTGGTGGTGGCCGCCTGGATCCGTTTCGCCGCCGGCACGGCCGACGACGGTACCGCGCTCCCGCTGGCCGACCCCCTCGCCGACCGCATCCGGTCGGCGCTGGCGGGCGCCCCGGCCACGCCGGCGGGGGCGGTCGACGCGCTGTTCGGGCTCCGCGAGGTGTTCCCGGCGGAGGTGGCCGAGGACGACGACGTGCGGGCCGACGTCACCGCCTGGCTGGCCGACCTGGCCCGGCACGGGGTCGCCGCGACGCTGGCGGGCATCCGGTGAACGGGCGGGACGTGCCCCGGGTCGTCGTGGTCGGGGCGAACGGGCACGGCCGCTGGCACCGGCGGGCGATCGCACCGCTGCACGCCGCCGGCCGGGTCACGCTGGCCGCTCTGGTGGACGTGCGCCCGGTCGAGGCGGACCCGGCGGCGCCGGTGCCGGAGGGCGCAGCCCTGTTCACCGACCACCGGGAGATGCTGCGGGCGTTGCGTCCGGACGTGGTGGTGGTGTGCACCCCGCCGCACACCCACCTGCCGATCGCCCTCGACGCGCTGGCCGCCGGCGCGGACCTGCTGCTGGAGAAGCCGCCGGTGGTGTCCATGGCCGAGCACCGGCGTCTCGCCGCGGCCCTGGCCGACACGGGCCGGGCCTGCCAGGTGGGATTCCAGGCGCTCGGCTCGGCAGCCCTGGCCGAGCTGGCCGCCGCGGTCGCGGCGGGCCGGCTGGGTCCGCCGCAGCGGATCGCGACGGTCGCCGCCTGGCAGCGCTCCGACGGCTACTACGCCCGCGCGCCCTGGGCCGGGCGGCGCACCCTGCACGGCCGGCCGGTGCTGGACGGCGCCCTGGCCAACCCGCTCGCCCACGCGGTCATGCAGTGCCTGGCGGTCGCCGCGGTGGCCGCCGGCGGGCCGGTGGAACCGGAGCTGGTCGAGCTGGAGCGCTACCGGGTGCGGCCGATCGAGGTGGACGACACGGCGGTGCTGCGGGTGACCCCGCGGTCCGGTCCGCCCGTGGTGGCGGCGGTGACCCTCGCCGGCGAGGAGTTCGTCCCGGGCGAGGTGATCGTCACCGGTCCCGCCGGCCGGGCCGTCCTGGAGTACCCGACGGACCGGTTGACGCTGCCTGGTGACGTCGCGGCCCGTACCGTGCCGGGCCGGCGGGGCCTGCTGGAGAACCTGCTGGACCACCGGGTCGACCCGGACGGGGTGCCGCTGATCGCCCCGCTGGCGCGGACCGCACCGTTCACCGCGGTCCTGGACGTGATCCGGTCGGCCCCGGACCCGGCGCTGCTCGGCGGTGACCGGGTGACCGCCACCGGTGCGGGCCTGGAGCGGGTGCTCACCGTCCGGGGCGTGAACGAGGTGCTGCGGCGCGCCGCCGACCGGGGCGAGTTGCCGTCGGAGTTCGGGGTGCCCTGGGCGACGCGGCCGCACCGGGTACGCCTGTCGAGCGCGGCCGGACCGCAAACGCGTGCAAACGATCTCGTGAGGTGACCGCCGGACGAATGGGACAGAGACCGTCGTACCCCCGACAGCTGATGGCGGGGACGGTGCGCGCTGGGTCCGGCGACTGCAACGAACCTGCACATCCAACACATTGATTCTATTTGATGAGAAAACCTACCGTATTCCTGTTGGCAGACCCACGACAGGAACAGGCGGTGCAATCATGCGGAGACCCGGAGTGGCCGCGACGCTGGTCGTCGCGACGCTCGCGCTGGTGCCCGGTTCGGCGGTGGCCGCCCCGGACGGGGACCGGCTCGCGCCGGTCGCCCGGATGCTCGGACGCCAGGCGTTGCCGCCCGCCGACGGCTGGGCCGCCGCCGGGCCCGGGACCACCGGCGGCTCGGCGGCCAGCCCCGAGCAGGTGCACGTCGTCACCAGCCGCGCCGAACTGGTCGACGCGCTCGGGGGCGACAACGCCACCAACCGCGCCAACGCCACCCCGAAGATCATCTTCGTGGACGGCGAGGTGGACGGCTTCGAAGCCCCCGACGGCACCCCGCTGGAGTGCGCCGACCTGGCCGACCCGGAGTACTCGCTGGAGGCGTACCTGGCCGCGTACGACCCGGCGGTGTGGGGGCGGGTGGCGCCCAGCGGGCCCCTGGAGGAGGCGCGACGGCGTTCGGTGGCGAACCAGACCGCGCACACGCAGATCAACGTCGGCCCGAACACCACGATCGTCGGTCTGGGCGGCGCGCGGCTCACCGGCCTGACCCTGATGATCGACAGCGCCGACAACGTCATCGTCCGCAACCTGACCTTCGACGACGCCCGGGACTGCTTCCCGGCGTGGTCCCCCACCGACGGCGACGCCGGCAACTGGAACTCCCAGTTCGACCAGATCTCCGTCCGGCGCAGCGAGAACGTGTGGATCGACCACAACACCTTCACCGACGGCGACAACCCGGACAGCGCGCAGCCGGTGTACCTCGGCCGGCCGTACCAGGTGCACGACGGCTCGCTGGACGTCACGCACACCGCGAGCCTGGTCACCGCGTCCTGGAACCGGTTCGTGGGACGGGACAAGGTGATGCTGATCGGCTCGTCCAACACCGTCGGCCCGGACGTCGGGCGGCTGAACGTGACGCTGCACCACAACCTCTTCGACGGCACCCTCCAGCGGCTGCCCCGGGTCCGCTTCGGGCAGGTCGACGTCTACAACAACCACTACCGGCTCGGCGGGGACGGCTACGAGTACGCCATCGGGGTCGGCGTCCAGTCCGCCACCCACGTCGAGAACAACCACTTCACCCTCGGCGCCGGGATCACCGCCGCGGACCTGCTCCACGACTGGGGCGGCACCGCCGTCACCACCCGGGGCAACGTGGTCGACCCGGCCGGCGGGCGGCCCCGTCCGGTCGACCTGGTCGCCGCGTACAACGCCGGGCATGAGCCGGACCTGTCCCCCGACGCCGGCTGGACCCCCACCCTGCGCCACGGACCGGTGCTGCCCGCCGTGGCCGTGCCGTTCGTGGTCGACGTGTTCGCCGGCGCCGACCGCCTGCTCCGCTGACACCCCGTCCACCACCACCCCCGGGAGAGCACCGTGCACCTGAGACGTACGCCCCGACGGGCGCTGGCCGCGGCGGTCACCGCCGGCGCCACCGCCACCGTCCTGGCCGTGGGCCTGTCGTCGGCCTTCGCCGCCACCGTCTTCACCGACACCTTCGACGACGGCGACGCCAGCGGCTGGTCGAAGTCCGGCGGCGACTGGTCGGTCGTCACCGACGGCTCCGGCGTGCTCCGCCAGTCGAAGGCGGACAGCGAACTGGCCCGCCAGTTCGCCGGCCAGAGCGGCTGGACCGACTACCAGGTCCAGGCCCGGGTCAAGCCGCTGTCGTTCGGCTCGTCCAACGGCCTCGTCGGGCTTGCCGCCCGCGCGGCCGGCAGCACCAAGATGTACCGGCTGGCCCTGCTCGGCTCGGGCCGGGCCGAGCTGCAGGCGGTGAACGGCAGCCAGATCACCGTCATCGGGTCGGCGTCGCTGGGCGCCGCCACCGGCACCTGGTACACGCTGCGGATCGAGACCAGCGGCAGCACGATCCGCGGGTTCGTCAACGGCACCCAGGTCGCCGCCGGCAGCAGCGGCCTGGTCGCCGCCGGGCGGATCGGCCTGGTCACCGCGTACGCGACCGGCAGTTTCGACGACGTCACCGTGGCCTCCGGTGGCGGCTCCACGCCGACCACACCGCCGGTCAGCCCACCGCCGAACTCACCGCCGCCGAGCTCACCGCCGCCCACCACGCCCCCGCCGGCCGGCTGGCCGACCCCCACCGGCAGCGTGAAGGTGGACGCGACGATCCAGGTCTCCGGCAGCTTCGACGGCGGCCTGCGGCGGTACTACGGCATCGGCGACGGCGGGCAGAGCGAGAGCCAGGACCCGATGTTCGTGCTCGCCCCCGGGGCCACCCTGCGCAACGTGGTGATCGGCGCCCCGGCCGGCGACGGCGTGCACTGCGAGGGCAACTGCACCCTGCAGAACGTGTGGTGGGAGGACGTCGGCGAGGACGCCGCCACCTTCCGCGGCGGCACCGCCTACACGGTCGACGGCGGCGGCGCCCGCGCGGCCAGCGACAAGGTGTTCCAGCACAACGGATCGGGCACCGTGACCATCCGCAACTTCCGGGTGGAGGACGCCGGCAAGCTCTACCGGGCCTGCGGCAACTGCTCCACCTCCTACCAGCGGCACGTGGTCATGGACAACGTAACCGCGACGCGGACCGACGCGCTGGCCGGCATCAACACCAACTGGGGCGACACGGCCCGGTTCAGCCGGATCACGATCCTCGACGACCCCGACCGGGAGACGCGGATCTGCGTCAAGTACCGGGGCGTCCCCAAGGGCGACGAGCCCGAGGAGATCGGCGCGGGCGCCGACGGGGTCAACTGCCTCTACTCGGCCTCGGACATCACCTGGCGTTAGGTGACGGGGTGCCCGGCGGCCACGGCCGCCGGGCACCCCCGCGCGTACCCCCCGTCCGGGTGGCCCGTCGCCGGATCACGCGCCCCCGCACCGAGCGCCGGTCTAGCCTCCGGTCGAGGGGTGCTCATGGGCGAAGGGGGAGGCCGGCGTTGGAGGAATACCCGGCCATCGAGGACCACGGCCTCATCGGCGACCTGCAGACCGCCGCCCTGGTCACCCGCAAGGGCACCATCGACTGGTTCTGCGCCCCGCGGTTCGACTCGCCGAGCATCTTCGCCGGGATCCTGGACCGGGAACGCGGCGGATACTTCTCGATCGTGCCGGACGGTGTGCAGTTCGTCAGCAAGCAGCTCTACCTGCCGGACACCCCGATCCTGATCACCCGGTTCATCAGCGCAGACGGCGTCGGCGAGATCGTCGACTTCATGCCGGTGACCGGCGAGCAGGCGACCGACCGGCACCGCATCGTGCGGATCATCAACATGGTCCGCGGTGACATGCGCTTCCGTACCCTGTGCCGCCCGCGCTTCGACTACGGCCGCGAGCAGCACGAACTCGCCATCCTGCCGAACGGCGCCGTCTTCCGGGCCCCGTCGGGGAGCCTGACCCTGCACCTGTCCCGCCCGGACGGGCGGGCCCTGCCGGTGGAGAACCTCGAGGACCTCGGTGCGGACCTGCTCGCCTTCACCACCATGCACGAGAACGACAGCGCGGCGATCGTCATGGAGACCGCCTGCCCGGACGGGCCGCGGGTGATCCCCTTCGGTGAGGTCCAGGAGCTGTTCGAGGCCACCCGGGACTACTGGCGCCGGTGGCTCGACCGGTCCCGCTACACCGGCCGGTGGCGGGACATGGTGGAGCGCTCCGCGATGACCCTGAAGCTGATGACGTACGCGCCGACCGGCGCCATGATCGCCGCGCCGACCGCGTCGCTGCCCGAGGAGCTGGGCGGCACCCGCAACTGGGACTACCGCTACACCTGGATCCGGGACACCTCCTTCTCCGTGCGGGCGCTGCTCGGGTTGGGGTTCACCGAGGAGGCCACCCGGTACACCGACTGGCTCGACGAGCGGGTCCGGGAGGCCGGCAACAGCGCCGCACCACTGAAGATCATGTATCGGGTGGACGGTTCGTCCGACCTGCACGAGGAGGTCCTGGAGCACCTGGAGGGCTACCGCGGTTCGGGCCCGGTGCGGATCGGCAACGGCGCGGCCGACCAGCTCCAGCTCGACATCCACGGCGAGGCCCTGGACGCCATGCTGCTCGCCGACGAGCAGGGCATCCGCGCCTCCCACCAGGTCTGGCGCAGCACGGTGCGGATGGTCGACTGGCTCTGCGACAACTGGGACCAGCCCGACGCGGGCATCTGGGAGAGCCGCAGCCACCCGCGCAACTACACGTTCGGCCGGCTCATGTGCTGGGTGGCGTTCGACCGGGCGATCCGGCTCGCCACCCGCAGCGGACGGCCCGGCGACGTGCCGCGCTGGGTGCAGCACCGGGACGCGATCTACAACCAGATCATGGCGCGGGGCTACCACCGGGGTCGCCGCGCGTTCGTGCAGGCGTACGGCGAGGACGTGCTCGACGCCTCGCTGCTCATCATGCCGTCGGTCGGGTTCATCACCCCGAGCGACCCGCTGTGGCAGTCGACGCTGCGCGCCATCGACCGGGGCCTCGTCTCGGACAGCCTGGTGCACCGGTACAAGCCGTCGGAGGCGCCGGACGGCCTGCCCGGCGACGAGGGCACGTTCAACATGTGCACCTTCTGGTACGTCGCCGCCCTGGCCTGCTCCGGCCGGCTGGAGGACGCCCGGCTGGTGTTCGAGAAGATGTTCACGTTCAGCAACCACCTGCGCCTGTACGCGGAGGAGATCGCCCTCACCGGGCAGCAGATCGGCAACTTCCCGCAGGCGTTCAGCCACCTGGCGCTGATCACCACGGCGGTGACGCTGGACGAGCAGCTCGACGCCGAGGGGTGGCGGCGGTAGGCGGTCAGCTGTCGTCGGTGTGGTTGCGGCTCCACCGCCCGCCCACCGGCGGGGTGTCCAGGCGGACGGCGTCCCCGGCGTTGCCGGCGAGGTCGTTGTCCTCGATCCGGCAGGACACGCAGCTGCCCCGCTCGGTCACCCACAGCCCGTACGTCTGGGTGCCGTCGCCGGTGTCCCATACCCGGTTGCCGCGCACCGTCGCGGCGTCCACCGCCGCGTTGACGGTGATCCCGGCCCGCAGCGCCGGCGGGGCGGGCAGATCGTAGCGGCTGCCCGGGGGCGGCACGTCCTCGTTCCAGGCGGTGGCGGCGTCCGGCCGCGACTCGGCGAGGGTGAGCTGGGTGGCGGTGTTGGCGGCCACCACGGCGGTCCGGCCGCCCACCCGCAGCACCTTGCCCCGGTGCCCGTCGGGCGGCCAGTTCGCCTCCACGTCGGTCACGGACTTGCGCCCGTACCGCACCGAGGCGCCGGACCCGCTGCTGGCGGGAGCGCAGCGGCGGCCGTTGTCACGGATCCGGTTGCCCACCAGGAACGCGTCGACCATCGGCCGGTCGACCCGGATCGCGTCCATGCCGTTGTCGGCGAGGTCGTTGCCCTCGACCACCACGGCCGTGGCCGGGCCCCGGTAGCCGTTGCCGAGATCGTGCTCGTGGTAGCCGTACCCGCCGTTGCCGGTGATCCGGTTGCCGCGGATCGTGTACGGGCCCGGCGTGTTGCCCATGCTGATGCCGTCGCCGACGTTGCGGTCGATGACGCAGTCGACGAGCAGCCCACCCCGCCCGGCGATCCCGGCGGTGCCGTTGGCGGAGACGTCGAAGCCGGCCTCCAGGTTGCCGGTGAGCGTGCAGGCGGAGACGACCAGCCCGTCAGCGCCCCAGTCGGAGATGCCGAAGCGGTTGGCCTGGCTGTGGCAGCCGACGATCCGGTAGCCGCGCGGCGGCGTCCAGTCCGGCTTCTGGAGTTCGAGGAAGATCCCGTTGGTGCCGTTGGCCAGCGTGGTGCAGTTGGCGATGGTGCAGCGTTCGATCTCGCCCCACCCGCCCACGCCGATGCCGATTCCCGCGCCGCCCATCTGCAGCCCGTTGTCCAGGCGGCCGCAGCCGACCACGACGCAACCGTCGATCACGGTGTCCTGGAGGAAGTCGCAGCCGAGGCCGGTGGCGCCGGTGTGGTGGATGTAGAGGTTGCGGAACACGCCCCGCACGACGTACTGCAGGCCCAGGCCCTTGGCGAGGTAGCTGTACTCGGTCATCGCCACGCCGGACCCGTCGATCTCGAAGTCGGCGAAGGTGCACTCGGCGATGTGCCGGTCCCGGTCCGCGCCGTGCTGCACGGTCGTCCAGTAGGCCAGCGGCACCGGGTCCGACCGGTTGCCCGCGTTGCTGAGCAGGAACCGGGTCGCCGCCGGCCCGGCACCGACCAGGGACACCCCGCTGCGCCACACCGTGCCGGCGTCGCGGATCGAGTAGATGCCGGGCGGGCAGTAGATCACCCGGGCCCGGCCGTCGGCCTTGTACCCCTCGCCGAGCCGGTCCACCAGCGCGGCGAGGGCGGGTTGGTCGTTGGTGACGCCGTCGCCGGTCAGCCCGTGGTCGCGGGCGTCGCACCACAGCGGCGCACCGGCGACGGGCGTGAGCCGCTTCGGCACCGCGGTGGACAGACCCTGGTGGGACACGGCGCCCGCGTTCCCGCTCCCGGCCGCGAGAAACCGTAGGAAGGGCACCTTCTCGGGTCCCTCGCGCTGTCAGTCGACGTCCACCCAGTCGAAGGTGCGCTCCACGGCCTTGCGCCAGCGGGCGTACCCGGTCTCGCGCTGCTCCGCCGACCAGCTGGGCTGCCAGCGCCGGCTCTCGTTCCAGTTCTGGCGCAGCTCGTCGGTGTTCTTCCAGAAGCCGACGGCGAGCCCGGCGGCGTACGCGGCGCCGAGGGCCGTGGTCTCGGCGACCACCGGCCGGCTCACCGGCACGCCGAGGATGTCGGCCTGCACCTGCATGCACAGGTCGTTGACGGTGACACCGCCGTCGACCTTCAGGCACTCCAGGCGTACCCCGGAGTCCTTCTCCATGGCCTCGGCGACGTCGCGGCTCTGGTAGCAGATGGATTCGAGGGTGGCGCGGGCGATGTGGGCGTCGGTGTTGTAGCGGGACAGGCCGACGATGGCGCCACGGGCGTCGGAGCGCCAGTACGGGGCGAACAGCCCGGAGAACGCCGGCACGAAGTAGACCCCGCCGTTGTCCTCGACCTGCCGGGCGAGGATCTCGCTCTGCGCCGCACTGCTGATGATCTTGAGCTGGTCACGCAACCACTGCACGGCCGAGCCGGTGACCGCGATCGAGCCCTCCAGCGCGTAGACCGGCGCCTGGTCGCCGAACCGGTAGCAGACCGTGGTGAGCAGGCCGGACCGGGAGCGGACGATCTCGGTACCGGTGTTGAGCAGCATGAAGTTGCCGGTGCCGTAGGTGTTCTTGGCCTCGCCCGGGGCGAAGCAGACCTGCCCGACCGTGGCCGCCTGCTGGTCGCCGAGGTCACCGGTGAGCGGCACCGCCCCGGTGAACGGGCCGTGCGGCGCGGTGGTCCCGTACGAGGCCGGGTCGGACGACGGCCGGATCGCCGGCAGCATCGCGCGGGGGATGCCGAAGAACGACAGCAGCTCGTCGTCCCAGTCCAGCGTCTCCAGGTCCATCAGCATGGTCCGGCTCGCGTTGGTCGGGTCGGTGACGTGCACGCCGCCCCCGGTGCCGCCGGTGAGGTTCCACAGCAGCCAGGTGTCGGTGGTGCCGAAGACCGCCTCACCGCGCTCGGCGGCCTCGCGGACGCCGTCCACGTTCTCCAGGATCCACTGGATCTTGCCGGCGGAGAAGTACGTCGCCGGCGGCAGGCCGGCGCGGCGGCGGATCACGTCACCCCGGCCGTCGCGCTCCAGCGCGGCGGCGATCCGGTCGGTGCGGGTGTCCTGCCAGACGATGGCGTTGTGGTACGGCCGGCCGGTACGCCGGTTCCACACCACCGTCGTCTCGCGCTGGTTGGTGATGCCGAGCGCGGCGAGGTCGGAAGCGGCGAGCCCGTACTCGTTCATCGCCGTCCGGATGACGGTCTGCGTCCGCTCCCAGATCTCCAGCGGGTTGTGCTCGACCCAGCCGGCCCGCGGCAGGATCTGCTGGTGTTCGAGCTGGTGACGGCCGATCTCGTTGCCGCCGTGGTCGAAGATCATGAAGCGGGTGCTGGTGGTGCCCTGGTCCACCGCGCCGACGACGTCAGCCATGCGGGAGGTCTCCTCTGCGGCTCGTAGCGGATCTGTCGATCAGACGCGAACGAGCGCGGCTGGCGCAAGCCGGCAGCGCGGTCAGCGCAAGCCGGCGGCCCGGTCAGCGCAAGCCGGCGGCCCGGTCAGCGCAGGCCGGCGCGAGCCGGCGGCACGGTCAGCGCGGCTCGCAGATCCGGCCGGTCAACGCGGGATCTCCCTCCCGGAGGTCGGTCCACAGAGGGTTCAGGTCGAGCACGAGCGGAGGCGCCTGCCAGGCCGCGCTGAGCCGCTGCAGCACCTCGTAGATGCCGAGGGGCTGGTCGACCGGCTCCCCGGCCAGGAAGGCGACGGCCTGCTCGTAGACGTCGCTGCGGTCGAGCAGGCCGCCGTGCAGGGCGGGGACCTCGACGACGGGGATCCGGGTGTACTCGCCGGGCGGCGCCTCGGCCGCGCCCACCAGCGGCAGGAACGCGATCATGCGGACGCCGGGCGCCGGGCAGAGGATGCGGTTGCGGTAGAACGGGGCCTCGACGATCACGGATCGGATGAACGGCTCGTCCGGCCCGGTGTCCACCTCCTTGACCAGGTTCGTCACGGCGGCGATGGCCCGCAGCTCCCAGCCGGCGACCAGCCCCCAGCCCTCGTGCCCGGGTGGCGGGTAGTAGGCGCGCGCGGGCCAGATGAGCGGGCTGAACAGCAGCGCCGCCGCCACCGGCCCGCCCGGCAGCTTGTCCAGGTAGGTCCGGATGACCAACGCGCCCTCGCTCTCCCCGGCCAGGGCGACCTGCCGACCGGTCCGCTCGTGCAGGGCGTCGACCTGGGCCTCGAGCAACGCCGCGCTGGAGTCCAGCGAGCGGTGGGTGTCCTCCGGCCGGTACGGCAGCGGCCGGCCGGAGGGGTCGAGGCCCACGTAGGAGAAGCGCTGCACGTGCGGGTCCACGGCCGGCTCGCCGTCCCAGCTCGACTCGAACCCGGCCAGGACGATCACCGCGTACGGCACCCGCTCCGGCAACGGGTTCCGGACGAACGGCGGGGTCCACGCCCCGGTGGTGCCCGAGGCGACCCCGATCAGCGGTGGCGCGCCGACCGCGGCGACCATGGTCAGGACGATCGCGATCGGCGCCACCGGCACCCGCGCCCACCGGACCCGCCGCTGGTGCCGGACCGCCGCGGTCACCGTCCGTCGCCACAGCAGCCCGTTCACCGCTCCGGCCAGGCCGGCCACCATCACCCGCGACCACCCCGGCACCGTCATGATCACGGCGCCGGCGAGGGTGAGCACCAGGAAGTTCAGCAGTGACCAGCCGAGCAGCTCGACCGAGGGCAGGCCCTTCCACCAGCGCTGGACGACGCCGGCGCGCTGGAGGAACGGCGCGATGAGGATCATCGGCACCACGGAGGCGAACAGGTACCAGGAGAGCGCCACCGCGGAGAACGCGACGGAGATCGCCGCCCACGGCGAGATGATCAGGAGGGCGATCACCGCCACCTCCAGGTTGCGCAGCACCAGCCACCGCGCCGACGGGCGGGGATGCTCCTCCGGCCAGGCCAGCGAGGTCAGCCAGGCGGACAGCAGGCCACGCCCGACGACGGCGATCACCAGACCGAGCGCGAACGTGGTCCACGAGTTGTGGTAGACGAGCAGCCAGCGCAGGTCGTGGTACGAGTCGTACGGCCAGACGGCGGTCGCCTGGGGGGCCAGCGGCTGCGCGGCGAAGAACCCGAGCCCGACCAGGGCCGCCATCTCCAGCATCGGGGGTACCGCGGCGAGCAGCAGCAGGCGCGCACTCCGACGGCCCGCCACGTTGAGTCGCATCATGCGTAGGATGCCCGCTCGTCGTGACTCTCGGTGTCGGTTCGGTGCAATGGGTCTTGACGTGACCTGCGACACACCATTCAATGTGCAAGTGGCACGGTGCCACGTCGGAGCGGCCTCGCCAGGGACCCGCCACTTCGACCGATTTCACTCTCGCGTCACCCGGCCACGCAGACCGGGCGCGGTATGTGCGGAGGGTAGTCGGTGAACGAGCGCCGCCGCCGCCTGCGGCTCAGCGCGGCCCTGCACGTGGTCTCCCACGGGGTCGCCGTCCTCTACTGCCTGCTCACTCTCGGCCAGCCGCACCGTGACCGCATGCTGGTGGCGTACGCCTTAGGGATGGCGGCCGGGGCGGCGGGCTTGTGGGCGGCGCGACGGGTGGTCCGCAAGGCGACCGTCTACCAGGTTTCGTTCAGCATCCTCCTGGTCACGCTCGCGGCGCTGGCGCTGGGTACGCACTGGGACGGCGGCGTCGACGCACCGGCCGCGCTGGGTTTCCTGACCACCACCGTGTTCGTCGCCACGCAGACCCCGCACCTGCGGCTCATGGTCGCGCTGGAGGTGCTGATCCTCGGCACCTACGTCGCGGTCGCCGCCGTCGGCCCGCCGATGCGGCCCGGGCACCTGTTCATCAACGTCGCCGGCATGGTGGTGTTGATCTCGGTGTGTTCCACGCAGGCCCGCAAGCTGGCCCGGCAGCGTTCCCAGCTGCGTGCCCTGGCCACGCTGGACCCGCTCACCGGGGCGCTGAACCGGCGCGGCCTCGCCGAGTCGGCCGCCGCCCTGTTCGCGCCCCGGTGCCGGCCCGGCCCGGCGTTGCTCTGCCTCGACCTGGACGGCTTCAAGCAGGTCAACGACCTGCACGGG
>JAEYGD010000245.1 GCA_023402505.1 Actinomycetes bacterium
GGTTCGGCCCGCCCGCCGTCGCGCGCTGACCGGACGCGCCCCGCGCCCGTCGCCGTCCCCGCGCCGCGGCTCGGCCGGCTCAGCCGGGCTTGACGGCGTGGACCCGCTCGACCGTGCCCGCCTTGAGCCGCTCGGCCTCCACCACCCGCAGGCCGGCGGCCCGGACGAGTGGAAGCTGGCGGCGGGTGAAGTGCTCACCGGCCAGGCGGACGGTGACCCGTTCGAGCAGCCACTGGGCGGCCCGCACCGGCGGCCAGCTGCTCCCGACGTGGTCGAGCAGCAGCAGCCGGCCGCCCGGCACCAGGACGCGGGCCATCTCGCCGATCGCCGCGGCCGGATCGGGGATGCTGCACAGCGACAGCGCGCACACCACGGTGTCGAACGAGCCGTCCGGGAACGGCAGGTGCTCGGCGTCGCCCTCGCGCAGGTCCACCTCCCGGCCGAGGTCGGCGGCGCGTCGCCGGGCGAGGGTGAGCATCGCCGGGCTCAGGTCGATCCCGGTGACCGTGCCGCCGGCCGGATAGTGCGGCAGGTCGCGCCCGGTGCCGACGGCGACCTCCAGGATCCGGCCGTGGGCCCGCTCGCCGAGCCACTCCCGGCCGCCGCCGAACAGGAGCCGCTCCACCCAGGCGATCTGCCGGTCGTAGCTGGGCGCGGCGCGGTCCCACACCCGCCTCTGGCGCGCGGCCGGCGACTCGGTCATGCCGGCAGGGTACGCCCCTGGCGCACGCCACCCGGCCCGCTGTGGGCCGCGTGGCCCGGCCCGACCGGCGACCCCGGCTGCCCCGGACGGGCGCCTCCGGTGGGAAATCCGAAACCGCGCCAGTCACCGGAATCGGGCTCGTCCGCCGGTCGCACCGCATACCGTCACGGTGGCGGAGACACCGCCGGCCGCCGCCGTAAGCGACGGCCGCACGCCGACGCGAGGGGGCGACGCGTGGACCAGGCGGACCGGGCACTGCTGCCCGAACTCTACGGACCCGAGCCGATGCCGGCCCTGCCACGCGCGTTGGGGCTGCTCAGCCTCGCCCTCGGAATCGCCGCGCTCGCCGCGCCCGAGCGCCTCGCCCGGCTGGCCGGGGTGGACGACTCACCCGCCGCCCGCCTGGTGATCCCCGCCGTGGGCGCCCGCGAGCTGGTGCACGCGGCCGGCCTGATCGGCGGGGGAGCGCCGGGTGGCTGGGCGTGGACCCGGGTGGCCGGCGACGCCCTCGACCTGGCCCTGCTCGCCCGGGCCCACGCCGACCGGTGTGGTGACCGGCGTCGCCGGCTCGCCCGGACCGCCGCCGTGGTCGGCGGGATCACCGCCGTGGACCTGCTCGCCGCACTGCGCGCCCGCCGTGGCCGCCGGGCCCGGGAACGGGCCATCCGGATGGAGATAGCGGTGACCGTGAACCGGTCACCGGCCGAGGCGTACCGGTTCTGGCGGGACGTGGAGAACCTGCCCCGCTTCATGACCCACCTCGAGTCGGTCCGCGCCGAGGACCTGCGCCGGTCGCACTGGGTGGCCCACGCGCCCGCCGGCCGGCACGTCGAGTGGGACGCCGAGATCGTCGACGACCGCCCCAACCGGGCGATCGCCTGGCGGTCGCTGCCCGGCGCGCCGGTGCCCAACGCCGGCCGGGTCCGCTTCGTCCCCGCCCCCGGCGACCGCGGCACCGAGGTCCGGGTGCTCCTCCAGTACGCCCCGCCGGCCGGCGCCCTCGGCCGGGCCGTGGCGAAGCTCTTCGGGGAGGAGCCCGAGCAGCAGGTACGCGACGACCTGCGCCGGTTCAAGCAGGTCCTGGAGACCGGCGAGGTGGTCCGGTCCGAGGGCAGCCCGGACGGGATCTCCGTCCGGCAGCAGGTCATGCAGCGCCCGGCCCGGCCGCTGGGCCGTCGCTGACCGGAGGGGAGTCCGATGAAGGCCACCGCGTGGATGGGCAGCGACACCGTCAAGGTCGTCGACGTGCCGGACCCGACCATCCTGAACGCCCGCGACGCGATCGTGCGGGTCACCACCACCGCCATCTGCGGATCCGACCTGCACCTCTACCACGGCTACATCCCGGCCATGCGCAAGGGCGACATCCTCGGGCACGAGTTCATGGGTGAGGTCGTCGAGGTCGGCCCGCAGGTGCGCAACCTCAAGCCCGGCGACCGGGTGGTGGTGCCCTTCCCGATCGCCTGCGGGCACTGCACGTCCTGCCAGCGCGGGCTCTACTCGGTCTGCGAGAACTCCAACCCCAACGCCGGCGTCGCCGAGAAGATCATGGGGCACTCGCCGGCCGGCATCTTCGGCTACTCCCACCTGCTCGGCGGGTACGCGGGCGGCCAGGCCGAGTACGTCCGCGTACCGTTCGCCGACATCGGACCGGTGAAGGTCCCCGACGACGTGCCCGACGAGCAGGCGGTGATGCTCGCCGACGTGTTCCCGACCGGCTACATGGGCGCCGAGATGTGCGACATCAAACCCGGTGACGTCGTCGCGGTCTGGGGCGCCGGCCCGGTCGGGCTGCTCGCCGCCGCCAGCGCCCGGCTGCTCGGCGCCGGCCGGGTCGTCGTCATCGACCGGTACCCGTACCGGCTGCGGCTGGCCGCCGAGCATGTCGGCGCGGACACCGTCGACTACGAGAACACCGACGTGCTGGACGCGCTCAACGAGATGACCGCCGGCCGGGGCCCGGACGCGTGCATCGACGCGGTCGGCCTCGAAGGACACCACGGCAACGCCGCCGTGTACGCGTACGACCGGGCCAAGCAGGCGACGCGGACCGAGACCGAGCGGCCCTTCGCGCTGCGCGAGGCGATCCTGGCCTGCCGCAGCGGGGGCGTGGTGTCGGTGATCGGCGCGTACGGCGGGTTCGTCGACAAGTTCCCGATGGGCGCGTTCATGAACCGGTCCCTGATCATGCGCACCGGGCAGTGCCACGTGCAGCGCTACACGCGGCCGCTGCTGAACCGCATCCAGCGCGGCGATCTCGACCCGAGCTTCATCGTCAGCCACCGGATGAAGCTGAAGGACGCCCCGAAGGGCTACCGGATCTTCCAGAAGAAGCAGGACGAGTGCACGAAGGTGCTGCTCACCGTCTGATCAGGGTCAGGGTAGCGGCCACTCGTGGACCGGCCGGTTGCTGTGCATCAGGTCCACGTAGTGGCGGACCACCTCGCGCAGCGCCGACGGCCGGTCCAGATGGTCGGCGGACTCCAGCCGGTGCAGGGTCGCCACCTGCCAGCTCGCGCCGTTGCGCCCGGTCAGGCAGCGCTGCTCGATGATGCCGAGCAACCGTTCCCGCTCGTCCGGCTCCACGCCCCACCGGTCCAGCCCGTGGTGGGCCAACGGCAGCAGCCGTCGCAGCACCAGTTCGGTGACCGGCAGGTAGCCGAGGCCGGGCCAGAAGACCTGCGCGTCGATACCGTGGCGGGCGCAGGCGGTGAAGTTCTCCTCGGCCGCGCTGAACGACATCTGCGACCACAGCGGCCGGTCGCTCTCGGCGAGCGCCCGGACCAGGCCGAAGTAGAACGCCCCGTTGGCGACCGTGTCGACGACGGTGGGGCCGGCCGGCAGCACCCGGTTCTCCACCCGCAGGTGCGGCCGGCCCTTCAACACGTCGTACACGGGGCGGTTCCAGCGGTAGATGGTGCCGTTGTGCAGACGCAGCTCGGCGAGCTTCGGTACGTCGCCCGCGGCGAGCGCCTCGACCGGGTCCTCGGCGTCGCAGACCGGCAGCAGGGCCGGGAAGTAGCGGACGTTCTCCTCGAACAGGTCGAACACGGTGGTGATCCAGCGTTCGCCGAACCACACCCGGGGGCGGACGCCCTGCGCCTTGATCTCCTCGGCGCGGGTGTCGGTTGCCTGCTCG
This sequence comes from Actinomycetes bacterium, assembly GCA_023402505.1. Classification (GTDB taxonomy): domain Bacteria; phylum Actinomycetota; class Actinomycetes; order Mycobacteriales; family Micromonosporaceae; genus Micromonospora. The sequence goes on from JAEYGD010000245.1 coordinate 3,843, forward strand.
AACAGCGGGATGCGGGTCTCCCGCCACAGTTCCCGCCCGAAGAACAGCGGGGCGTTCGCGCCGAGCGCCACCTGGATGCCGGCGATCGCCTGCGCCGCGTTCCAGTAGTCGGCGAACTGGTCCGGGCTGACCTGTAGGTGGAACTGGGTGCTGGTGCAGGCCGCCTCGGGGGTGATGGTGTCGGCCGTGACGGCCAGCCGCTCCACGCCGTTGATGGCGATCCGCAGATCCTCACCGCGGGCGGCGAAGATCTGTTCGTTGAGCAGTTCGTAGCGGGGGTTCGAGGACAGGGTGGCCGCGGTCAGGTGCTCCGGGCGCAGCGTCGGCAGGATGCCGATCATGACCATGTGGGCGCCGACGGTCTGCGCCTTGGCCTCGGCCGCGTTGAGGCTGGCCCGGACCTGTTCCTCGAACTCCGCCGTGCCGGTGCCGGCCAGCCGCCGGGGCGCCACGTTGATCTCCACGTTGAACTGGCCCAGCTCGGTCTGGAAGCTCGGGTCGGCCACCGCGGCGAGGACGTCGGCGTTGCGCATCGCGGGCTGCCAGGCGTCGTCGACGAGGTTCAGCTCGATCTCCAGGCCGGTCATCGGCCGGTCGACGTCGAACCGGGACTCGCGCAGCATCTCGGCGAAGACGTCGAGGCAGCGGCGCACCTTGTCCCGATAGCGGGCCCGATCCTCCCGACTGAAGGTCCGTGCGCCGACATCCTCGCCCATGGTCACCACCCTGTCACCGCTGGTCCCCTAAAGTTCGCACGGCGTGCCGGGCGGGGGAAGACCCGACGGTCCTCTTGTACCCAGCCGAGGTGCGGGTGATCCCCGTCGCGCGGCGCCGGTGTCCGCGCCGGACGGCGAACGGTTACGACTACGATGGCCGGGCGGAAGGGGTGGATCGTGGCGATGCGGGAACGGGTGACCCGGCTGTTCGTCGTGGCGGCGATCGCCGAGGCGATCTCCTGGGCGGCCCTGCTGGCGGGCATGGCGGTGAAGTACGGCCCGCCGGGCAACGAGCTGGGCGTGCAGATCTTCGGCCCGATCCACGGCGGGCTCTTCGTGGCGTACGGCCTGCTGGTCCTGGCCGTGGCCCGGCTGCGCCGGTGGAGCCTGCCCGCGACCGGGGTGGCGCTGCTCTGCGCCGTACCGCCGTTCGCCACCCTGGTGTTCGAGCGGTGGGCACGCCGCCGGGGCCTGCTGGCCGACGCCCCGGTCCCGGTCCGGGACGCCGCTCCCGTCGGCTGACCGGTCCTCCGCGCGCGCTCGGAAGGCCAGCCGTCCGGCACCGGCTCACCGCGGCAGGTCCGACCGCCTCAGCCGGACAGGAAACCGGCCAGGGTCGCGGCGAGCTGCTCCGGCGCCTCCTCGGCCATGTGGTGTCCGGACTCGATCGCGGCGGCCCGGACGTCGTCGGCCCAGTCGCGCCAGATCGCCACCGGGTCCCCGTACAGCTCGACCATGTCGTCCCGGGTCGACCAGCAGAACAGCACCGGGCAGGCGATCCGCCGGCCGGCGGCCCGGTCGGCGTCGTCGGCCGCGCGGTCCGGCCCCAGTCCGGCGCGGTAGTCCTCGCACATCGCGTGCACGGTCGCCGGGTCGTGGATGGCTCTCCGGTAGTCGGCGTACGCCTCCTCGCCCATCTGCTCGGGCGAGCCGCCGTACCAGGCGTCCGGGTCGGCGTTGATGACCCGCTCGGCGGGCTTGTCCACCTGCCCCAGGAAGAACCAGTGCCACCAGCGGGCGGCGAACCGGGCGTCGGCGCGGGCCAGGGCCTCGCCGATCGGCACGCCGTCGAGGACGGCGAGCCGGTCGACCCGGCCGGGGTGGTCCAGCGCGGTGCGCATCGCCACGTACGCGCCCCGGTCGTGGCCCACCACGGCGGCCCGCTCGTGGCCGAGCCGGTCGAGCAGACCGGCGACGTCGCCGGCCATGGCCCGCTTCGAGTACGCGCCGTGGTCGGGTGTGCTCGCCGGCTTGGACGAGCCGCCGTAGCCCCGCAGGTCCGGGCAGATCACGGTGTGCCGGTCGGCGAGCAGCGGCGCGACCCGGTGCCAGGTGACGTGGGTACGCGGGTGGCCGTGCAGCAGCACCACCGGTGGGCCGGAGCCGCCGTGGCGTACCCGCAGCCGGGCCTCGCCGACGTCGATCTCCTCCAGCGTGAATCCTTCGAACATGGCTGCCTGCCGTGCCCGCCGGCCGGCGTCCGGAAACGCCCGGGGGTGACCGGGATCCGTCCGCCTCAGGTCAGCGCGGAGCAGGCGGCCAGCCCGGCGAGCAGCACCGCGCCGAGCGCGGCCTGCAGCAGCAGCGGTGGCCCGAGGTGCGACCAGAGGGTGGCCGTACGGGGGGTGAGCAGCTGCCCGGTGGTGAGGTTGACGATCCGCTCGATCTTCGGTGGCAGGTCGGAGTCGCGCTGGCGGCGCAGGGTGATCTGCACGTGGTCGGCCGGGTGCAGGGCGCTCTGCGGCAGGTGCCCGTGCAGCTCGACCTCGCAGAGCCGCCCGGCCGCGTCACGGAGGCGGACCGGGGTGACCAGGTATTCCGGGCCCTTCTTGAGGTCCTTGAACCTGCGGCGGGAGCCGCCGGACCCGGCGGAGAGGACGGCCCGCACGAGGGCCACCAGCAGCCCGGCGACACTGGCCGCGGCCAGGACCGCCACCAGGACCGGCTGGCCGACGCGAACCTCGCGCGGATAGCCCTCCAGCAGGCGGACGATCCGGCCGGTGACGATATGGGCCGTCGGGTGGATGATCCGTGGGGTTTGCAGGTCGCTGTCCATCGCCACCACTCAGAGTCCGGTTCCGTTCACTCATGGTATCGGCCTGAGGGGTTGAGCGGCGTGAATGAACGCTGGTCACGCCGCCGAGCCGGGCCAGGTGACAACCCGGGCGGCGTGGGTAAGCGCAGGGCCGAGCTGGAAAGGGGTCGAGCATGCAGCTGTCCTTCCTGCGCCCGCTCTACGACCGGCCGGGCCCGTGGTGCTCGGTCTACCTGGACGCCTCCGCCGACACCGAGGACGCCCACCCGGCGCTGGACCTGCGCTGGCGCGCCCTGCGGGACCAACTTCAGCAGCAACGGGCCGACCTGGCGTCGATCGAGGCGATCGAGCGGGTCGTCCGGGGGCACGACCCGATGGCGGGCGACTACGGCATCGCCGTGTTCGCCAGCCACGGCCGGGTCGCGTTGTCGGAGTACCTGTCCGCCCCGCCGCTGCGGGACCTGGCCGCGTACGGGCCGCTGCCGCACGTCATGCCGTTGCTGGCCCAGCGGGGCGAGCAGGTGGCGTGGGTGCGGGTCCTCGCCGACCGGACCGGCGCGGACGCCGTGGCGATCAGTGCCGGTGGCGTGCCCCGGCGCGCGCACGTGACCGGGCGGGAGAGTTTCCCCCTGCGCCGGGTCCAGCCCGGCGGGTGGTCCCAGTCCGTCTACCAGCGGGCGGCGATGGAGGCGTGGCACCACAACGCCGGTGACGTCGCCGCCGCCACCGCCGAACTGGCCGAGAGGGTCGGCGCGGAGGTCGTGGTCGTCGCGGGGGACGTCCGCGCCACCGGCTTCGTCGCGGCGCAGATGCCCGAACGCTGGCAGGACATGATGGTCCGCACCGACGCGGGCTCGCGGGCGCCGGGAGCGGACCCGACACTGCTGGACGATCTGACCGTGCAGACCATCGCCGAGGTCGCCGACCAGAAGGTCAGCGCCACGTTGGACCGGTTCGGCATGCAGGAGGATGTCGGGGCCGGGCTGGACGCGGTGGTCTCCGCGCTGCAGCGCAACCAGGTGGAAAACATGATCATCGTCGACGACCCGTCGGCGAACGGCGAGTTGTGGATCGGGCCGGAGCCCACCGAGATCGCCACCGACCCGGGCCAGCTGTCGGCCATGTCGGTGCGTGATCCGGCGAAGGTGCGGGCCGACGCGGCCCTCGTCCGCGCCCTGGTCGGCACCGACGCGGAGCTGACCGTGCTGGGCCCGGACGAGGCGCCGGAGCTGACCGACGGCGTGGGCGCGGTGCTGCGCTACGTCGACGCGGGCACCCCGGGGCGCGGCTGACCGTACGGTCGCCGACCCGAGCCCGCCTCCCGGCACCGAGCCGGGAGGCGGGCTCGGTCGCGGTGTGCCACCGCGGCGCCCGGACCGTTAGCCGCCCCCGACGGCGATCCGCCGGGGATCTTCGGATTACTCCCGAGGGGTGTGGGATGCCCCGTTTGAACCGCATCGGGGCGGGAAGCCGGGCCGCGTGGTGAGCGAACGAGGCAAGGTGGGGCCGGTGCACAAGGTGCACAAGGTGCGCGAGGGGCTGACGGCCGACGGCGCCGGACTGGCCGGCGACCGGGTCGTGGCGCCCGGCAGTGCCGCCCGCATCCTGGTCGCGGCCACCGCCCGGGCCCTGCGCGGCGCCGACTGCGCCGACCTCGGCCACCCCGGCCACCC
>JAEYGD010000268.1 GCA_023402505.1 Actinomycetes bacterium
CGCCGGGCGGGCGGCGGTACATCTCGTCGCCGGAACGGCGGTACGCCTCGTCCGCCGGGCGCCGGTACGCCTCGTCGGCAGGGCGCCGGTCGTCGTCGAGGGCGCGGCGGCCGTCCGGCTCGTCGTCCCACGACCGGCCGAGGTACGTGCCGTCGGGGCGGGTGGGCGCGAGCGGTGGCACCTCGGCCCGACCGACCACGGCGGCCCGGCCGCGCGGGGCGGGCGGCGGGCGATGGTCGACGCCGATGTCGCCGGGGTAGCGCTGGCCGGGGAACTGGGGGTGCCACTCGTTCGTGGGCTCGACCACCCAGGACGGCTCGGCCGGATCGTGCCACCGGTCGCCGTAGCCGCGACTCATCCGCGCGACCTGTCGACGGTGGTGCCGCGACCGGCGCGGACGGGTACGACCGACCGCCGGAGTGGCGTCCGCTCGCTCACGGCCGCGCCCCGGTGGCCGGCTCGCGTCCGCTCGCTCACGGCGATTGTCACCTCGTTGCACATTGTCGCGCTGGGCGCTCCACCTGCCGGTAGAGTCCCCGTCCCGGCATGGCGTAGCTGCGGAAGGAGGGTAACGGCGTGGGCTCGGTCACCGCCACTGTGGCACCGTCCCGGGCTTCAAACGTTATCCTATGGTTCCGGACATTTAAGGCTATAACCGCATCCGGCTTCCGGCGTTACGCCACCTACCGTCAAGCCTCGGTCGCGGGGCTGGCCACCAACGTGGTCTTCGGCTTCCTCCGCTGCTACGTGCTGCTGGCGGCCGTCGGGGCGGCCGGCACCGTGGGCGGGTACGACCGGGGCCAGCTCGCCACGTTCGTCTGGGTCAGCCAGGGACTGCTCGCCGTGATCCTGCTGTGGGGTTGGACGGAGCTGGCCGACCGGATCCGTTCCGGCGACGTGGCCGCCGACCTGCTCCGGCCGGTGCACCCGGTCACCGCGTACCTGGCCACCGACCTGGGTCGGGCCGGGCACGCCCTGCTGGTGCGGATGCTGCCGGCGGTGCTGGTCGGGTCGCTCTTCTTCGAGGTCCACCTGCCGTCGCGCTGGGTCACCGTGCCGCTGTTCGCGGTGTCTGTGGCGCTCGCCGTGGTGCTCTGCTTCGGTTGCCGGTTCCTGGTCAACGCGACGGCGTACTGGCTGCACGACGTCCGGGGCCCGATGATCCTCTGGACGGTCGGCGCCGGGGTGCTCGCCGGCCTCTACTTCCCGCTGCGCTTCCTGCCGGAGTGGTTGCAGCTCGTGCTGTGGTTGGGCACCCCGTTCCCGAGCCTGTTGCAGACCCCGCTCGACGTGCTGGTCGAACGGGACCCGACGGGGGTGCAGGTCGCCCTGGTCGGGTTGCAGGCGGCGTGGACGGTGCTGATCCTCGCCGCCGCCCGACGGGTGCAGCGGCGGGCGGAACGCCGGCTGGTGGTGCAGGGTGGCTGAGTCCCGCCCCGGCGGCACCCTCACCGCGTACCGGGCGCTGCTGGGTGCCCAGGCCCGCTCGCAGACCGCGTACCGCACCTCGTTCGTCGTCGACGTGCTCGGCAACGTGGGCTCCACCGTCTTCGACGTCGTCACCGTCCTGGTCATCTTCGGGGTGACCCGGGAACTGGGCGGGTTCACGCTCACCGAGACGATGGTGATCGTCGGGCTGTCCACCGCCGCGTTCGCGACCGCGGACCTGCTGGTCGGCAACATCGAACGCCTGCCGGCGTACGTGCGTACCGGCCTCTTCGACGCCGTGCTGGTACGCCCGCTCGGCACCCTGCCCCAGCTCCTGCTGATGGACCTGCCGCTGCGCAAGGTGTCCCGGGCGCTCTTCGGCCTGGCCGTCCTCGCCGTCGCGCTCGCCTCGGCCGGGATCGACTGGACGCCCGCGCGGGTGGCGCTGGTGGTCGTGGCCCCGCTGGCCGGGGTGGTCTTCTTCGGCTCGGTGTTCGTCGCCACCGCCACCGTCTCGTTCTGGTGGGTCGACTCGGGCCAACTGGCCAACGCGGTGACCTACGGCGGGCGGGACTTCACCTCGTACCCGGTGACCGTCTACGGTGGCTGGTTCCGGGCGCTGTTCGCGTACGGCCTGGGTTTCGCCTTCGTCAGTTACCACCCGGCGCTGGCGCTGCTGGGCCGGGCCGACCCGCTGGGCCTGCCGGCCGTGGTCGGCTGGGCCGCGCCCGCGGTCGCGCTGGTCGCCGCGACACTGGCCGCGTTGGCCTGGCGCACCGGGGTCCGCCACTACCGGAGTACGGGGTCATGACCGACGTCATCGTGGCCGACGGGCTGCGCAAGGAGTTCACGGTGCGGGTACGCGCCGGTCGGCTGCGCCGGGAGAAGCGGCGGGTGACCGCCGTCGACGCCATCGACCTGCGGGTGCCCCGGGGCGAGATGCTCGGCTGCATCGGTCCGAACGGTGCGGGCAAGTCGACCACCCTGAAGATGCTCACCGGCGTGCTGACGCCTTCCGGCGGCGAGGTCCGGGTGTGCGGCCTGCGTCCGGTCCCCGACCGGACCCGCCTCGCGCTGCGCGTCGGGGTGCTGTTCGGGCAGCGCTCGCAGCTGTGGTGGGACCTGCCGCTGGGCGACTCGTTCGCGTTGCTCCGGCACGTCTACCGGGTGCCCGCCGACGCGCACGCGGCACGGCTACGCCGCTGCCGGGCCCTGCTCGACCTGGACCCGTTCCTGGACGTGCCGGTGCGGCAGCTCTCCCTGGGGCAGCGGATGCGCGGCGAGTTGACCGCGGCGCTGCTGCACGGGCCGGAGGTGCTCTTCCTCGACGAGCCGACGATCGGCCTGGACGTGGTCAGCAAGCAGGCGGTGCGGGGCTTCCTGGCCGAGCTGGGCCGGGCCGGCGACACCACGCTGGTGCTGACCACCCATGACCTCGCCGACATCGAACGGCTCTGCGCGCGGCTCGTCGTGGTCGACCGGGGCCGGGTGGTGCACGACGGTTCGATCGCCGAGCTGCACCGCCGGTACGGCTCGCGCCGGCTGCTCGTCGCCGACCTGGACACCGCTGTGGCCCGGCCGCCGGTGCCGCCGGGCGCGCCGCTGGAGCGGGTCGAGGCCGACGGGCACCGGCTGGTGTACGCGCTGGAGTCGGCGGGGGTGGCCGACGTGGTCGCCGTGCTGGCCGGCGCGGGTGGGCTGCGCGACATCTCGATCGTGGAGCCCGGCATCGAGGACGTGGTGGCGCGCCTGTACCGCGGCGACGGTCAGGGGTGCTCCATGACGAGCACGGCGAAGGTCCCGGAGGCGAGGGCCTCGTAGCGGTGCGGCACGTCGCCGGGGAAGGTCGCGTAGTCGCCGGGGCCCAGCTCCACCGGCTCCCGTTCGGGCCCGATCCGGAGCCGGCCGGCGCCCACCACGACGTGCTCGACGCTGCGTGCGGTGTGGGCCTCGGCCGTCCGGACGGTGCCCGGCTCCAGCTCCATCAGGTAGATGTCCCGCCGGACGTGGGCGGGCCCGGAGCTGAGCAGTGTCGCGGTGAACTCGGCGTGCTCGGAGCGGATGCGGGGGCCTTCGCCGGCCCGGACCACCCGGACGGCGGTGTTCGGCGGCTCGACCAGCCGGCTGAACGGGACGTCGAGGGCCACACCGAGGGCCCAGAGGGTCTCCACGCTCGGGTTGCCGACGCCGGATTCGAGCTGGGACAGCGTCGACTTGGCGATGCCCGCCCGCCGCGCCAGCTCGGTCAGGGAGAGGTTGACCCGCTCCCGTTCGCGGCGCAGCGCGGCGGCGATGGTGGCGAGCGGGGGAGCCGGTTCGGCGGACATTGTTCGCTCCATCGGTCCAGTTGTTCGGTTTGACGATCACGTCGGGTTGGGTTCATCATTTTGAACCGTGCGTACGATACAGCGAACACCGGACGGGGCCCTGCTCCGCGACGTCGCCGCCATCGGCGCGGCCATGGTCGCGGTCGGTGCCTCCTTCGGGGCGGTCGCCGTGGCGGCGGGCCTGCCGGCGTGGGCCACCGTCACCATGTCCGTGCTGGTCTACGCGGGCGGCGCGCAGTTCATGGCGGTCGGGCTGGTGGCCGCCGGCAGCCCGCTGGCCGCCGTCCTCGCCGGGCTCCTGCTCAACGCCCGGCACCTGCCGTTCGGGCTGACGCTCGCCGACAGCATCGGGCGCCCGCTCTGGCGCCGGCTGCTCGGCAGCCACCTGATGACCGACGAGGCAACCGCCTTCGCGTTGGCACGCCCGGCCGGCGCCACCCGACGGCGGGCGTTCTGGCTCGCCGGTGTCCTGCTCTTCCTCGCCTGGAACCTCGGCACCGTCCTCGGCGTACTGGCCGGCGGCGTGGCCGGCGACCCGGCCGCGCTCGGCCTCGACGCCGCCTTCCCGGCCGGCCTGATCGCGCTGCTGATGCCGACCATGCGGGACCGGGACACCCGCCGGGTGGCGCTGGCGGGCGCGGCGCTCGCGGTCCTCGCCACCCCACTGCTGCCGGCCGGGCTGCCGGTGCTGCTCGCCCTGGCCGGCCCGGCCGTCCTCGCCGTCCGCGGCGCCCGCCGGGCCGGTACGACCGACGCGGCGGCGACCAACGTGCCGGAGCCGGTGCCGGCCGACCGGACGGGGGACCCGTGCTGATCGTCGTCATCGTGGCGCTGGCCGCCGGGACGTACGGCTTCCGGGTCGCCGGTGTGCTGCTGCGCGACCGGCTCGACCTGCCGGAGTGGTCCCGGCGCCTGCTGCCGGTCGGCGCGGCGGCCCTGCTCGCCGCCCTGGGCGCCACCGCCGCGCTCACCGAGGCCGGCCGGTTCGCCGGCTGGGCCCGACCCGCGGGGGTCCTGGTCGGCGTCGTGCTGGCCTGGCGCCGGGCACCGTTCGTGCTGGTGGTGCTCGCCGCCGCCGGCACCACCGCGCTGCTGCGGCTGCTCGGCGTGGAGTGAGGACGGCCCCGCCGCCGCGCGGTGCGCGGGACGGGGCCGGGGGACCGTCAGGTCAGATCGGGTCGCCGATGCTGACGCGCGGCTCGGGGGCGCGCATCCGGCGGAACGTCAACGACCGCATGATCGCGTAGAGGTAGAGCGAGCCCATGCGCTGGCCGGTGTCCGGGTAACGCGCCCGGACCAGCTTCTTAATCTTCCGGGCGATCAGGACCGAGTCGATGATCACACCGAAGGCGAGCGCGGCCCAGAGGAGGTTGGAGGCCAACTGGACCGCCGGGGGCATCGCCTGGTTGGAGCCGATCAGCACCACCAGCGCCCCGCCGAAGAACCAGGTGCCGACCGTACGCCGGGAGTCGACCACGTTGCGGGCGAGCAGCCGCTCCGGCCCGCGGTCGCGGGGGCCGCCCTCGCGCCGGAACTCCGCGGCCGACTCGGCGCGCAGCCGGCGGCGCTGCTCCCGCCGCTCCTCCTTGGTCAGCGGCTTGGTGGCCACCGGCGGACGCCGCCCGGCGGTGGGCCGCTTGGGCGTCTCACGCCCCTTCGCGGGGGTGTAGCCGCGCGGACGGGCGGCGGGCTCCTCCTCCGGGGTCACCGGGGCGGCGGCCTCGTCGACGAGGTCGGTGGACTTGCGGCGAAACAGCGACACGCGGCAAGGGTAGCCAAACGCCGGCGGCCGGTGCACATCGCGGTGCGCCGGGCGCCGGCGTCAGTGGCCGACGTTACGGCCGCTCGACGTGCGCGCCGAGGTCGGCGAGCTTCGCCTCGAAGTCCTCGTAGCCCCGGTTGATCAGGTCGACGCCGTACACGCGGGAGGTGCCCTCGGCGGCCAGCGCCGCGATCAGGTGGCTGAACCCGGCCCGCAGGTCGGGGATGATCAGGTCGGCGGCGTGCAGCTTGCTCGGCCCGGCGATCACCGCCGAGTGCTTGAAGTTGCGCCGGCCGAAGCGGCACGGCGTGCCACCGAGGCAGTCCCGGTAGACCTGGATGTTCGCGCCCATCGAGTTGAGCGCCTCGGTGTAGCCGAGCCGCTGCTCGTACACCGTCTCGTGGACGATCGACAGGCCCCGCGCCTGGGTCAGCGCCACGACCAGCGGCTGCTGCCAGTCGGTCATGAAGCCGGGGTGCACGTCGGTCTCCAGCGCCACCGACTTCAGCTCCCCGCCCGGGTGCCAGAACCGGATGCCGCCCTCCTGGCCCGGGTCACCCAGGCGCGGCGGACGCACGTCGGTGACCTCGTACTCGCCGCCCACGGAGCGGAAGATGTTGAGGAAGGTCATCATGTCGGCCTGCTGCGCGCCGAGCACCTCGACGTGACCGCGGGTCGCCAGCGCGGCCGCCGCCCAGCTCGCCGCCTCGATGCGGTCCGGGATCGGGCGGTGCGAGTAGCCGTGCAGCTTCGGCACGCCCTGGATCTCGATCACCCGGTCGGTGTGCACCTTGATGATCGCGCCCATCTTCTGCAGCACGCAGATCAGGTCGATGATCTCCGGCTCGACGGCCGCGTTGCGCAGCTCGGTCACACCCTCGGCCATCACCGCGGTCAGCAGCACCTGCTCGGTGGCGCCGACGCTCGGGTACGGCAGGGCGAACTTCGTGCCGTGCAGGCCGTTCGGCGCCGACAGGTGCAGGCCCTCCGGCCGCTTCTCGACGGTCGCCCCGAACTCGCGCAGCGCCTGGAGGTGGAAGTCGATCGGGCGCGGGCCGATGTGGCAGCCGCCGAGGTCGGGGATGAACGCGTGGCCCAGCCGGTGCAGCAGCGGCCCGCAGAAGAGGATCGGGATCCGGCTGGAGCCGGCGTGCACGTTGATCTGGTCGGTGCTCGCGCTCTCCACGTTGGCCGGGTCGAAGACCAGCTCACCGACCTCGTCGCCGTCGGTGACCTTGACCCCGTGCAGGCCGAGCAGCCCGCGGACGACCTCGACGTCACGGATCTTCGGCACGTCGTACAGCCGGCTCGGGCTGTCCCCCAGCAGCGCGGCGACCATCGCCTTGGAGACCAGGTTCTTCGCGCCGCGCACGCGGATCCGCCCTTCCAGCGGAGTGCCTCCGTGTACGACCAGGACGTCGTCGGTCAACGCAACCTCCAGCGCGTCGGGTGGTGCCGTGTGTCGATGGTGGGCGGGTGTCCTGCTACCCGCGATGGCGGCGGCGGTAACCGGGGACCCGCGCGTCGTCGCCCCGGCAGCATAGCCCTCCGTGACGAGAATGGACCCGGTCACTTCGCCCTACGGGGCATTTATCGGTGATCCGGCACTTTCCCGTACCAAGACCACTACCGAGCGTGGTCAGGCTCCGGGGAGCGCGAGCATCTGGTCCAGCGCCACCCGCGCGTGGTACGCGGTGTCCGCGTCGACGGTGATCTGGTTGACCACCCGGCCGGCGACCAGCTCCTCCAGCGCCCACACCAGGTGGGGCAGGTCGATGCGGTTCATCGTCGAGCAGTAGCAGACCGCCCGGTCCAGGAACATGACCTGCTTGTCCGGGTTGGCCAGCGCGAGCCGGCGGACCAGGTTCAGCTCGGTGCCCACCGCCCAGGCCGAGCCGGCCGGCGCCGCCTCGATGGCCTTGATGATGTACTCCGTCGAACCGACGAGGTCGGCGGCGTTGACCACCTCGTGCCGGCACTCCGGGTGCACCAGCACGTTCACCCCCGGCACCCGCTCCCGCACGTCGTTCACGCTGTCCAGCGTGAAGCGGCCGTGCACCGAGCAGTGCCCCCGCCAGAGGATCATCTTCGCGTCGCGCAGCTGCTCGGCGGTGAGCCCGCCACCCGGCTTGTGCGGGTCGTAGAGGACACAGTCGTCCAACGAGAAGCCCATCTCCAGCACCGCCGTGTTGCGGCCCAGGTGCTGGTCGGGCAGGAAGAGCACCTTCTCACCCTGCTGGTACGCCCACTCCAGGGCCCGCTTCGCGTTCGACGAGGTGCACACCACACCGCCGTTGCGCCCGACGAAGCCCTTGATGTCCGCCGAGGAGTTCATGTACGTCACCGGGACGGTGCGCCCCGCCAGACCGAGGTCGGCCAGCACCTCCCAGGCCGTCTCGACCTGCGACAGCACCGCCATGTCCGCCATCGAGCACCCGGCCGCCAGGTCGGGCAGGATCACCTTCTGCGCGTCGGAGGTGAGGATGTCGGCGCTCTCGGCCATGAAGTGCACGCCGCAGAAGACGATGTGCTCCGCCTCGGGGCGCGCCGCCGCCTCACGGGCCAGCTTGAACGAGTCGCCCGTCACGTCGGCGAACTGGATGACCTCGTCGCGTTGGTAGTGGTGACCCAGCACGAACACCTTGCTGCCCAGCTTCGCCTTCGCCGCCGCCGCACGGGCCACCAGGTCCGGGTCGCTCGGCGCCGGCAGGTCGCCCGGGCACTCGACGCCGCGCTCGGTGGCCGGGTCGCTGCCCCGACCGAGCAGCAACAGTGCGGTGGCGGTGTTGGACGGTTCTACCCAGGTCGACGTCACGTACCCCATGGTCCCACAGCGCGGGCGGGCCGCCGCCTCCGCCGGTGTGGGCTGCCACACTGCTCGGCATGCGCGTGCTGCTGTGTCCCGACAAGTTCGCCGGCACGCTGTCGGCCCCCGACGTGGCCGCCGCCGTCGCCGACGGCTGGCGGGAGGTGGCCGACGGTGACGAGCTGGTCGTCCGCCCCCTCGCCGACGGCGGCCCCGGCTTCCTGGACGTGCTCGCCGACGCGGTGGACGCCCGCCGCGTGACAGTGCCGACCGTCGACCCGCTCGGCCGGCCGGTGACCGGTGAGATCCTGGTCACCGCGGGCGGCACCGCGTACGTGGAGAGCGCCCAGGCGTGCGGCCTGCACCTGCTCACCCCGACCGAACGCGACCCGAAGGCCACCACCTCGTACGGGCTGGGGCTGCTGGTCACCGCCGCCGTCGAGCACGGCGCCCGCGAGGTGGTGATCGGGTTGGGCGGCTCGGCCACGAACGACGCCGGCGCCGGCCTGCTCACCGCGCTCGGCGTGACGCCGCTGGACGAGGCCGGCGCCGCCCTGCCGTACGGGGGAGCGGCGCTGGCCGCCGTCGCGGCCCTCGACGGCGCGCCCTGGCTGCGCGACGCCCGCCTGGTGGCCGCCACGGACGTCGACAACCCACTGCTCGGGCTGCACGGCGCGAGCAACGTCTTCGGCCCGCAGAAGGGCGCCGACCGGGCCGACGTGCTGCTGCTGGACGCGGCGCTCGAGCGCTTCGCCGCCGTCCTGGAACGGGACCTGCCGGGCTGCCCGCCGGGCCTGGGCGCGCTGCCCGGCGGCGGTGCGGCCGGCGGGCTGGGCGCGGCGATCCTGGCCCTCGGCGGCCGGTGCGAGTCGGGCATCGGCCTGGTCACCCGTGCCATCGGCCTGGACACCGCGCTGGACGCCGCCGACCTGGTGATCACCGGCGAGGGCTCGTTCGACCACCAGTCGCTGCGCGGCAAGGTGGTCGCCGGGGTGGCCGGCGCCGCCCGGGACCGCGGGGTGCCCTGCGTGGTGCTGGCGGGACGGGTGAGCACCGGCCGGCGCGAGGCCGCCGCGGCCGGCGTCACCGAGGCGTACAGCCTGGTCGAGCACTTCGGCGGGGAGGAACGCGGCGGGGTCGAGGCGGCGATGGGCCGGCCGGCCGAAGGGCTGCGGGCGCTGGCGGCCCGGCTGGCGCGGCAGTGGAGCCGGTGACCGGTGGGACCAGGGGGGCCGGTGCGGGCGCCGTCACCTGGGTGACCGGGCGCCGGCAGGCATACAATCGATAACCGGACCACAGTGGGAATCGCTGACCGACAGGTGACGTTGGCCAGGACGACCACACCGTACGCGTGCAGGGAGAATTCCACGTGACCACGCCAGCGCAGACCGAGTCGACCGAGGCCCAGGCCCCCACGACCGTCGTCCTCACCGACGTCGCGGCGCAGAAGGTCAAGGCTCTGATCGAGCAGGAGGGCCGTGACGACCTGCGGCTCCGCGTCGCGGTGCAGCCGGGCGGCTGCTCCGGCCTGCGGTACCAGCTCTTCTTCGACGAGCGGTCGCTCGACGGCGACATCGTCACCGACTACGACGGCGTCGAGGTCGTGGTCGACCGGATGAGCGCCCCCTACCTGGCCGGCGCCACCATCGACTTCGCCGACCGGATCGACGCCCAGGGCTTCACCATCGACAAC
>JAEYGD010000297.1 GCA_023402505.1 Actinomycetes bacterium
GGGCAGGTCGTCGCCGCCGGTGGCGAGGGTGAGCGCGCAGACCGGCAGCACGGTGGCGGCCTGGACGCCGCGCAGGACCCGGCCGTCCCGCCGGGCCGGCTCGTCGGTGGTGCCGGCGTGCCGGAGGGTACGCACGGCGAGCGCCAGCGTGAGCGCGGTGACCAGCGCGAACCACACCCGCGCGTCGGTCCACGCCGCGTCGACGGCGGCCCGGGGCAGGCCGAAGAGGGCCATGCCCGGCTGGTACGGGGTGTAGCCGAGCAGTTGTTCGCCGGGGGGAAGCGCGGCGATCGCGTCGTGCCCGAGGTAGGGCGTGCCGGTGTCGACCAGGCGGCGCCCGGACTCCTCGACGACGACGACCTCCTCCTGTGCCCGGTCGGTGCGCCCGCCGGCCCGCTCGACGCTCTGCAGGACGACCGGGAGCAGGGCGGTGGTCACCCAGGTGACTCCGGTGACCGCCCAGCGGGCGGGCAGGCCGGCCAGCGCCGAGGCGGGGTGCCGACGGCGGATCAGGAGCTGGCCGGTGACGGCGAGGGCGGCGACGAGGTAGCCGACCGCGGCGACGCCGCCCCAGGCCCGGTGCGGCAGGAGGGTGGAGGTCAGCGCGGTGACCGCGGCGAACACCGCCGAGACGGCGTAGAGGGTGAGGTCGACGGCGAGACCGCCGGCGGCGGTGTCGATGGCCCGCCAGCCGGGGCGGCGGACGGTCGGGGCGGCGGCGGTCACGCGGGCCAGTCTGGCAGAACGCCGGCCGCCGTGATCAGGTCCGGTCGTGCGGGCGCGTCGCCACCGGGCGGAGGCCGTCAGGCCGGCTGGTTGCGGCCACGGGTGGCGGGGCGGCGACCGGCGGGGAGCCGGACCACCGCGCCGGCGTCGTGCAGTGGTGCGGCGAGCAGGCCCGGACGGCCGCCGGGGCCGCGGCGCAGCGTCGCGAGGAGGGTGCCGGCGGGCATCGGCCGCGCGAAGAGGTGCCCTTGGCCGCCGGTGCAGCCGAGCTCCCAGAGGGCGTGGCGCTGCGGTTCGTTCTCCACTCCCTCGGCGATGACGGTGAGGCCCAGGCTGCGACCGAGGTCCAGCGTGGAGCGGATGACGGCGGCCGCCTCGACCGAGCTCTCCATCTCGGTCACGAAACTCCGGTCGATCTTGAGTTCGTGGACGGGGATGCGGGACAGCAGCGAGAGGGACGAGTAACCCGTGCCGAAGTCGTCGAGGGCGAGGCGTACGCCCTCGTCGCGGAGCCGGCTGAGCACCCGGTCGACGATGTCCAGCTGGCTGAGGGTGAGGGTCTCGGTCAGTTCGAGCACGAGTCGGTCGGGTGGCAGGTCGTGGGCCCGCAGGCGGGCCAGCACCGAGCCGGGGAAGCGGGCGTCGAGGAGGCTGCGGGGTGACACGTTCACCGCCACCGGCACGTCGAACCCGGCGTCCCGCCAGCTGCCGGCCGCGACGAGCGCCTGGTCGAGGATCGCCTCGGCGAACGCCGGGAGCAGGCCGGAGCGTTCCACCGCCTCGAGAAACCGCAGGGGGTCGATCACGCCGTGGGTGGGGTGGTGCCAGCGGGCCAGCGCCTCCGCGCCGGTCACGGCGCCGGTGCCGAGATCGACGATCGGCTGGAAGTTGACGGTGAACTCGTGGTCGGCCACGGCCCGGGGCAGGTCCCCGCCGAGGGTGAGCCGGGCGACGTCCGCGGTGTCCCGGTTCGGCGCGTAGGTGGCGATGCGCTGACCGGCCCGCTTCGCCTGGTACATCGCGACGTCCGCGCGGCGGAGCAGCTCGGCGATGCCGCCGGTCGCCGGGGCGGCGGCGATGCCGCCACTCGCCTCCACGCTGATCCGCATGCCGTCGAGGTCGAACGGTTCGTGCAGCGTGCCGATCAGGGCCTCGGCGCGGTGCGCGGCCACCGCCGGGGCGGGCAGGCCGCGCAGGAGGACGGCGAACTCGTCGCCGCCCAACCGGGCCACCAGGTCGGTGGGTTGGGCCGCGCCGCGCAACCGCTCGGCGACCTGCACCAGCACCTGGTCCCCGGCGGCGTGCCCCAGCGTGTCGTTGACCTCCTTGAAGTGGTTGAGGTCGATCAGGACGAGGGCGGTGACACCGTCCGCGTGCCGGGTGTCGAGCTGCTCGGTGCCCTCGTCCAGCAGCTGCCGCCGGTTGGCCAGGCCGGTGAGGGCGTCGTGGGTGGCCGCGTACGCGTGCTCGTCGGCGACCCGGGCCAGTTCCGCGTACGCCTGCGCGTTGCGCACGGCGGTGCACAGTGCCGACGCGAAGGTGCGCAGGGTGTACTGCTCGCGTTCGGAGAGCTGGACCGGGCCGCGGAACCGCAGCCGCAGCACACCGACGTCGACGGCCCGGTCGTGGCCTTCGAGCGGCGTGGTGAGCACGGTGCCGTCGACCGTCGTGGCCTCCCCGGTGGGCCCGTCGTACGTGATGGCGCCGGCGCCGCCGCGTACGGTGCGCCCGCCCTCGCGCAGCTCGATCTCGACCTCGTCGGCGCTGAACAGCTCGGCGGCCTGGGTGACGGCGGTGGTGAGGACCCGGTCGAGGTCGACGACGTTGAGCGCGTCGGTGGTACGCGCCAGCCGCTGCCACGCCTGCTGTTCGGTGCGGGCCTTAACGCGGTTGGAATACAGCAGGTGCATGCTGAGCAGCAGCGGGGGCACCGCCAAGAGCAGGCGTGGGTCGGCGCGCAGGATGAAGAGTGTCGTGACGATGAGAACGAACCGAGCCAGGGCACTGGTGAAACGCATGCCGATGTCTTCGCGGAAGAGCTGGCCGACTCGGGTGCCCGTGGCCAGTGCGATGACCGGGAGCGTCAGGATCTCGTCAAGGACGACTGTGACCGCGTAGGCGAGACCGATCAAGACGATGATCCGGCCGACGTCGCCGTCCGCGGATGACCATCCGAGCGCGGTCAACGTGGCCCCGCCTCCGGCCGCGAGCAGCATGCTCTTCGCCACTCCGAAGGCGGTTTTCAGTGCCGGCAGCTTGATGAGCAGCAGCGCGGCGGCCACTCCGACGCCGGTGGTCAGGACGACGAGCGACGGGGGCGCGACGGCCAGACCCAGGATGATCGCTGTTTCCGTCCAGGAGATGGCGTGCACAGTCGCTCGGATGCGTACCCGCCATTTGATCGCCACACCGAGGGCGGCCATCGACATCAGCGCCAGCGATAGCGCCAGGTCCTCGCCGGCCAGGTCGAGGCGCAGCATTCGCTGTGCCGACACTGCTGCAGCGCCGACGGCCAGAAAGCAGACGAGGCCGACGTGCAGCCTCAGCTGCCGCTCGGCCTCTGTCTTGCGATCGTTCGATCCTCTCACCGTGCTCAAGGCTACGGCGCGTCAACCGGTGACCACAATCGCTCACTGCCACTCGTGTGCCGACATGGCGCCGCCCCTTCCGGTCAGGTCCGAAGTTCGTCCACTTCGGGTCTGGTGGCTGTTAGCGTAGGCGCGGTTAGACCGATTATGGAGGGATATATGTCAGTATGAGCGATAGATGAGAATTCGGCCTTGGTTCGTTACGTTCTGCAATTTCCCCGAGACGTTCCGGTGTCCTTACCCTCTCTGTCGCCACTGATAATGGCGAGTGCGCGTGGTCATTGACATCGGATGTCGTGCCATATCCTGTCGGCCGTCAACGCCGCAGCATCGTCAGGTGCATCTTGCTTGGCGCACAGTGCTTGAATGAATCCGCACCGCGAGTGGCATTTCCATTCGTCGTTCTCATGCTCCCGATCCGACCGGCACTCAGCGTGTTTGCACCCATTGCCTGCGTCGACCACTGATACGTCGTGGCGATCGTGCACTCTCGGTTCGAGACCGTTCCCTTGCCGATAGGCTCGCGCACGTGACGGATTCCGCGCAGCTCACCCATGTCGACGCGGCCGGTGCGGCCCGCATGGTCGACGTCAGCGCCAAGCAGGTCACCGGCCGGCTGGCCGTCGCCGCCGGACGGCTCCGCACCACCCGTGAGGTCGTGGACCTGCTGCGCAGCGACGGGTTGCCCAAGGGCGACGCGCTCGCCGTCGGCCGGCTCGCCGGGATCATGGGCGCCAAGCGCACCCCCGACCTGATCCCGCTCTGCCATCCCATCGCCCTGCACGGCGTCACCGTCGATCTGACGTTGACCGACGACACCGTCGAGATCACCGCGACGGCCCGCACCGCGGACCGTACCGGGGTCGAGATGGAGGCGCTCACGGCTGTCGCGGTGGCGGGGCTGGCGCTGGTGGACATGGTGAAGGCGGTGGATCCGGCGGCCTCGGTGGAGGCGGTCCGGGTGCTGCGCAAGGAGGGCGGCAAGACCGGCGAGTGGGTGCGCCCGGAGGACCGGCCGTGATCCGGGCGCGGGTGGTCGTCGCGTCGAACCGGGCCGCCGCCGGGGTCTACGCGGACACCAGCGGTCCCCTGCTCGCCGCCGGCCTGCGCGAGCTGGGCTGCGAGGTGGACGAGCCGGTGATCGTGGTGCCGGACGGCGATCCGGTCGGCGCGGCTCTGCGCGCCGCCGCAGCCGAGGGGGTCGACGTCGTGGTGACCAGCGGCGGCACCGGCATCAACCCGTCCGACCGCACTCCCGAGGTGACGCGGGCGCTGCTCGATCACGAGATCCCGGGCATAGCGGAGGCGATCCGCGCGTACAGCCGGGACCGGGTGCCCACCGCGGTGCTGTCCCGAGGGGTCGCCGGCGTCCTGGGCCGGACGCTGGTGGTGAACCTGCCCGGCTCGACCGGCGGCGCCCGCGACGGGCTGGCCGTGCTGGGGCCGATCCTGGCCCACGCCGTCGACCAGATCCGGGGCGGCGACCACTAGGGCCGCGTTCGTCGTAGTGCCCCGATACGCTCGTCCGGTGAGCACGGAAACCGCACAGGGCGCCGTCCCGGTCGCCGCGCCCCGGCCCGAGGCGTGGGAGGAGGCCCGCTCCCGGGTGTACGCGGCGGGCCTGGCCGCCGCGCTGCCCGTGGAGAGCCGGCCGCTCGCCGAGATCGACGGGCACACCCTGGCCGAGCCGCTGACCACCCGCACGCCCCTGCCGGCGTTCCCCACCTCCAGCGTGGACGGCTGGGCCGTCCGCGGTCCCGGTCCGTGGCACGTGGTCGGCCGGGTCCTGGCCGGGGGCACACCGGCGCCGCTGGCCGAGGACGGCACGACCGTCGAGATCGCCACCGGCGCGATGGTCCCCGACGGCACCACCGCGGTCCTGCGGGTCGAGGAGTCGAGCCGCACGCCCGACGGGCTGGTGATGGGTGCCCCCCGCTCGACGCCGGAGTGGCGCGAGCCGGGCGAGGAGGCGTACGCCGGGGAGGAGCTTCTCCCGGCCGGCACCCCGGTGGACCCGGCGGTGATCGGCCTGGCCGCCTCCTGCGGGCACGACAGCCTGCGCGTGCGGCGGCGGCCGCGCGCGGCGCTGCGGGTCTTCGGCGACGAGCTGCTGACAGCCGGCCCGCCCGGCGCGGGCCGGGTGCGCGACGCGCTCGGCCCGGTGGTGCCGGCCTGGCTGCGGCGGTACGGGTGCGTGGTGCGCCCGTCCGACGTGGCGGGGCCGGTGGCGGACACCCTCGCCGAGCACGTGGCGGCGCTGCGGGGGGCGCTCGAGGACGCCGACCTGGTCTGCACGACCGGCGGCACCATGCACGGTCCGGTCGACCACCTGCATCCCGCTCTGGAGGCGGTGGGAGCGGACTACGTGGTGAACACGGTCGCCGTCCGGCCCGGTTTCCCCATGCTGCTGGCGAGGCTGGTCGGCGCCGACGGCCGGGTGCGGTTCGTCGCCGGCCTGCCGGGCAATCCGCAGTCCGCGATCGTCGCTCTGGTGTCGCTGGTCGCTCCCCTGCTGGCCGGTCTGGCCGGCCGTCCGATGCCGGTGCTTCCGCACGCGACGCTCGCGGAGCCGGTGCCCGGTCGCGGCGACTACACACACCTCGCGTTGGTCCGGCTGGACCCTGTCGCCGGCACCGCCCACCCGCTGCGGCACGTCGGGTCGGCCATGCTGCGCGGCCTGGCCGGCGCGGACGGGTTCGCGGTGATCCGGCCCGGCACGTCGGGGCAGCCGGGCGACCGGGTGCCGGTGCTGCCGTTGCCGCTGCTGCCCGGGGAGCGTGCGTCGTGACCGCCCCGCCCGTGACGTTCGGCGAGGTGACCGAGCGCCCGCTGGACCTGGCCGCGCACGAGGCCGCGGTCGCCGACCGGCGTGCCGGTGCGGTGGTGTCCTTCCAGGGGGTGGTCCGCGACCACGACCACGGTCGATCGGTGGTGAGCCTGGAATACGAGGGGCACCCGAACGCCGAGCGGGTGCTGCGCGAGGTGGCGGCGGAGATCGCCGCCGACCCCGACGTGTACGCGGTGGCCGTCTCGCACCGCATCGGGCCGCTGGAGATCGGCGACGCGGCGCTGGTAGCGGCGGTCAGCACCGCTCACCGGGCCGCCGCGTTCGCCGCCTGTGCCCGGTTGGTCGACGAGGTGAAGGCGCGGTTGCCAATCTGGAAGCGCCAGGTGTTCGCCGACGGCACCGAGGAGTGGGTGAACTGCCCCTGACCTGACCCGCCTGGCCGGTGCGGTGCGGCCCGCGCCGGTCAGCGGCGAAGGGCCTGCGCGGCCGTCCGGCCCGGCCGCTCGCCGTAGAAGGTCGGCTCGGCCCCCGGCCGCCACGGCAGCGCGGCGACCAGCACGATCAGCGCCAGGGCCAGCGAGTTCTCCATGAGCGCGCCGAAGAATCCGTCCTGGTAGTGCGACACCTCGGGCAGTTGGTGCTCGTACGGCCAGATCGGCGAGATCAGGAACAGCAGGTAGAGGCCCACGGCGGCGGCGCCGTGCCGGAGCCCGGTCAGTGCCGGGTACCAGATCGGGGAGCGCAGGCCGTTCACCCCCGGCAGACCACCCAGCCCGCCCCGGGCGAGGAGCCCGCGACTGGCCTCGCGGCGGCGCACCGCTGCGTCGGCCAGCACGATGACGGCCGGGATCACCCAGACGAGGTGATGCGTCCACGAGATCGGGCTGATCACGTTGGTGGTGAGCCCGACCAGCGTGAACGCGGTCAGCTCGTCGCCGTCGGCCCGGGCGTTGGCGGCCCGGGACAGGCCGAGCGCGAGCAGCAGGACCGCGAACGCGAACCACAGCAGCCCGGGCGTCTCGATCGAGTCGTAGAGGCGGGCGAGCAGCCCGGCCAGCGACTGGTTGGGCGTCATGTCCGCCGCGCCGACCCGCTCGGTCTGCCAGAGCACCCCCCCGAAGTACGCCCGCGACTCGGGACCGACGACGGCGAACGAGCCGATCGTGACGGCCACGACCGTGCCGACGGCGGTCGCCGCGGCCCGCCACTGACGGGTGATCATCAGGTAGACGATGAAGAGGGCGGGGGTCAGCTTCACCGCCGTGGCCAGGCCGATGCCGACGCCGGCCCAGGCGCCGCTGTAGACGAACCGCAGCAGCGGGCCGTCCGAGGGGGCCACGTGGGTGCCGCGGCGGGCCCGCCAGCGCAGACCGATCAGGTCGGCCATGACCAGCGCGAAGAGCAGCAGGTTGACCTGGCCGTAGCCGAGGGTCTCCCGGCCCGGTTCGAGGGCGACGGCGAGGGGCGTGGCGATCGCCACCGTGTACCAGAGCGGCCAGCCGAGCCGGTCCACGATCGGGCGTAGCAGCGCGGCCAGGACGACGGCCAGCGCCGCGATGCTCGCCGCCGCGTTCACCAGGCCGGCCAGGCCGACGGGAAGGTGCGCCATCGGGAGCATCACGAGCCCCGCGAACGGCGGGTACGTGAAGCCCAGCGTCGTGCCGGGGGAGACGAACTCGTACAGCTCGTGGCCGCTCGCCCACCACACGACCGCACCGTGGTAGATCTTCATGTCGAAGAAGTTGTACGGCCGCCCGAACGCGCCGACCGCGAGCCACGCGGCATAGGCGACGGCGATCACGACGCCGGCTCGCACGACTGTCCTGCGATCGATCCCGCGTGCGACGCGACGGACCGGAGCGAGGCGGTCCACCCGCCTACCGACGGTCGTCGGCATCGCGTGGCCACCCCCGTACCAAGGTCGTCCTAGCCGTCCAGGTCCGGTACGGAGCCTAGAACGGTCCCTCACGTCAGTGCCTCCCGCGTTATGCGACCGTGTCCGATCCCACACAAGTTTTTGACATTTCCACCGCGTTAACGCCTAGCGGGTGGTTCGCCGATTTCGCGACGTGCACCCGGGTGGAGCCGACGGAGGGGAGGATCGACGCAGGTCAGCCGGGGAGACGCCGAGCCGTCGCTGCCGATCGTACGGCGATTCGGGCCTCTCGGCGGGCGGTACGGACAGCTCGCTGCACAGAACGTCGGGAGTGACCGATCCGGTGACCGGCCCGCCACCGCAGGCCCGGCTTGCCCTCGGTGTCGGCGGCGGCGAGCAGGAGCCCGCCGAAGAGGCCGAGGTTCTTGAGGAAGTGGACCTGGTTGTTGTTGCGCTGGGCCGGGTCCTGGTTGCTCCAGAAGGGATGACCGGCGATGGTGACCGGCACCAGCGTGCCCGCCAGGACCAGGGCCGCCGGTCGGGTGAACCGGCCGGTGGCGAGCATCAGGCCGGCACCGAGCTGCACGGCCGCGTTGGCGCGGATCAACGTCTCGGTGTCGGTGGGGATGCGGGGGTGGGTCTTCTCCAGCAGGGGTGTCACCCGGTCGGTCACCGGCTTGGCCGCGGTGACGAGCCGTTCCGGGTTGGCGAAGTTGCGTGCCCCACTGACCACGAAGATGCCGCTCAGCATGGCGCGGGCGAGTGAGCGTACGGGTGTCATGGGTCAGTCATACCCCGTACCGCCCGCCGCTACCCCCGCAACCGCCGATCCGGATCGGTCGGTGTGGACGTCCGCCACGCCGATTCGAGCGACCGTCGCGGATGGATCTCGGCCGGGGGGTAACGTGCCCGGCGTGACGACACTGCGGCTCCGGCCGGAGGACCCGGCCGACAGCGGCCCGGTCCGTCGCGTGCTGGCGGCCGCCTTCGCCCGGCCCGACGTGACCACCCCGCCGGAGGTCACTCTCGTCGACGAGCTGCGCGGCAGCGGGGCCTGGCTCCCGGAGCTCGCCATGGTGGCCGAGTACGGCGGCGAGGTCGTCGCCTACGCGCTGCTCACACGCGTGCTGGTGCGCTCCGACCGGGGCGACGCGCCGGCTCTCGCCCTCGGGCCGGTGGCGGTCGCCCCGCACCGGCAGCGCATCGGGCTGGGCACGGCGGTCGTGCAGGCCGCCCTGGACGCGGCCACCGAGCTGGGCGAGCGGCTCGTCGTGGTGCTCGGCGACCCGGCCTACTACCGGCGGTTCGGCTTCGACCGCGCCGACCGGATGGGGCTCACCAGCCCGTGGTCCGGCCTCGGCGAGCCGTGGCAGGCCCTGGTGCTGCCCCCGGCCACCAGCGGCGAAGGGCCGCCCCCGCAGGGCGAGGTCGCCTTCCCGGCTCCCTGGTCCAGGGTCTGACCCGAGCCGGCGTGTCGTGGGCGGTCAGGCCGGCTGGGTACGCAGGTAGCGGCCGAAGTGTGGGACGGTGAAGGCGACCGTGCCGCGCTCACCGGAGTAGATCAGGCCCTTCTTGATCAGGGCGTCGCGGGCCGGGGACAGGCTGGCGGGCTTGCGGCCCAGCGCGCGGGCGATCTCGGCCGTCGGCACGGCCGCGTCCATGTCGTCCCGGCCGCCGCCGTCCGGGTCGCCGTCCACCAGGGAGAGGGTGGCCATGGCGCGCATGTACTCGCGTTCGGCCGGGGTGGCCCGCTCGAAGCGGGATCCGAAGAAGCCCACCGCCAGCTCGGCCTCCGCCTCGGGCGCCGCCACCCGCACGTCGGCGGCGGTGATCGGGGAACGGGGAGCGTGGTCCCAGGTCGCCTTCCCGTACGCCTGGACGAAGTAGGGGTAGCCGCCGGACTTCTCGTAGAGCAGGTCGAGCGCCTTCTGCTCGTACTCGACATCCTCGCGCTCGGCGGGCGCGCAGAGCGCCTGGTCGGCGGCGATCCGGTCGAGCCGGTCGATGCGCTGGTAGCGGAAGAGCCGCTCGGAGTACGACTTGGCCGCGCTGAGCACGGCGGGCAGGTGTGGCAGCCCGGCGCCGACCACGATCAGCGGCGCGCCGAGCTGGGACAGCTCGTGGCAGGCGGCGCAGAGAGCGGAGACGTCCTCGGCGCCGAGGTCCTGCATCTCGTCGATGAAGACGGCGATGCCGGTGCCCACGTCGGCGGCCACCCCGGCGGCGTCGGAGAGCAGCTCCACGAGGTCGATCTCGATGTCACCGGAGTCGGCCCGTCCGCTCGCGGCCGGCACGTCGATGCCGGGTTGCCAGCGGTCCCGCAGTTTGGGGGCGGCGCCGCCGCGCCCGGCGGGAGCGGAGCGCTGCGCGAAGGCCTTCAGTACGCCGAGGAAGGCGTCGATCCGGTCCGGGGCGCGGTGCCGGGGTGCCAGCTCGCGTACCGCCATGTGCAGGGCGGCGGCGATCGGGCGGCGTAACGACTGGTCCGGCCGGGCCTCGATCTTGCCGCTGCCCCAGAGCCGGTTGATGGCCTGGGATCGCAGCGTGTTGAGCAGCACCGTCTTGCCGACCCCGCGGAGGCCGGTGAGCATCAGGCTGCGTTCGGGCCGGCCGCGCGCGACGCGTTCCAACACGATGTCGAAGACGTCCAGCTCACGTCCCCGCCCGGCCAGCTCGGGCGGGCGCTGCCCGGCGCCGGGGGCATAGGGGTTGCGGACCGGATCCACGCATCGGAGAGTATCGGGACGTCTAGCGGCGGGGCTAGACATCCGTAGATGAGGCTACCGGCGTGTCGGGACGGTCCGGGTTCTCGACACGAAACTAGGGCTGTCTAGCGTTCACACTAGACAGCCCTAGTTTTGGCTACCGGTACTCCTTGAGGCAGAGCACGTAGTCGAGCAGGTTCACCGAGTTGTCGTGCACGTAGTTCGCGGTCGCCTCCGGTGCCATGACCCGGCAGCGGTCGCCGTCCGTCGACACCGGAATCCGTACCAACACCTCGTAGGTGTTCGGGCCGCACGGCACCTTGCGCAGCTCGGCGTCGGCGTCCGTGCCGTCGTTGACCACGCAGTCACCGCGCCGGAAGTCGTCCCTGTCCCTGGTCGGGCTGGGCTCGGCGGTCGGCAGCGGGTCCCGGGTCGGCGGGGCCGGCGCCGAGGAGGTCTCCGGAAGCGACACCGACGGAGCGTCGTCGCTCGCGGCCTGCCACACCGCCCAGCCGGCCAGGCCCAGGCATGGGCAGAGCAGGAGCACCACCACCAGCCCGACGAACAGCGCGATCCGCCCGCCACGCTTCTTCGGCGGAGCCGGCGCGGCGTAACCACCGGGAGCGCCCCACTGGCCGCTGGTCGGTGCCGCACCGGGCGGAACCGGCCCGGCCGGGGGGAAGGGTCCGGGTGGCGGGTACCCGCCCGGCAGGTCCGGCGGGCGCTGATCGGCCGTCGGCGGGAAGCCGGCACCGGAGGCCGGCGCGGGCGACGGCGCCGGAAAACCACCGCCGGAGGCCGGGGCGGGCGACGGCGGCGGGAAGCCGGCACCGGAGGTGGGTGGGAGCTGGCCCGAGCCCGGGGCGGACGGCGGGAAGCCAGCGGCCGGTGGCTGGGC
>JAEYGD010000391.1 GCA_023402505.1 Actinomycetes bacterium
GGGCGGGGCAGCGCAGCGGAGATCTTGCGGGTACCGTCTCGACGATCGCGGCCGGAGGAGCGGCGACGGCCGGTGAGGAGCGCACCCATGAGACGACGCGCAGGTGTGCTGGCGGCAACCCTGGTCGCCGCCACACTCGTCCTTCCCGGCGCCGGCCCGGCACACGCCGCGGTCGCCCTGGTGACGGATCCGGCGGCACTGGTCAACCCGATGGTCGGCACGCGGTCGGCGGCCGGAAAGGACGCCGGCAACACGTCCCCGGGACCGAGCATGCCGTTCGGGATGCTCCAGTGGGCGCCGGACACCGCGCCGCGGATCCCGGGGGGCGGCTACGACCACGCCGCCACCGCGATCTCCGGCTTCGGCGTCAACCGGATGAGCGGCGCCGGGTGCTTCGCGTACGGCAACCTGCCGTTCCTGCCCGTCACCGGCGCCCTGCCCGCGGACAAGGACAACGCGACGGTGGGCTTCTCGCACACCGGTGAGTCGGCGTCGGTCGGCTACTACTCGGTGGCCCTGGCCAACAATGTCCGGACCGAGTTGACCACCTCCGTCCGGTCGGCCCTCGGCCGGTTCACCTTCCCGTCCGGGCCAGCGGCGAACCTGCTGGTGAAGGCCAGCGCGGGCGCGGCCGCGTCGAACGCGACCGTGTCGGTGGCGAGCTCGACGGAGATCACCGGCTCGGTGACCGACGGGCGGTTCTGCACCAAGGACAACGACTACACGATGTACTTCGCCGTCAGCTTCGACCGCGCCTTCACGAGCAGTCAGAAGTGGACGCCGCGACCCTTCGTCACCGGCGACGGCGGCATCGCCCTGACCTTCCCCAGCGGCTCCGTCGTGCAGGCCAAGGTGGGCATCTCCTATGTCAGTGTCGCGAACGCCCGGGCGAACCGGGACACCCTGAGCGGCTGGGACGTCGCCACGGTCCGGACGGCGGCCCGGACCGCGTGGAACCAGTTGCTGGGGCGGGTGCGCGTCGGTGGCGGCACCGCCGACGAGCAGAAGATCTTCTACACGGCCCTGTACCACTCGCTGCTGCACCCCAACGTGTTCAGCGACGCCAACCGCCAGTACCGCGGCTTCGACGGCCAGGTCCGCACCCTGCCGACCGGGCAGGACGACCAGTACGCGAACTTCTCCGGATGGGACGTCTACCGCACCCAGGTCCAGCTCATGGCGCTGCTGGCGCCTAAGAGAGCCAGCGACCTGGTGCGGTCGATGCTCAACGACTACGACCGCAGCGGGCGGCTGCCGAAGTGGTCCGTGGCCAACGACGAGTCGTACATGATGGTGGGCGACCCCGCGATTCCCGCCATCGCCTCGGTCCACGCCTTCGGGGCGCGCGACTTCGACACCGGCAAGGCGCTGAACGCCATGGTCGCCCAGTCCACCAGGCCCGGCAACGCGCGTCCGGGCACCGTCTACCTCGACAACCTCGGCTACCTGCCCGAGGACGGCGGCTACGGCTGCTGCAACCACAACGCGACGACCGCCACCTCGATGGAGTACCACGTCGCCGACTCCGCCCTCGCGGCCTTCGCGCGGCAGCTCGGCGACACCGCGACGCACGCCCGGTTCGCCGCGCGGGCACAGGGCTGGCAGCGGCTGCTCAACCCCGCCAGCGGGTTCGTGCAGCCCCGACGGCAGTCCGGCGAGTGGCGTCCCGGGTTCGATCCGACGGACATCTCCTACGACGACTGGGCCGAGGGCAACTCCTGGCGGTACACCCTCATGGTGCCGTTCGACGTACGCGGTCTCGCCGCGGCCAAGGGCGGCGGCACCGCCCTGAACCAGTACCTCGACACCCACTTCGTCACGCTGAACGACACCCTCGGCTCGGGCGCCTGGATGGGCAACGAGCCCAGCTTCGGCGCCCCGTGGCTGTACGCGTACACCGGCCAGCCGTACAAGACGCAGCAGGTCGTCCGGCGGGTGCAGACCGAACTGTTCCGCAACGCCCCCGACGGCCTGCCCGGCAACGACGACCTCGGCGCGATGTCGTCGTGGTACGTCTGGGCGGCGCTCGGGATGTACCCGGCCGTGCCGGGCACCTCCGACCTCGTCCTGGGCAGCCCGTTGTTCCCGCAGGCCGTGGTGACGCTGCCCGGGGGCGCGACGTTGACGATCAACGCGCCCGCCGCGCAGGCGGCGGCGCCGTACGTCCAGTCGATGCAGTACAACGGTGCGGTCTGGGACCGGAACTACCTGCCGCCGGCGGCCCTGACCGCCGGCGGGACGATCGACGTGGTCCTGGCCGGCACCCCGAACACGACGCGGGGCACCGGAGCGCAGGCCGCTCCGCCCTCCTACGGCGGCAACGCGGTCGCCGCCGCGGACAACGCCGGCAGCAGCGCGGACAGCGCGCCCGGTTCCAGCAACTACGACCAGTGGACGTCGAGCTACTCGGTCGAGGCGCTCGCCGCCGCCGGCATCGTCCCGGGAAGCCGGTTCACCACGAACGGCATCACCTACACCTGGCCCAACGTCCGGCCCGGCCAACCGGACAACGTCGTCGCGCAGGGCCAACGGCTGACCGTGCACAGCCCGCCCGGCGCCACCACGATCGGGGTCCTCGGCAGCGCCGAGGGCCACGTCGACGGCGCGGCCGGCACCGCGACGATCCACCTCGCCGGCGGGACGACCCGCCAGGTCAACCTGGCCTTCAGCGACTGGACGCTCGCCGCGGGGCAGGGCGCCGTGCGGCCCGGCACCACCATCGCGGCCGCCATGCCGTACCGCAACCAGGGCCTCGCCGGCGGCAAGGAGACCATCCCCACCTACCTGTACTCGGCGTCGTTCCCCCTCGGGCCGGGAGAAACCGTGGTCGCGGTGACCCTGCCGGCGACGGTCTCCGGTGGCCGGCTCCACGTCTTCGACGTCGGCTTCGGCGGTCACCGCGACAACGCGGGCATCAGCGACGACGCCTACCCCGGCGGCGCCGACCTGGACCGGGCCACCTACAGCTACTCGCGCCAGGCCCTCGCCGCCGCCGGGCTGCGCGCCGGTTCCACCGTCAGCCACAACGGCGTCACCTACACCTGGCCCGGCCTCGCCGCCGGGGAGCGCGACAACTACCACTCCGCCGGGCAGCAGATCGCCGTGGCACCCGTCGCCGGTGCGACGAAGATCGGTTTCCTCGGCGCCGCCACCGGATGGATCGACGGCACCGCCGGCGTCGCCACGATCACCCACACCGACGGCACCACCCGGCAGGTCACCCTCGGTTTCAGCGACTGGACCCTGGGCGGGGGGAGCCGCGCCGTCGGACACGGCAACACCGTCGTCGCCCAGACCTCCTACCGCAACAGCGCGCGGCACGGACGCCAGACGATCAACACGTACGTCTTCGCCAGCACCTTCCCGGTCGAGGCGGGCAAGACGGTGAAGTCGGTGACCCTGCCGGCCGGCACCCTCGGACAGCAGCACGTCTTCGCGGTCGGCGTGGGCTGACCGGGGGCCGGCCGTCGGCCCGAGCCGCTGACCGACCGACCCCTGCGAACGTCGGTCAGCGGCGCGTGGCGAGGACCACGCCGGTCAGGCAGAGCGCGCCGCCCAGCAGGGCGAGCGGCGCCGGCACCTCGCCCAGCACCGTCCACGACAGCAGCACGGTCAGCGGCGGCGACAGGTAGGTGGCGGCCGTGGTGCGTCCCGCAGTCCACCGGGACAGCACGTAACCCCAGGTGAGAAAGCCGATCGCGGTCGGAAAGACGCCCAGGTACAGCATGCCCAGGGTGGCCGGCGTCGGGGCCGTGGCGACCTCCGCGAGCAGGGCGGGCGCGAACGGCAGCAGAGCCGCCGTCCCGGCCAGCGCGCCGAGCCAGGTCATCGTCACGGCGTCGACCCGAGTCAGCAGGCGCTTCTGGAGCAGTACGCCGAAGGCGTACAGCGCGGCGGACAGCACGGCCAGCGCGACGCCGAGCCGGTCGACGTGCCCGGTGAAACCGCCGGCCGCGATCAGGGCGACGCCCGCGAAGGCGATCCCCACCCCGGCGCCGAGCCGGCCGGTGAGCCGCTCGCCCAGGACGAGGATCGCGGCCACCGCGACGAGGATCGGCGCGGCCGACACCAGCAGGGCCGCCGTCCCGGCGTCCACCAGCCGTTCGGCGGCGTTGAGCGCCACGTTGTACCCGCCGAACCAGGCCACGCCCCAGAGTGCGACCAGACCCAGGGTCCGGCCACGCGGCAGGGCGGCGCGGCGGGGCGCCGGGCCGTCGGGTCCGGGTCGCGCACGGTCGCGCCGGAGCGCGGTGGTGAGGGCGACGAACAGGGTCAGCGCGACGGACGCCGCCAGCATGCGGCCCAGCGCCATGGCGCCCGGGGAGTAGTCGTGACCGGCGAAGCGGATGCCGACGAACGCGGACGCCCACAGCAGCACGGTCGTCCCGGCGGCGGCGAGGGTCGGCCAGGAGCTGGCCCGGGGGTGCCGGCGGGCGGGCGCGTCCTCGGGCCGGGTGCGGGCGTCGCCCGGGGCGGCGGTCAGTTGTGCGCGGGTCATGGGAGGAGTCTCGTCCGCACGATGATTCAGCACCAGTTATTGTTTCTTCACAACAGTTCAGTACGGCTTTACAGTTGTGGCGTGCTCGACGTCCACCGCCTCCGCGTCTTCCGCTCCGTCGTCGCGTCCGGTTCCGTCCAGGCGGCCGCCGCCAACCTCGGTTACACCCCGTCCGCCGTCAGCCAGCACCTCACTGCGCTGCAACGCGAGACGGGCCTCACCCTGCTCGCCCGGGCCGGACGGGGCCTGCGGCCGACGGCCGCCGGTCACGCCCTCGCCGCGGAGGCGGACCGGGTGCTCGCCCGGCTCGGTGCGGCCGAGTCACTGATCGCGGACCTGCGAACCGGCCGCACCGGCGCGCTGTCCATCGCGTACTTCGCGTCGGTGGGCGCGGCGTGGATGCCGCTCGTGGTGCGGCGCGTGCTCACCGAGCTTCCCGGTGTCCGGCTCGACCTGGAACTGCGCGAACACATCCCGGACAACCGGGAGGAGCGCGCCGACGTCCAGGTGGTCGTGGCACGCACCGACTTCGACCCCGGTGCCGGCTTCACCGCCCACCACCTCCTCGACGACCCCTACGTCGCCGTGCTTCCGGCCGGGCACCGGTTCGCCGGCCGCGCCGAGGTCGACCTCGCCGACCTCGCCGACGAGCGCTGGGTCGACAACGACTTCGCCCGCGGCTGGTGCCGCGCCAACCTCATCGAGGCCTGCACCGCGGCCGGGTTCAGCCCCACCTTCCAGGTCGAGGCGCACGACTACCCGACCGCGCTCGCCTTCGTCGCGGCGGGCATCGGCCTCACCGTGCTCCCCGCGCTCGGCACGGCACACCTGCCCGACGACGTGACCAGCGTCCGGGTGGTCCGCCCGACGCCGGTCCGGTCGATCCACGTCGTCGTGCACGACGCCGTCGAGCACACGCCGGCGGCCCGGACGGCGCTCGCCGCGCTCCGCGAGGCCGCCGGGTCCGCGTACCGGCGGTAGGAGCCCGTCACATCCCGGGTGGGAGTGACCCGGGCCCATCCGCCCCGGTAACCGAATTCTCCGCGGCCGGCGGCTCGCAAATGAATAAATGGTTTCGCGGTGTCGGCATTCGGTCGGTCGATGCGAATAATTCTGCTGCCGTGGTCATGGTCGCCAAGAAGTCAGTGTCATTTACCTGGCAATTTCCTTCATTGTGATCACCGCAATTTCGCCGATACCTTTCGGTGGCCCGATCAGGGCACCGAGAAAAGGGGGCAACACTTGAAACAAATCCTGCGATGGTCGGCAACAAGCAGCCTGGCGCTGGCGCTGGTCGTGACCGGCCCGGTGGCCGTCGAGGCGAAGCCGACCGGGGCCGACCGCACCGGCGGCAACACCACCACGGTCGCCCGCACCACGGACGGTCGTGCGATCACCAGCGCGGCGGTCGCCCGTGAGGTCGCCGCCTTCTGGACGCCGGAGCGCATGGCGAGTGCCGTCGACCTGGACATCGCCAAGCCCGTCGGGGCCTCCGACCGGTCGAGCCGGGCGGCGAAGCCCAAGGGCCCGGCGGGCACGGTCGCGCCGGTGAAGGCGAGGGTCGCCAGCGACGACGACGTCAGCATCCAGCTCAACGAGTCCAAGACCGTCGGGAAGGTCTACTTCACCACGCCCACCGGTGGCACCGCCTCGTGCTCGGCCAGCACCGTCGCCAGCGGCAAGCGGCGGCTGGTCATGACCGCCGGCCACTGCGTGCACCAGGGGCGCGGCGGGCAGTGGTACCGCAACTGGCAGTTCGTGCCGCGGTACCGCAGCGGGGCGCGTCCGTTCGGCACGTTCGTCGCCTACCAGTTGACCGCCCGCACCGCGTGGGTCAACAACAGCAGCTACGACGAGGACATGGGCATCGCCATCATGCACAACGGCGGTAGCTGGGGCCTGAAGGTCGTCGAGACCGTCGGCGGTAACGGCATGCGCTGGAACTGGGGCTACAACGTCCCGCTGGTGACGGCGTTGGGTTACCCGTCGAACCTCGGCGGTGGCGAGAGCCAGTACTACTGCCAGAGCGGCACCTGGCACGCCGGCGCCCAGCAGATCCGGATGTGGTGCAACATGACGTACGGATCCAGCGGCGGGCCCTGGTTCCAGGAATACAACGACCAGAATGGCCTCGGATTCATCAACAGCGTCGTGAGCCACGGCGACAATCCCGGCAACGGGCAATTCGACGGCCCGTACTTCGACAACGACATCAAGAGCCTGTACGACTTCGCGGAAGGCCTCTCCCCGGCGTAGGCCACGTGACCGAGCGGGAGCCCCGGCCGGTGGCCGGGGCTCCCTCGTGCCCGCCGGGCGGGGTGACCGGTGGCTGCTCGGCCGGTCGTCACGCACGGCGGGAACAACTCGCTGTCGAGCGTTATTACTGCTGGGAATATTTATGCCAGTCAGACATACCGCGTCCGGGCGACATCGTCCCGAACCCGCGACACACCGACGGAAACGGCGGCGCCTACTGCGACGACCCCACCGGCCCCGGCATGTCCACGCTGCGTGAGCGCTGCACGCGAGCCTGGCCGCGCAGCGCCGCCCACATGTCGCGGGTCATCTCGTACTCGACCTCGCCCTCCTCCGAGCCAGGCAGCGGGTCGTCCCAGGACGGGTGGAACGTGCGGACGTAGCGCATGCCGACGGACTCCATCACCCGCCGGGAGCCGGTGTTGACCGCCATGGTCTGCGCGATCACGCGGCGCTGCCCGACGGTGTCGAAGGCGTGCCGCAGCAGTGCCCGGGAGGCCTCGCTGGCCAGGCCCCGTCGCCAGAACCGGCGGACCATGCGGTAGCCCAGCTCGGCGACGGTCGGGTCGGCCGGCTGGTCGGGCCCGTGCGCGGGCGGCAGCATCAGCAGCCCGACGAAGTCACCGGCGTCCTCGCCGGCCGGCGGCGCCGACCCGGGCGCGCCGCCGCGGGTGCCGAACGCCATCCAGTAGCCGAGACCGTCCACCGTGCCGGCCAGGTCGAGCCGCTGTGCGTGCGCCTCGACCACCTCGTCCCTGGACCGTGCCCGGCCGTAGAGATACCGCAGTACCTCGGGGTCGGAGTCGAGCTGGACCTCCAGCTCCAGATGGCGGTCGGCGAGCGGGACCAGGAGGAGACGTTCGGTGCGCAGGATCGGCTGGGGCATGGCCCAACCCTCGCATCCACGATGCCGGTGAGGCGACGCGATTTCGCCCCGGACCGGGCGGGCCGGAGGACGGCCGCGCCCCGCCGCCCGGGAATGGTCGCGGGCCGAACGGGAACGCCGGTCACGCCACCAGGACCGACCGAGGAGGACGCGCCGTGCCGGACACCACGCGCACCGGGTCGAACAGTGCCCGTGGCGGCTTCGCCGTCGTCGAGTTGTTCACCTCCCAGGGCTGCAACAGCTGCCCGCCCGCCGAGGACGTGCTCTCCGAGATCGACCGCGACGCCCGGGAGCGGGGGCAGCCGGTCTACGCGTTGGGCTTCCACGTGGACTACTGGGACCACCTGGGCTGGGCCGACCCGTACGGGAACGAGGCGCACACCCTGCGCCAGGAGGCGTACGCCCGGGCCTTCAACGCGCGGGGCCTCTACACGCCGCAGATGGTCGTCAACGGTGCCGTCGAGTTCGTCGGCTCCGACCGCCGCTCGGCGGACGACGCGATCAAGGCGGCCCTCGTCGAGCCGACCGCCACGCCGCTGACCGTGACGGCCGAGCAGGCCGACGGCGGGCGCCGGGTGGCGGTGGACTACCGGGCCGAGCAACCGCCGGAGCGGGCGGTGCTGAACGTGGCGGTGGTGGAACGCGGCCTGACGAACGAGGTGCCCCGGGGCGAGAACGCCGGGCGCAGGCTGCGCCAGGACGCCGTGGTGCGCGCCTTCACGTCGACCGACCTCAACCTGATGGGCGGGCGGATCGACCTCGAGGTGCCGCCCGACCTGGAGCCGCGGCGCGCCATGGTGATCGGCTACGTCCAGGACGACGACGACAAGTCGATCGTCGGCGCGGCCGCCGCCGGGGTGCCGGCGTGACCGCGAACCTGGCCGTTCGGCTTCCTCCGGTCACCGTCGAGCGGTGGGTGAACTCGCCGCCGTTGACCCCGGAGGACCTGCGTGGCCGGGTGGTGCTGGTGGACATCTGGGAGTACACCTGCGTCAACTGGATCCGCACCGCGCCGTACGTCAAGGCGCTGCACCGCGACTACGCCGACCTGGGCCTGACCATCATCGGCGTGCACGCGCCCGAGTTCGAGTTCGGCCGGCGCCCGGAGAACATCGACCGGGCGATCCGGGACCACGGACTCACCTACCCCGTCGCCGTCGACAACGACTTCACCTTCTGGCGGGCGCTGCGCAACGACGCCTGGCCGGCGAAGTACCTCTTCGACGCCGACGGGCGGCTCGTCGACCGGTGGGTCGGCGAGGGCGCGTACGAGCGGGTGGAGTCGGAGGTCCGGCGGCTGCTGGAGGTCCGGGCGCCGCGTACCAAGCTGCCGCCGGTCAGCCCCGAGGCCAGGGACTTCGCCACGACCGGGGAGCCGTCCTACTTCGGCGTTACACCGGAGACGTACCTCGGTGCCGACCGCGGGGCGCCGGGCACCTTCAACCTGGCCGGCGACTGGGTCAACGGCGGCGAGTACGTCGAGCTGGCCGGCGAGGCCGGTGAACTCGCCCTGCCGTTCAACGCGGGCGAGGTGAACCTCGTCGTCGACCCGGGACCCGGGCCGGCCGAGGTCCAGGTGCTGCTGGACGGCGAGCCGATCGGCGACGAGCGCGGCGCCGACGTGGGCCCGGACGGGGTCGCGCGGGTCGACCGGGCGCGCATGGTCCGGCTCGTCGCCGGCGCGTCGCGGGTGGACCACGTACTGACCCTCGTCGCCTACCGGCCCGGCCTGCGCGCGTACGTGTTCACCTTCGGCCCGTAGGCCGCGTCCTGCTGGTCGACACGCGAACGGGGGAGGGAAGCGATGACCGACACGACGGAGAAGGCGATCCTGGCCGGCGGCTGCTTCTGGGGGATGCAGGACCTCATCCGGAAACGGCCCGGCGTGGTCGGCACCCGCGTCGGCTACACCGGTGGGGACGTGCCGAACGCCACGTACCACAACCACGGCTCGCACGCCGAGGCCATCGAGATCGTCTACGACCCGGACCAACTGTCCTACCGGGACCTGCTCGAGTTCTTCTTCCAGGTCCACGACCCGACCACGAAGAACCGGCAGGGCAACGACGTGGGAGAGAGCTACCGGTCGGCCATCTTCTACCTCGACGACCGGCAGCGCAAGGAGGCCGAGGACACCATCGCCGACGTGGACGCCTCCGGCCTCTGGCCCGGAAAGGTGGTCACCGAGGTGAGCCCGGCCGGCCCGTTCTGGGAGGCCGAGCCGGAGCACCAGGACTACCTGGAGCGCAACCCCGGCGGTTACACCTGCCACTTCGTCCGCCCCGACTGGAAGCTGCCCCGGCGTGGCGAGAACCGCCCGTAGTGGGAACCGCCCGTCGTGGGAACCGACCCGACGCGAAGGAGACCGACGTGGCCGTCAAGACCCTGACCCGCCAGTCCACCGACATCCGGCCGTTCCGGATCGAGGTCCCGGAAGCGGACCTGCAGGCACTGCGGCAGCGCATCGCGGCGACCCGCTGGCCCGAGAAGGAGACGGTGGACGACCAGTCGCAGGGCGTGCCGCTCGCGACGATCCAGGCGCTCGCCAACTACTGGGAGAACGAGTACGACTGGCGCACGGTCGAGGCGCGGCTCAACGCCGTACCGAACTTCGTCACCGAGATCGACGGCCTGGACATCCACTTCATCCACGTCCGGTCGAAGCACGAGGACGCGCTGCCGCTGATCGTCACGCACGGGTGGCCCGGTTCGGTCATCGAGCAGCTGAAGCTGATCGGCCCGCTGACCGATCCCACCGCGCACGGCGGTGCCGCCTCCGACGCCTTCCACCTGGTGATCCCGTCGATGCCCGGCTACGGCTTCTCGGGCAAGCCGACCGCACCCGGTTGGGACGCCGAGCACATCGCCCGCGCCTGGATCGAGCTGATGCGGCGCCTCGGCTACGACCGGTACGTGGCACAGGGCGGCGACTGGGGCGCGCTCGTCACCGACCTCATCGGCCTCCAGGCACCGCCGGAACTGCTCGGCATCCACACCAACATGCCGGGGGTCGTCCCGCCGGACATCGACGCGCTGTTCCAGTCCGACATCACCGGGGCCAACGATGCCCTCGGCAAGCTGCCACCGGACCTCTCGGCCGAGGAGAAGCGGACCTGCGCGCAGCTCGACTTCTTCTGGAAGCACTCCGCCTACGCCCTGATGATGGGCACCCGACCGGAGACACTGACCGGGCTCGCGGACTCGCCCGTCGCCCTGGCCAGCTACCTGCTCGACCACGACGCGGCCAGCCTGGACCTGATCTGCCGGGCCTTCGCCGGCGAACGCGTCGGCCTGTCCCGGGACGACGTCCTGGACAACATCACGCTCTTCTGGCTGACCAACAGCGGGATCTCCGCCGCCCGCCTGTACGCGGAGAACCAGCTGTCCTTCTTCGCCGCCAAGGGCGTCACCGTGCCGGTCGCGGTGAGCGTCTTCCCCGACGAGCTGTACGAGGCCCCGCGCAGCTGGGCGGAGCGGGCCTACCCGAACCTCATCCACTACAACCGGCTGCCGCGCGGCGGGCACTTCGCCGCCTGGGAACAGCCGGACCTGCTCACCGACGAGCTGCGTACCGCCTTCCGGTCGCTGCGCTGAGCCCACCGGCCGCGGCGGACCGCCGGTCAGGGCCGGTCCGCCGCGCGCAGCCGGGCGGCCAGCTCCCGCACGGCGGCACCGAACCGCTCGTCGGACTCGCACGGCCAGTGCCCGGCGATCGGCGGTGGGTCGCCACCGCCCGGCGGCGGCGCCACGTCCTGCGGATCACGCAGGCGGCGGTCCACCCGGCCGCCCGGTCCGGGGACCGTGGGCGGCTCCCCGTACCGGTGCCCGGACAGGACCCAGCCGCCCACGAAGTCGGTGTCCCGCCACAGGTTCACCCATCGCCAGTCGATCCGCTCGCCGACCTCGCGCAGCACGTCCTCGCCCAGGTACGCGGGGAACAGCCGCGCGTAGAGGCGGTTCAGCGGCGAGCCGTGCGTCAACAGCGCCACCTGCCGGCTGACCCGGGGCGGCAGCCGCAGCACGGTCGTGGCCAGCAGCACCGAGCCGTGACTGTGCCCGGTCAACACCACGCCGGCGTGGCGTCCGGTGAGGTAGCTGATCCGCTCGGCCAGCTCCGGCACCGCACGTTCGGCGTAGCTGGGCGGCGCGAACGGGTGCGCCGCCCGGGGCCAGAACGTGCCCAGGTCCCACAGCACGCCCACGTACCGTCGGAACCCCGCCGTGCGGTACGCGAACAACCCGCCCACCACCAGCACGACGACGACGCCCGCGGTGGCGTAGCTGCCGGCGGCCAGCGCCGCCGGCACCGCACCCGCCGGCAGGCCCAGGTGGCGCTCCGCGAACGGCACCGGCTCCACCCCGGCCACCCCGAACACCGCCGCCGCGAGCCCGACCGGGGCGAGGCACGCGTACGCGACGGCCAGCGTCCCGAGCTGCTCGGTGAACCGGGCCCGGGTGATGGTCCGCTCGA
Organism: Actinomycetes bacterium; assembly: GCA_023402505.1. GTDB lineage: Bacteria > Actinomycetota > Actinomycetes > Mycobacteriales > Micromonosporaceae > Micromonospora. The sequence goes on from JAEYGD010000391.1 coordinate 12,112, forward strand.
CCCGCCGCGTCCGCCCGGCCGCCCCCGCCGGGGCCGCCGGGAAGTCCCGGGCGACGATCGCCGCCGCCGCCCGGCGCCGCCGCCGCATGGAGACCAGGGTCGCCGCGCCGCCGATCGCCGTCGCGGCGGTCACCGTGACGACGAAGCTGAGCACCGCCCACTGGTACGCCGGCGGCGGCGCCATCAGCGCGTCCGGGCGCGCCGCGCCGGGACCGGGCATGAGGACGTACGCGGCCAGGTAGACCGCCTCGGCGCAGAGTGCCGCCGCGAGACCCACCGCGACGGCCCCGACGACGGGCGCGCCCAACCCGCCCCGCAGCCCCGGCCGGCGGGCCCCCCCGGCCCGCCCCCACAGCACCCGCACGCCCAGCGCGACCACCAGTGCCATCTCGGTGAGGAACACGACGGCGACCAGCCGGTCGTACCCGGGCAGCCCCGCCGATCGCGACCACGGCACCGGGTCCAGCGCGACGGCCGCCAGCGTCACCACCGTCAGCCCGCCGGCGGTGACGCACAGCGCCGAGGTCAACCGGTCCGTCCGGCGGGCCGCCCGCTCCAGCGGGCCGGTGGCGCAGAGCAGCACCACCACGGCGGCGAGCACCGCGCCGGCGAGCCCGAGCAGGACCCCCGTACCGGCGGAGACGCCACCGGCGCCGCGCGCGGTCAGCAGGGTCAGGTCCAGCACCGCCAACCCGGCGGCGACGTGCAGCGCCCGCAACCGCCGCACCACCGGCATGCGGTCCCACCCGGCGAGGCCGTCGAGACCGTCGAGGCGGCCGGCCGGGTCGGTCCGGGACGCCGGGACCGCCTCGTACGGGTGGCGGGTGCGGGCGCTCAGCGACCAGAGCAGCCCGATCACGGCGACCGGGACCACGGCCAGCACCGCCAGGCGCGGCCCGGCCGGCTGCTCACCCAGCCAGTCGCGGCGGGCGAGGCAGTCCGGCGAGCCCAGGCACCGCCAGGCGAACAGGTCCAGGGCGACCCCGGCGGCCGACAGCACGTACACCAGGGTCAGGTCGAGGGCCAGCAGCCGGCACAGCACCGTGACGCCCGACCCGCGACCGGGCGGGCGCATCCACACCGCCATGTTGCTGAACATGAACGGCAGCAGGAAGACCAGCGACAGGGTCCGGCCGGCGGTGCCCGACGGCAGGTCGGCCCACCGGTACGCCTCCGGCACCACCCCGCCCGGCCCGGTCGCGTCCGGCTGCCGGGGACGGTAGAACCCGGCACGGTGGTCGCCGGCGACCCGGTCGACCAGCCGACGGCCCAGCACCCGCGCCGGGCTGGCACCGGCGACCCCGTGCACCCGCAACTCCACCACGTCACCGGACGTGACGTCCCCCCGGGGAGGCGGTGACACGTCCGCTTCCACCACCTCTTCGAGTCGGAGCGGGTGAGCCCCGGTCACGACCTGCCCGGACCGGGGCCCACCGCGCTCAGGCCAGGTCGAACCGGTCCAGGTTCATGACCTTGACCCACGCGGCGACGAAGTCCCGCACGAACTTCTCCTGCCCGTCGGTGGCCGCGTACACCTCGGCGATCCCGCGGAGCTGGGAGTTGGCGCCGAAGACCAGATCGACGGCGGTGGCGGTCCACCGGACCTCGCCGGTGGCCCGGTCCCGGCCCTCGTACACGTTCTCGGCCGACTCGGACACCGTCCACTCCGTACCGCTGTCCAGCAGGTTCCGGAAGAAATCGGTGGTCAGCGTCTCCGGGCGGTCGGTGAGGACGCCGTGCGGCGCCTGCCCCACGTTGGCGTTCAACGCCCGCATCCCGCCGACCAGCACCGTCATCTCCGGCGCGGTCAGCGTCAGCAGGTTCGCCCGGTCCAGCAGCAGCGTCTCCGGGGACAGCTTCTGCCCGGCCCGCAGGTAGTTGCGGAATCCGTCGGCCCCCGGTTCGAGCACGGCGAACGACTCGACGTCGGTCTGCTCCTGCGTGGCGTCCGTACGCCCCGGCGCGAACGGCACCGTGACCTCGTGCCCGGCGTCGCGGGCCGCCTGCTCGACGGCCGCGCACCCGCCCAGGACGATCAGGTCGGCCAGCGAGATCCGCTTCCCGCCGGACTGGGCGTCGTTGAACTCCCGCTGGATCCGTTCCAGCGTGCCGAGGACCGTGGCGAGCTGGGCCGGCTCGTTGACCTCCCACTTGCGCTGCGGCTCCAGCCGGATCCGGGCACCGTTGGCCCCGCCGCGCATGTCGGTGCCGCGGAAGCTCGCCGCCGACGCCCACGCCGTACGGGCCAGCTGGGCGACGGACAGCCCGGAGTCGAGGAGCCGGCGCTTGAGGGCGGTGACGTCCTCGTCGGAGACCAGCTCGTGGTCCACCGCGGGCACCGGGTCCTGCCACAGCTGCGGCTCCGGCACCCACGGGCCGAGGTAGCGGGACACCGGGCCCATGTCGCGGTGCAGCAGCTTGTACCAGGCCCGCGCGAACGCGTCGGCGAACTCGTCCGGGTTCGCCATGAAGCGCCGCGAGATCTGCTCGTACGTCGGGTCGGCGCGCAGCGCCAGGTCCGCCGTCGACATCATCGGGGCGTAGCGGACCGACGGGTCGTGGGCGGCCGGGACCGCGTCGGCGCCCGCCCCGTCCTTCGGCTTCCACTGCTTCGCGCCGGCAGGGCTCTCGCAGACCTCCCACTCGAAGCCGAAGAGCGTTTCGAAGAAGCTGTTGTCCCACGTGGTCGGCGTGGGCGTCCACGCGCCCTCGAGCCCGCTGGTGATCGTGTCCGGTCCGTTGCCGCTGCCGTAGGTGTTCTTCCAGCCGAGCCCCTGCGCCTCCAGCGGAGCGCCCTCCGGCTCGGGGCCGAGGTACTCGTCGGCGCGGGCGGCGCCGTGGGTCTTGCCGAACGTGTGCCCGCCGGCGATCAGCGCGACCGTCTCCTCGTCGTTCATGGCCATCCGGCGGAACGTCTCCCGGATGTCCCGCGCCGAGGCGAGGGGGTCGGGGGTGCCGTTGGGCCCCTCCGGGTTGACGTAGATCAGGCCCATCTGCACCGCGCCGAGCGGCCCGGCCAGGTCCCGGTCGCCGCTGTAGCGCTCGTCGCCGAGCCAGGTGTCCTCCGGCCCCCAGAAGATCTCCTCGGGCTCCCAGACGTCCTCGCGGCCGAAGCCGAAGCCGAACGTCTTGAAGCCCATCGACTCCAGCGCGCAGTTGCCGGCGAAGACCAGCAGGTCGGCCCAGGAGATCTTCCGCCCGTACTTCTGCTTGACCGGCCAGAGCAGCCGGCGCGCCTTGTCGAGGTTCGCGTTGTCCGGCCAGCTGTTGAGCGGCGCGAAGCGCTGGGCGCCGTCCCCGCCACCGCCGCGGCCGTCCTCGACCCGGTACGTGCCGGCGGAGTGCCAGCTCATCCGGATGAACAGCGGGCCGTAGTGCCCGTAGTCGGCCGGCCACCAGTCCTGCGACGTCGTCATGACCTCGAAGACGTCGCGCTTCAACTCCTCCACGTCGAGCTTCTTGAACTCCTCGGCGTAGCTGAAGCCCGGGTCCATCGGGTTGGCCCGGGGGGAATGCTGGTGCAGGACCTGCAGGTTCAGCTGGTTCGGCCACCAGTCCTGGTTGGTCCTCGGCCGCCGGGCCGGCTTCGGGGTGGGGGCGGGGATTGCCGGGTTCTCGCTCTCGCTGCCGTGCTCGGGCACGTCGGTCCTTCCTCCTGCTCGTCGTACGGTCATCGGGTTGCTGGCGCCGTGACACATGCGGGGCAGACGCCCCAGTAGGTGACCTCGGCCTCGTCGATCGAGAAGCCGCGGTCGTCGGACGCGGTCAGGCAGGGCGACTCGCCGACGGCGCAGTCGACGTCGGCGACGGCGCCGCACGACCGGCAGACGACGTGGTGGTGGTTGTCGCCGACCCGCGCCTCGTAGCGGGCCACCGAGCCGGCCGGCTCGATCCGCCGTACCAGGCCGGCGGCGGTCAGGGCCGCCAGCACGTCGTACACCGCCTGGTGGGACACCTCGGGCAGCTCCCTGCGTACCGCCCCGAAGATCGAGGCGGTGTCGGCGTGCGGATGCGCGTGCACCGCGGCCAGCACCGCCAGCCGCGGCCGGGTCACGCGCAGCGCGGTGCCCCGCAGGAGGCGCTCGAACTCCGATGTCCTGGCCACGCAGGGCAGTATGCGGCACTTTCTTCTTGAATGCATCCAGAAGTCCGGTGACGCGCCGGAACGCGACGGCGTGCCGTCGCCGGGCGCGGCGGGCAGGATCGGAGGGCGTGGACGTCGAGCCGGTCGAGTGCGCCCCCGAGCAGCGGTTCCGGCGTACGACCCTGCGGCAGCGCTGGGTGGACCTCACCTTCCTGCACTGGGGTGTCGCACCGGACCTCGTCGCGCCTCTGCTGCCGGCCGAAACCCGCCCGGACACCCTCGACGGGCTGACCTACGTCGGCCTGATCGGCTTCCGCATGGTCGGGCTGGGCCTGGGCCGCGGGCCGGGCGTGCCGTACCTCGGCAGCTTCTGCGAGACGAACGTCCGGCTGTACTCGGTCGACGGCGCCGGTCGGCGCGCCGTGGTGTTCCGCTCGCTCGACGCGTCCCGCCTGGTCCCGGTGCTCGTCGCCCGGGCCACCCTGCGCCTGCCGTACCTGTGGTCGGCGATGCGGCTGGACCGCGACGGCGACCGGCTCACCTACCGCTGCCGGCGCCGCTGGCCCGGCCCGGCCGGCGCGCGCAGCCGGATGGTGGTCTCGGTCGGCCCGCCGATCGCCGAGCCGAGCCCGCTGGAGCACTTCGTCACCGCCCGGTGGGGGCTGCACACCCGCGCGTACGGACGCACGCTGCACCTGCCGAACTGGCATCCCCGCTGGCCGCTGCACCGGGCCGAGCTGCTGCACCTCGACGACGAGCTGGTCACCGCCGCCGGGCTGCCGCCACCGGCCGGACCGCCGGCCAGCGTGCTCTACTCGCCGGGCGTCCCGGTCCGGTT
>JAEYGD010000401.1 GCA_023402505.1 Actinomycetes bacterium
GATCAGGTCCGTCAGCAGGCGCAGGCGGTCCGCCGGGCCGGCGGGGCAGGCGCGTCCGGCGAGGCCGGCGGCGTCGGCCCGGCGCAGCCGGTGCCCGCTGGTGACCAGGCCGAAGCGTTGCGCCCACGCGATGCTCTCCCCGCCCATCCGCTCGGTGTCGACGTGGCGTCCGGCGGGGAAGGGGGGTTCACGCAGCGCCGAGACCGCGAAGGTCCGCATGCTGCCCCCTGTCGAGCCGCCCGGGGTGGCGGCGCGGCACAGCGTACGGGAGGCGGGGATCGGCCCGGATCAGTGGGTGGAGCGAATCCCATCGATATGCGTGACCGTTCGGACACGCCCTGTCATAAGCCCAGGCGGGCGCCGCGCAGCCGGTCCGCCACCGCACCCGGACCGTCGACCTGTACCCGCGCCGCGCGCTGCCGGCCGCTCAGGAACAACACGAGTTCCCCGGGCGCGGCGACGAGCCGGACCGGCTCGCCACCCCGGCCGGCCGACAGCTCCCCGTAACCCGGCGCCTGCACGAGCACGGCGGCCGGGAAGCGGCGCAGCGCCAGCCGGGCCAGCCCGCTCGCGCGCCGCCACAGTGCCCGCTGCAACCCGGCGGGCAGGTCCCGGGGCTGCCAGCCGGAGCCGGCGCGACGGACGTCCTCGTGGTGGATGAAGAACTCCATCGTGTTGGCGAGCTCGTCGGTCAGCGGGTTGCTGACCGGGCTCCACACCGGCGGTCGGCGCACCTGGTCGACCAGGTGCGCCCACGGGCGGGCGGCGAGCCGCCGGCGGACCCGCTCGGCGTGCCCCCGCAGCGGCGGGAGCAGGATCCCGCCGGCCGCGTCCGGGCGCCGCTCCCGCAGCACCAGGTGGGCGGCCAGATCGCGGGCGCACCAGCCCTCGTTGAGCGTCGGTGCGTCCGGTCCGAGCGTCTGGAAGAGATCGGCGAGCGCCTCGCGCTCCGATCGGGCGTACCGCGGCATGACGTCGATCGTAGGGCCTGAGCCCGGCGCCGGCAGGCGGAGGCATCATGCCGCGACCCGCCCGGGCCCGCACAACTTCGGGATGTTGCTGCCTCGACTCGCGCCGAGGCAGCAGTTTCCCCGAAGGAGCGTGCTGCCGGCCGGCGCGGGGGCGCTCGCCCCGGGCCGGCGCGGGGTGACGGTGGACATGTCGTCCCGGGGCGGCGGACCGGGCCCCGACAGGTAAGGATGGGAGAGAAAATTGCGGCTTACGGCGGGGGAGAGCGTGGCGAGCGGGACGAGTCGGGACGTGCTCTGGCGGGGGCTGGTCGTCCTCGGCCGGGCGATCCGGGAACAGCCGAGGATCTTCGCGGTGGCGGTGACCGGCAGCGTGCTGTTCGGGTTGATGGTGATCGCCAGCGCGTACGTGGTCGGGGCGGTCGTCGGCGAGGTGGTCGTACCGGCCGTCGCCGACGGGTCGGTCGAGGTCGGCGCGCTCGCCCTGGCCGCCGTCGCGCTGTTCGCCATCAGCCTGCTGCGGGTGGTCGGGATCTTCGGCCGACGGCTCGGCGCAGGTTACATGCAGTTCCGGCTCCAGGCCGCCTACCGCCGCCGGGTCACCCGCCGCTACCTCGACCTGCCGCTGTCCTGGCACCACCGCAACGCCACCGGCACCCTGCTGTCCAACGCCAACTCCGACGTCGAGGCGGCCTGGTACCCGATCGCGCCCCTGCCGTTCGCCGTCGGCACCCTGGTCATGCTGGTCGGCGCGGTGGCGTCGCTGTTCGTCACCGACTGGGCGCTCGCACTGGTCGGCCTGGGCGTCTTCCCGGCGCTCTTCGCGCTCAACGTCGTCTACTCCCGGCGGATGGCGCCGCGGCAGGCCCGTGCCCAACGGCTGCGCGCCGAGGTGAGCGGCATCGCCCACGAGAGCTTCGACGGCGCGCTGGTGGTCAAGACGATGGGCCGGGAGGCGCAGGAGACCGAACGGTTCGCCGACCGCGCCCGCGAGCTGCGCGACGCGCTGGTCTCCGTCGGGCGGCTGCGCGGCGTATTCGACCCGATGCTGGAGGCCCTGCCCAGCCTGGGCACCCTCGCCGTGCTGGTGGTCGGCACGATCCGGCTGCGGCAGGGCGCGATCAGCGTCGCCGAGCTGGTCAGCGTGGCGTTCCTGTTCACCGTGCTGGCGTTCCCCGTACGCGCCATCGGCTGGGTGCTCGCCGAGCTGCCCCGCAGCGTCGCCGGCTGGGAACGGGTCCGCCGGGTGCTCGACGCCACCGGCGAAATGCCGTACGGCGACACCGTGCTCGACCCGGCCGGGCGGGCGCCGGCCACGCTCACCTTCCGCGACGTGCACTTCGCGTACGAGCCGGCCGAGGCGCACCTGCCCGGCGCCGAGGTGCTCGGCGAGGTCAGCTTCACGGTTCCGCCGGGACGGACGGTGGCGCTGGTCGGCCCGACCGGCGCCGGGAAGTCCACGATCGCCTCGCTCGCCGTCCGGCTGGTCGACCCGCGCGCCGGCACGGTCGAGATCGACGGGGTGGACGTGCGGGAGTTCACCGCCGACTCGCTGGCCCGCACAGTCGCGCTCGTCGCGCAGGTCCCGTTCGTCTTCGACGACACGGTCCGGGCCAACATCAGCCTCGACCGGCCGGGCATCGGCGACGACGAGGTCTGGGCGGCGCTGCGGCTGGCCGAAGCCGACGGCTTCGTCGCCGCCCTTCCCGACGGGCTGGACACCCGGGTCGGCGAGCGGGGCACCTCGCTCTCCGGCGGGCAGCGGCAGCGGCTCACCCTGGCCCGGGCCCTGGCCGGCCGGCCACGCCTGCTGGTGCTGGACGACGCGACCAGCGCCGTCGACCCCCGGGTGGAGGCGGCGATCCTCGCCGGGCTGCGCTCGTCGGCCGGCGACCCGGGGTCCGCCGCGGCGTCGATCCTGGTGGTCGCGTACCGCCGGGCGACCATCGCGCTCGCCGACGAGGTGATCTACCTGGAGCAGGGCCGGGTGGTGGCCCGGGGCACGCACGCCGAGTTGCTCGCCACCGTTCCCACCTACGCCGACCTGGTCACCGCCTACGAGCAGGCCGAGGTCGAGCAGGCCCAGCAGCAGACGTACGACGAGGTCCCGGCGCCGCTGGCGTCCGGCCTCGAGATGGAGGTGGACCGGTGAGCGCGAGGAGTGAGCTCGCGAGCCCCGCAGTCGTGAACGGAGGGGGAGCCCGGTGAGCGCGAGGAGTGAGCTCGCGAGCCCCGCGGTCGTGAACGGAGGGCGGACCCGGTGAGCGCGGCCACCGAGGCGCCGGAGGCGGCCGAGTCGACCTGGCGGACGCTGCGGCGCGGTCTGGCGCTCTCCCCGGAGCTGCGGATCGGGCTGGCCGGCACGATCGGCCTGGCGCTGGTCTACATGGTCGGCCGGGCGGCCGTGCCGGTGGCGGTGCAGCAGGGCATCGACAACGGGATCGCCGGCGGCCTGGACCTGACCGTGGTGTGGACGGTCGTCACGGTCACCGCGGCGGTCCTCGTCGTCACCACCACCTGCGGTTACCTGATGATGCGCCGGTTGTTCACGGTCAGCGAGACCGCGCTGGCCAACGTGCGGGTACGCGCCTTCCGGCACGTGCACGACCTGTCGATGCTGCACCAGCAGTCCGAGCGGCGCGGTTCGCTGGTGTCCCGGGTGACCAGCGACGTCGACCAGATCACCCAGTTCCTCCAGTGGGGCGGCGTGATCCTGCTGGTCAACCTCGGTCAGCTGGTGGTGACCACCGGCGTGATGCTGGCGTACTCCTGGCAGTTGACCCTGGTGGTGTACGCGGCGTTCGGCCCGGCGGTGTTCGTGATCCGGCTGCTGCAGCGGCGGCTCGCGGGGGCGTACGGGGTGGTGCGGCAGCGCACCGGCACCCTGCTCGGCGCGATCGCCGAGAGCGTGGTGGGCGCGCCGGTGATCCGGGCGTACGGGATCTCCGGGCGCACGGCCGGCCGGCTCGACGAGGCGATCGACAACCAGCGGCGGGCCCAGCAGAAGGCGATCCGGATCAGCATCCTGGGCAGCTCGGTCGGGGAGATCGCGGCCGGGGTGGCGCTGGCCGGGGTGGTGGTGCTGGGGGTGCTCCTCGGCGCGGACCGGACGCTGAGCATCGGCGAGGTGACCGCGTTCCTGTTCCTGGTCACGCTCTTCATCCAGCCGGTGCAGATCGCCACCGAGGTGCTCAACGAGGCGCAGAACGCGATCGCCGGTTGGCGCCGGGTGCTGGACGTGCTGGACGTCGCGCCGGACGTCGCGGACCCGGGTGAGCAGGGCCGCGAGCTGCCGCCGGGCCCGCTGGACATCCGGTTCGCCGGGGTGGGGTTCGCGTACCCGGGTGGGGCGCCGGTGCTGCACGACATCGAGGTGGAGATCCCGGCGAAGAGCCGGGTGGCGGTGGTCGGCGAGACCGGCAGCGGCAAGACGACGTTCGCGAAGCTGCTGACCCGGTTGATGGACCCGACCGAGGGCGACGTGCTGCTCTCCGGGGTGCCGCTGCGGCAGGTGCGGTTCGCCTCGCTGCGTTCGCGGGTGGTGATGGTCCCGCAGGACGGGTTCCTGTTCGACGCCACGGTCGGGGAGAACGTCCGCTTCGCCCGTCCGGAGCTGACCGACGAGCAACTCGCCGCGGCCTTCTCGGAGCTGGGGCTGGCCGACTGGCTGGACGGCCTCCCGGCCGGGCTGGCCACGCCGGTGGGGGAGCGGGGCGAGGCGCTGAGCGTGGGGGAGCGGCAGCTGGTCGCGCTGGCCCGGGCGTACGTCGCCGATCCCGACCTGCTGGTCCTCGACGAGGCGACCAGCGCGGTCGACCCGGCCACCGAGGTGCGGTTGCAGCGCACGCTGGACGCGGTGACCCGGGGCCGGACGACGCTGGCCATCGCGCACCGGCTCTCCACGGCGCAGGCGGCCGACGAGGTGATCGTGGTGGACCGGGGCCGGATCGTGCAGCGGGGCCCGCACGAGGACCTGGTACGCGACCCGGAGTCGGTGTACGGGCAGCTCTACGCCTCGTGGCTGGAGCAGACCCGGTAGACGTGGCCGGGCCGGTGCTCTACCCTCCAAGTTAGGTGAGCCTAACCTATTGAGGAGGTCGTGCATGCGGCCCAGCCCGGCGGAGATCGTCCGCACCCTCGTCACCGGCCGGCTGCCCGGCCTCGTCCACGTGGCCCACCGCCCCGGCCCGCACCACGCCCGGCACGTCACCGACCCGGACGGCCGGGTCCTGCTGCTGGTCCCGGTGGTGAGCGACCTCGCCGCCGCGCTGCGGCCGGACGACGGCGGCTGCGAGGTGGCGGCGGTGCTCGACGTGCTCGACCTGCCCCCGGCGGCCGGGGCGCCGACGCTCGGTCGCGCCTGGGTCTCCGGCTGGGCGCGGCAGCTGCACGGCGCCGAGGCGCGTGCCGCGGCGGTCGACTTCGCCGCCGTGGATCCCACCGGCGACCTGCTCGACGTCGGCACCCGGTTCCGGCTGCACCGCTTCGAGGTCGTCGAGGCCCGGTGGGAGCGCGCCGGTTCGGTACGCCGGATCGACCCCGAGGCGTACGCCGAGGCCGAGCCGGATCCGCTGCACGCCGTCGAGGCGGCGCTGCTGGCCGACCTCGGCGAGCACGCCGGCCCGCTGTCGGCGTACCTGCGTCGGCAGCTCGGCCTCGGCGACGCCGGCGCCGCACCGCGCGTGGTGCGCCTCGACCGGTACGGGCTGCTCGTCGCGTACGGCCGGCCCGGTGCCCCGCGCCGCGCCCGCCTGGCGTTCCCGAGGCCGCTGGCCGGCGAAGCCGACCTGGCCCGCGTCCTGCCCTTCTACCCGCGCGCCGATCATGGAGTCGTGGTGCCCGAGAGGTGACGAACGTGGTGGTTCGCGCCCACCACAACTCCATGATCGCCGAAGTGGGGGTGGGGTTAGGGGGCGGTCAGGGGGGAGGTCAGGTAGCGCTGGATTGTGGGGCCGATCGCGGCGACCAGGGTTTCCGGGTCGGCGGAGGCGACCGGCTCCAGCTTGATGACGTGCCGCATCATGGCCAGCCCGGCCAGTTGGCTGGCCACCAGCGACCCGCGCAGGGGCACCTCCGCCGGGTCGAGGTCGAGGTGGTCGAGCACCCGGCGCAGCACCTGCGTGGTCAGGAACTCCCGCAGCAGGCGGGCGGTCCACTCGTTGCTCACCGCCGAGCGGAGCAGGGCCACACCGGCGGTGCCGGCCGGGGAGTCCCACAACCCGACGAACATCCGGACCAGCCGCTCACCCAGGCCGTCCGGGTCGCCGGCGACCACCGCCGGCAGCAGCTCCCGAGGGTCGGCCGGCGCGTTCATCGCGGTCAGGAAGAGCTTGTCCTTGCTGCCGAAGTAGTGGTGCACCAGGGCCGGGTCGACGCCGGCGGCGGCGGCGATGGCACGGATCGACGCCCGGTCGAAGCCGCGCTCGGCGAACGCGGTCCGCGCCGCCGCCAGGATCGCCTCGCGGGTGTCCGGGTTGCCCGGTCGCCGTCCGGTCCGCCGCCTCATCGCCGCCCTTCGTCCGTCCCGGTGGGAGGGCCTCCCGCCGGGTGCGCCGCCGCCGGTCCGGGGCCGGCGG
>JAEYGD010000463.1 GCA_023402505.1 Actinomycetes bacterium
CGCCCGCCCCGCGCGGCGCCGAGGAACACCAGCGCGCCGCGGGCCCGGGCGGCGAGCCGGTCGACCAGCCGCAGCGGCCAGGGCAGCAGCCGCAGCGCCACCAGTGCCGCCGCGACCGCCAGCAGCACCGGCACCGACACGAGGAACACGTCCACGCCCACGTCGGTGTCCAGGCCCCGGCGGCGCAGCAACAGCACCCCGGCGACGGCGGCGGCGAGCACGGTGACCTCGGCGGTGAGCCGCCGCGCCGACGGCCGGGCCCGGGTGAGGTCCTGCCGCCGGGCGACGAACGTGACCCGCCGCTGGCCGAACATCGCCAGCACCGGGACCACGGCGGTGGTCAACACGGCCAGGGCCAGCACGGTCCACGGCACGCCGTCAGCGCGGCCCGGCACCCGGGAGCCGACCAGCCAGCCGGTGGCCACCGCGAGCGGCTGCACGAGCACCGCCTCGGCGGTGAGACGGCGACCGACCGCGCCCAGCGACGCGCCCCGGGACCGCAACAGCGCCAGCTCCTCCCGGCGGCGCTGCACGGTCAGCGTCGCGGCCAGCACGATCAGCCCGAGCAGGCTGGCCACCAGGCCCGCCTGCACGACGGCCACCAGCGCGCGTACCGTGGCCAGCTGCTCCGCGAAGCCCACCAGGGCGTTGTCCAGGCCGGTTTGCACGGTGGAGTCGGGCAGCCACTGCGTGCGCCGGGTCTCGGCCACGGCGGTGGCCACCGCGTCGAGGTTCACGGTGTTGAGACCGCCGGTGTCCAGCCGGTACCGCCAGCTGTACGTCCGAGGGGTCGCCGTGGCGTCGGACAGCGCCGCGATCCCGTACCGGTCGGTGACGGCCACGGCGATGTACGGCTCGCCGTCGACGGCCGGCACGAACGGGTCCAGGGCGTAGCGCAGGTCGTCCCAGACCGGGTCGGTGCTCTGGCGGGGCGCGAAGATCCCGCTCACCACCGCCTCCCCGGCGCCGGGACCGCGACCGGCGAAGCGCAGCCGGTCGCCGGGTCGCAACGCGAACACCTCGGCGACCCGTTCGGAGACCGCCACCTGGACGGGCTGCCCCTGGGTGAACCGCGGCCACGCGCCGGCGCGCAGGTCGGCGGCGTCGGTCACCCCGGTCTGCTGCCGGACGCCGAACTGCTTGACGGCGCCGCCGTTCATCGGCGGGGCGTCACCGCTGGCGGTCAACGAGGCCGGAAGGATCCCGGCCGCCTGCCACCGCTGGCTGACCAGGCCGGGCAACGGCGCGGGCAGCGCGGCGGCGAGCCGGTCCCCCTGGGCCGGCGCGGCGGCCGGCCCGCCCTCCAGCCCGGGGGAGCTGATGGTGACGTCACGGATCAGGTGCGGCAGCGCCGCCACGTCGTGCCGCAGGCCGCGGTCGGCGTACTCGGTGGTGAGCCGCGGCCCGGCGGTGAGCAGCACGGCCGCGACCAGCCCGAGCACGGCCAGCAGGCCGGCCTGCGCGGCGAAGGCCCGCACCCGTCGCAGCGGTCCGGCGCCGCGCCGCCGCGACCGCCTGTCCTCGCCCCGCCGCACGGCGCTCACCGGTCCTCTCCGATCCGCAGCTGGGTGGCGGCCAGGCGCCGCCGCAGGGTCGCCGACACGCTGGCGCTGAACGCCAGCGCCAGCAGCAGCAGGCCGACACCGGTGGCCGCCACGGGAGGCCAGTCGACCTGCAACAGCGGTTCCGGGATGGGCCGGTCCGCCGACGGGGTCAGGATCACCAGCGGCGCCATCGTGGCGGCCACGCCGACGCCGACCGCCAGGCCCACCACCACACCCAGCCCGGCGAGCAGGGCCTGCTCGGCCAGCAGCGAGCGGGCCACCAGCCGGTGCCCGGCGCCGAGGGTGTGCAGGACGGCGAGTTCGGTGGCGCGGCGCCTCGCGGTGGCGCTCACGTCGACGGCGACCCCGACCGCGGCGAGCAGCACCGCGGCGAGGGCGGCCGCGAACAGCGCCCCGCGCGCGCCCACCCCGAACGGGTCACCGGCCAGCTCACCGGCGACCGTCTGGCGGTCCAGCACGCGCAGCCCACCCAGCGCGCCGGCCGCGGCGACGGTCTCGTCGCGCTGCGCCGGCGACACCGACAGCCACCACTCCTGGGGGCTGCGCACGAGGGCGTGGTCGTACAGGAGGCGGGTGGACAGCGACGGCAGGTCGGCCAGCAGCGCCGCGCGTTCGGTGCTGCCCGGCACCGAGTCGACGGTGCCGACGATCCGTACGTCGACCTCCCCGCCGGCGAGGAACAGCCGGGTCTGCGTGCCGACCCCGATCCGCAACGCGTCGAGTGCCTGCGGGGTGGCCACCAGCGGCACCGGACCCTCCTCGGCGGGACGGACCACGGCCAGTTGCAGCGCTGTGCTGCCGCCGAGCCACGTCGAGCTGCCCTGCTCCGGTGAGTACACCAGCGCCAGGCCGTCCTCGAAGGCGGCCGGGCCGACGCCGCCGACCCGGTCGATCCACTGCCACGATCCGCCCAGGTCGACCGGGACCTGCGGGCCGTCGCCGCCGGTCCGCAGGTCGCGGATGCGCCAGTCCAGGGTCATGCCGGGCCGGCCGACGGCGTCCACGGTGAACCCGGCCAGCCGGACCGGGCCGGCCGGCAGGTCCACGGCGAAGCGCAGCGGCGCGCCGTCCCGGACCGCTCCGAGAGGCACCCGGCGGTGCCCGCCGCGCGGCTCGACCAGCACCGCGTACGTGCGTACCGACGGGGACTCGCCCTGGCCCTTCACGCGGATCGACACCTGCCCGCTCAGCTGGCGGGCGCCGGCCGGCAGCTCGGTCACCGGCCCGGCGACCCGCGCGTCGGCCAGCGCGCCGAACACGTCCCGATCGGCCAGGTCGGGTCGCAACCGCACCACCTCGTCGGCGGCGGCGGCGTCGAGCGCCACCAGGGACGCCGGTACGGACGCCGACCCGAGCCGGAACGGCTCGCGCCACGCTGCCAGGGCCGTCCCGGTGCCGGGCAGCGCGCCGATGTGATCGGCCCGGTCGTCGGCGGCGGAGCCGCCCTCCTCGACCAGCCGCACGTCCGCCCACCTGGTGTTCGGCCTGGTCGGTGAGGGACCGTTCGCTGGTGGCGGCCAGGCACCAGGCGAGCGTGCCCACCGCCACGGCGAGGGCGAGCAGCAGCACCGGGCCGGCGTGCGGGCGGCGCCCGGCCTGCCAGGTGCCCAGCATGGTGGCGGTCCACTGCCGGCGGTCGACCCAGCGTTCGGCGAGCCGGGTCAGCGGCGGCAGCAGCCGCAGCGCGAGCACCGCCCCGGCCAGCACACCGATGGTGGGGGCGGCGGCCAGCAACGGGTCCACGTCCAGGGCGCCGGAGCGGCTGCGCGACAGCGGCGACGAGTACTGCCGCAGCTGGTACCAGGCCAGCACCGCCAACGCCACCAGCACGACGTCCACGCCGGCGCGCTGCACGACCCCCCGGCGGCTGGGCCGGGACCGGGCGGCCTGGTCGGCGACGTAGGTGGTGCCGCGCCGCAGGCCGGGGGTGATCATCGCCAGCGCGCAGCCGGCCGCGGCGAGCGCGCCCACCAGCCACAACGTCAGGTCCGGTCCGCCGGTGCGCAGCGATACCCCGGCCAGCGCCGGCATCCGGTCGGCGTACGAGAGCAGCAGCGTGGCCAGCGGCGGCGCGATCACGGCGGCGGGGAGCACGACCAGTGCGGCCTCGCGGGCGGTGAGCCCGGCCAGTTGCCGGCGCGAGGCGCCGCGGGCGCGCAGCAGCGCGGTCTCGGAGCGCCGGTGCTCGGTGAGCAGCATCGCGACCAGCAGCAGCGCGTACCCGCCGAGCACCACCACCAGCAGCATCGGTGTCACCAGGGCGGACCGGCCCACCAGGGTGGCCCGCTGCAGGCGCTGCGTCAGGTCGCCGAGGGTGCTGATGGCGGTGCCGGAGTCACCCAGCCCGGCGGCCTCCGGTGCGCCGGCGGTGACCGCCTGCGCGCTGCCGGCCAGCCGGTCCAGCGCCGCGACGCTGGTCACCGCCGCCAGGTTCGGCTCGACCAGCCAGCCGGCGGAGGCGTTGGCCCGGAAGTGGGTGAAGAAGTCGTCGCGGTGCACCGTCAGCGGGCCGTAGGTGGCCGATCCGGGCAGGGTTCCGGTCGGTGTCTCCGGCGCGAGCCGCCAGTAGGTGTCGGCCGGGTCGGTCGGCGCCCACACGCCCACCACGGACACCTCGGTGACCCGGCCGGTGAACCCGTCGGTGACGGGGATCCGGTCACCGACACCCACGCCCAGCGTGGCGGCGACCGGTTCGGCCAGCGCGGTCTGCACCGGGGTGGCGGCGGGCTGCGGCCACCGCCCGTCGAGCAGGCGGGCGTGTGCCTCCAGGTCGTCGAGGAACATCACCGCCGCGTAGGTGGTGCCGCCGGGGTCGGGGGTGGCGTCGCCGGTGGCGCCGTGCAGTTGCCGGCCGGCGGCGTACCCGGCGGCGGTGACCTGCGTCTCGAGACCGGCCAGGTTCTCGGTGACGTGCGCGCGCAGGGCGGCGTCCCGTTCGCCCAGCGCGCCGGCGGTGCCGCCGGCCGGACCGCGTACCAGGATCGACCGTTCCTCGGCAGTCGCCTCGGTCAGGACGCTGGTGGTGCCGGACGCGACGACGTCGCCGTTGTACGCGGCGAGGCCGGTGAGCGCGGCCGTGGCCACCAGGGTCGCTCCCGCCGCGGCGAGCAGCAGGCCCCGGGCGCCGCGGGCGCGTCGTAACGCGAGCCTCATCTCGTGGTTTCCCCCAGTACGCGCAGGGCGGGGCGGCGCGGTCGCCGTCCCGTCGTGCAGGAGGAAGCGGCGAGAGGTCCGGAAAGGTTGGCGTCGTGATCAAACCGTGTCCAACGCCGGGACACGGCCGGCTGGTCAGGGTCGGGGGCCGAGTTCCCCGGCGCGGTAGTGGCGGCGGCACAGCACCTGGTAGCGGACCTCGGCGGAGTCGACGGTGTCGCCGATGACCACCTGGGCGCCCTCGCGGACGACCCGCCCGTCGACGACCCGGGCGTTGAGCAGCCCTTCCCGCCCGCACCAGCAGAGCACCTCGACCTGGATGCGGGCCACCTGGTCGGCCAGTTCGAACAGGCGCTGCGCGGCGGGGAACAGGCAGGACCGGAAGTCGGTGGCCAGGCCGAACGCGTACACGTCGACGTCGTAGCTGTCGACCAGTTCGGCCATCTGCTCGACGTGCTCGACGCTGTAGAAGCTCGCCTCGTCGCAGATCAGGTAGTCGACCCGGAGCCCTTCGGCCCAGGTGTCGCGTACCAGGGCACGCAGGTCCAGGTCGTCGGTGATTTCGATCGCCTCGTGTGCCAGCCCGATGCGGGTGGTGACCTGCGGGCCCAGCGACCGGTCGATGCGGGTGGTGACCAGGCCGCGGCGGCCCTGGCGGGCGTGGTTGTAGTTCATCTGCAACGCCATGGTGGACTTGCCGCAGTCCATCGGCCCCCAGTAGAACCGCAGCGCCGCCGCGTGCAGCGGCCGCCCGTCGACCCCGCGGGCGGCGGCGCAGCCCGCGGGTTGGTCGTCGGGGCCCAGCGGGCGCGCCAGGCAGGTCGGGGCGGCGGCGTGGTCGGTCACGGTCCGGCAGCCTAACCCATCGACGACCGCACCCGACCTGCATGATCCAGTGCCCGGCCGCCCGGGGCCGGGCGGCGGCTCAGAGCACCCGCGGCGGGGTGTTCCCGGCGGCCAGGATGGCCCGTCGCATCGGCACCGCCAGCAGCAGCAGGAAGCCGACGACGAAGAAGATCAGCAGGGAGACCAGGCCCACCCGGTAGGAGTTGGTGAGCTGGAACACCAGGCCGAACGCCAGCGGCCCGAGCCAGCTGGTGCCCTTGTCGCTGATCTCGTAGAAGCCGTAGTACTCGCCCTCCTTGCCGGCCGGGATGAGCTGGCTGAACAGCGACCGGCTCAGCGCCTGGCTGCCGCCGAGCACCAGGCCGATGGCCGCGCCGAGGACCATGAACGGCACCGGCGCCTCGGCGGGCAGCCGGAACGCCCCGAGGATCACCCCGGTCCACAGCACCAGGCTCAGCAGCACCGTCTTCCACGCGCCGATGCGCTTGGCGAGCGCGCCGAGCAGCAGCGCGCCGCCGAAGGCGAGGAACTGCACCAGCAGGATCGTGACGATCAGGGTGCTCTGCTCCAGCCGCAGCTCTTCGGTGCCGTACTGGCTGGCCAGGGCGATGACGGTCTGGATGCCGTCGTTGTAGACCAGGAACGCCAGCAGGAAGAACAGCGTCAGCGGGTACGCCTTCATCTGGCGCAGCGTCCGCCCGAGCTGCCGGAACCCGTCGGTGAGCACGTTGCGGCCGCCGTGCAGCGCCGCGGCCGTGGGGTGCTCGCGCAGCCAGCGCAGCGGCACCAGCGTGAACGCCGCCCACCACAGGCCGGCCGACACGATCGACCAGCGGGCCAGGTCCAGGGTGCGTTCCGGTTGCCCGTTGTCGAGGCTCTGCACGGCGACCAGGTTCAGCGCGAGCAGCAGCCCACCGCCGAGGTAGCCCAGCGCCCAGCCGCGGCTGGAGATGCCGTCGCGGTCGTCCGGGCCGCCCAGCTGCGGCAGGAACGAGTTGTAGACGACCACGCCGGCGCCGAAGGCGATGTTGGCGAGCAGGAACAGCCCACCGCCGAGCAGGTACCGGTCGCCGGTGACGAACAGCATCGCCACCGTGGCGCCGGCGCCGGTGAACGCCATCGCGGCCAGCAGGCGCTTCTTGTGCGCGGTGCGGTCGGCGACCGCGCCGACGACCGGCAGCACGAAGACGGTGAGGAACACCGACAGCGACACCAGGTACGGGAAGTACGACCCGGCGGCCACCTTGATCCCCAGCGGGTACACGTAGCCCGAGCAGGTGTCGGCGCCCAGTTCGCAGCCGGCGGCCAGCTCGGTGACCGTGGTGAGGAACGGCCCGAGGAACACGGTGATGACGGTGGTGGAGAACGCCGACATCGCCCAGTCGTAGAAGTACCAGCCGGTGCGTTCCCGGCGGGTGCTCGACGGGGTGGGGACGTCGTCGACGTCGGGCGCGGCGGTGGCGGACATGTCGGGGGTCGTCCTCGGGGGTCAGGCGGCCCAGTGGCCGCGGCTGCGGTAGACGTCGCGCAGCACGCCGACGTGATCGGTCATGATGCCATCCACACCCAGGTCCAGTAACTCGTGCATCTCGGCAGGTTCGTCGATCGTCCAGACGTGCACCTGCAACCCGACCCGGTGACAGTAGGTGAGCAACCGCCGGTCGGTGACCCGCAGCCGCCCGTACCGCACGGGCACCTGCGCGGCGACCACGGACGGGGGCAGCCGCAGGGGCCGGCCGGTCAGCGAGGCCATCCGCAGCCGGGCCACGCCGCGCATGCCGAGGCCGGTGGCCACCCGGCCCCCGGTGAGCGCGCGCAGGCGGGCCAGCCGCGCGTCGCTGAACGAGGCCAGCAGCACCCGGTCGGTCGCCCCGGCGCGGGTCACGCCGGCCACCGTCGGGTCGACCGCGCCGTCGGCCTTGACGTCGACGTTGAACCGCACCTGCGGCCAGGCGTCGAGCACCTCGTCCAGGCGTGGCACCACGGCCGCGCCGCCGACGCGGACCGACGCCAGGTCGGCCCAGCGCAGGTCGGCGATCCGCCCGCGTTCGCCGGTGACCCGCCGCAGCGTGGCGTCGTGGAAGATCACCGCCACGCCGTCGGCGGTGGCGTGCACGTCGGTCTCGACGTACCGGTAGCCGAGGTCGATGGCCCGGGCGAACGCCGCGGTGGTGTTCTCGTCGCCGTCGGCGGCGCCGCCGCGGTGGGCGAACGCCAGGGGGGCGGGCGCGTCGAGGTAGGGGTGCGGACCGGTCGGCACGCGAGGCAGTATGCCCGGTCGCCGGGGCGGGCGGTATCCGTTGGGGGGCGGCCGGCCCGGCAGGCGACGGCGCCGGGGGGAGCACCGCGCACCGGTCGGCGGGCCGGGGCTGTCCGCCGGTGCCGGCGTCGGCCGAGCGGGGAGGGGTCGCAGCGGCGCTCAGGCGCGGCGGTGGTGGGAGCGGCTGGTGTCGACCGGGCGGCCGGGGTCGACGTGGCGGGGCCGGTGGGGTTCGTCGGGTCGCAGTGGCACCAGGTTGTCGGTGATCGCGTCGATGATGCGGTCGGTGGCGCGCCGGGCGGCGCCGGGCGCGCCGGGCACCAGGTCGGCCAGGTCGACCGGGTCGCCGAAGTGCACCCGCACGACCGGGCGGCGCCGCAGGGAGCGGGCGATTCCGCCGAGCAGCCCCTTGGGTGTGCGGTAGGGGAGCACCTCGTGTGAGCCCCACTGGGCGACCGGGATCACCGGCGCGCCGCAGGCCAGGGCGAGGCGGGCGGTGCCGGTCTTGCCGCGCTCGGGCCACAGGCCCGGGTCCAGGCCGATCCGCCCTTCCGGGTAGACGAGGATCACCGAGCCGTCGGCGACGGCCGCGGCGGCGTCGTCGAGGGCCCGGTGCACGGCGGTGGTGCCGCGGTCGACCCGGATGTGCCCGGTGTGGCGCATGGCCGCGCCGACGACGGGGGCGCGGAACAGCCCGCCGGTGGCCATGAACCGCGGCGCGACGCCGACGGCGCGGCAGGCGGCGGCCAGCACGATCGGGTCGAACGGGCTGAGGTGGTTGGCGGCCAGCACGAGCGGGCCGCGACGCAGGTGCGCCGGTACCTGCCCGGTGACCTCCAGCCGGGCCAGGGCGGCGACGATGCCGCGGGCGAGCAGTTGCGCGGTACGCCAGGTCAGCGGCGGTCGCCAGGTGGAGTGCGCGGTGTCCATCAGCGGGCAATCGTCGCACGGGCGCGTCGGCCGGCGGCGGCGAGGCGGGGCCGGAGGGCCGGGGTGATCAAGGTCATTGGTCCCGGGTCGGTCCGGGACCCTCGGCCCTGCCGATTCTTCTACGACGAGCAGTAGTATTTACTACGTCCTGTAGTAAACATGGGCCTGGGGGGTTCACAGGTGGACGCGTTGGACGTCGCCCGCTGGCAGTTCGGTGTCACCACCGTCTACCACTTTCTCTTCGTGCCGCTGACCATCGGCCTGTCCGTGCTGGTGGCCGTCCTCCAGACGCTCTGGCACCGCACCGGCGACGAGAAGTACCTCAAGCTCACCAGGTTCTACGGAAAACTCTTCCTGATCAACTTCGCGATGGGTGTGGTCACCGGCATCGTGCAGGAGTTCCAGTTCGGCATGAACTGGAGCGACTACTCCCGCTTCGTCGGCGACATCTTCGGCGCCCCCCTGGCCATCGAGGCCCTCGTCGCGTTCTTCCTCGAGTCGACCTTCATCGGCCTGTGGATCTTCGGCTGGGACCGGCTGCCCAAGCGCCTGCACCTGGCCAGCATCTGGGCCGCCGCCATCGGCACCAACCTGTCGGCGTACTTCATCCTCGCCGCCAACTCGTTCATGCAGAACCCGGTCGGCTACCGCTTCAACCCGGAGACCGGCCGCGCCGAGCTGACCGACTTCGTCGCCGTCCTGACCAACAAGGTCGCCCTGATCACCTTCCCGCACACCATCGCCGGCTCGTTCCTGGTGGCCGGCTCACTGCTGGTCGCCGTCGCCCTGTGGCACCTGATGCGCAACCGCGGCTCCGCCGACACCCCGGCCTACCGGTTCGCCGCGAAGTTCGGCTCCTGGGTCACCCTGGTCGCCACCGCCGCCGTGGTCATCACCGGCGACATCCAGGGCAAGATCATGACCGAGGTGCAGCCGATGAAGATGGCCGCCGCCGAGGGCCTCTACCACACCGAGAGCCCCGCCTCGTTCTCCGTACTCACCATCGGCAGCCTCGACGGCAGCCGGGAACTGTTCGCCATCAAGATCCCGTACCTGCTGTCGTACCTCGGCACCGGCGAGATCGACGGCACCGTGCACGGCATCAACGACCTGCAGGCCCAGTACACCGCCCAGTACGGCGCCGGCAGCTACACCCCGATCATCCCGGTCACCTACTGGAGCTTCCGCTTCATGATCGCCTTCGGGTTGGCCGCCGCCGCGATCGCCCTGCTGGTGCTCTGGAGCCAGCGCCGGGGCCGCACCCCCACCAGCAAGTGGCTGCTGCGCGCCGGCCTGGTCATGCCGCTGCTGCCGCTGGCGGCGAACTCCTTCGGCTGGATCTTCACCGAGATGGGCCGCCAGCCGTGGATCGTCTTCGGCGAGATGCTCACCCGCGACGGCGTCTCCCGCAGCGTGTCGCTGGCCGAGGTCCTCACCTCGTTCACCGCCTTCACCCTCATCTACGCCACCCTCGCCGTCGTCGAGTTCAAGCTGCTCGTCCGCTACGCCAAGGCCGGCGTCCCCGACGTCACCCCCGCGCCCGAACCCGACGACACCGACGACGACGCCGAGCGCCCGCTCGCCTTCGCCTACTGACCGGAGCATCCCGTGGAACTGACCACCGTCTGGTTTCTCCTCGTCGCCGTCCTGTTCACCGGCTACTTCATCCTCGAGGGCTTCGACTTCGGCGTCGGGATGCTGCTGCCGGTGCTCGGCCGCGACGACCGCGAACGCCGCGTCATGATCAACACGATCGGCCCGGTGTGGGACGGCAACGAGGTGTGGCTGATCACCGCCGGCGGCGCCATGTTCGCCGCGTTCCCCGAGTGGTACGCCACCCTGTTCTCCGGCTTCTACCTGCCGCTGCTGCTGATCCTGCTCGCGCTGATCGCCCGCGGCGTCGCCTTCGAGTACCGCCACAAGCGGCCCGAGGCCGCCTGGAAGCGCCGCTGGGACACGGCCATCTTCTTCGGCTCACTGATCCCGGCCGTCCTGTGGGGCGTGGCGTTCGCCAACATCCTGCGCGGCGTGCCGCTGACCGCCGACCACGAGTACGCCGGCGGCCTGTTCGACCTGCTCAACCCGTACGCCCTGCTCGGCGGCGCCACCACCGGCGCCCTGTTCCTTACCCACGGCGCGGTGTTCGTGGCCCTCAAGACCGTCGGCGACATCCGCGAACGCGCCGGCGCCCTCGCGGTACGCCTCGGCGTGGCCACCGCCGTGCTCGCGGTCGCGTTCCTCACCTGGACGCTGACCATCCGCTCCAGCGCGGCCGCCGTCGTGCTCGCCGTCGGCGCGGCCCTCGCGCTGCTCGGCGGCCTGGCCGCCGCCCGCGTACGCCGGGAGGGCTGGGCGTTCACCGGCACCGCCGTGGCGATCGGCCTGGCCGTGGCGACCCTGTTCGCGGCGCTGTTTCCCAACGTGCTGCCGTCCACCCTGGACGCGGCCGGCACGCTGACCGCGACCAACGCCGCCTCCACCCCGTACACCCTGAAGATCATGACGTGGGTGGCGGTGGTGTTCACGCCGATCGTGCTGGCCTACCAGGGCTGGACGTACTGGGTGTTCCGCAAGCGCATCGGTGTGGCGCACATCCCGCGGCACTGACCCGTCGCCGGCCCGTGCGGGGCCGCCCCCCCCCGCC
>JAEYGD010000468.1 GCA_023402505.1 Actinomycetes bacterium
GGCGGGGGGCGGGCGGCGGACCGGCGGCGCCCTGCAGCGGGATCGCCGGCTGCTCACGGGCCGGTTGGCGCGCGGGCGTGGCCCGGCCCGGACGGGTCCCCCCGAACAGGTCGAGGAAGGGGGAGTCGATGTCGGTGCCGTCGCCGGGGGCGGGTTCCGCGCCGGCCCGGCGTTGCAACGGCCGGGGTGCCTGGAAGACACCGACGCCACCGTGGCTCGGCGTGGTGGCCAGGGCCGGATCGAGCGCGGTCTCGTCGACGTCGCTCGCGTCCGCGTAGTCGTACGACCGCGTACGGTCACCGCCCGGAGCGGGTGGACGCCCGGCCGGGGATCCCGGCGTGGAGGAGCGACTCATGCGACCGCCTCACCCGCGTCGTTGCACTGCCCGGTCATGCCAGTTCCTCCCGGATCCTGATCCGGCTGCCGACCAGGCGGGGGTCGCGTTGCTCGGCGGCCGGCTCCCGGGTGCGCCGCCAGTCGGTCAGCGCGGTGCGGATCACCATCCGCGCCGGCCGGTCCGGGTCGACGTACCGGAAGACGAACGAGGTCGTCACGATCGCGAGGGCGATCTCCCAGGCCGGGAAGAGCTCGACCCGCAGCGTGAACAACCAGTGGATGAACATGTAGAGGGGAACGAGCAGCATGAACAGCCCGTACTGCGCGTACGGGAGGTGGACCGGAAGGGTGTAGCCGGGCGGCCCGAGGTAGACCAGGCGTGCCCGGTAGATGTCGTCGTCGGTGCGCAGCCGCATGTCCTGCCCGCGCCTATTCGAAGATCAGGTCGATCAGGTAGTCACCGATGAAGAAGAGGGTGGCGGCCCCGGCGATGAAGGCCAACCCGACGATCGCGATGGCGGAACTCGTCAGCACCTTGGAGATCTCGCCCCG
Organism: Actinomycetes bacterium; assembly: GCA_023402505.1. Lineage (GTDB taxonomy): Bacteria > Actinomycetota > Actinomycetes > Mycobacteriales > Micromonosporaceae > Micromonospora. The sequence continues at coordinate 889 of JAEYGD010000468.1, forward strand.
GCTGGCCCGCCCGATGAAGATGACGCCCAGCACGGCCAGCAGGATCGGAGCGATCTTGCTGGCGAAGAAGGTGACGACGCCCTCGGTGTCGATGCCCTTGGGCGCCGGTTCGGCGAGTGGCGTCGACCCCAGGGTGGAGAGAGCGTGGGCGGCGGCGGACGACGCCGTCTCCAACAGCTCGATGGCGATCACTGGAACCTCCCCATAACGCGGCCGGCGGCGCCGCGGCGGTGCAGTAGACATGCCTGGCGGGAACGGTGCTCACGGCGCGCGGCCACGACGCCGCGTTCGTCACCCACCACGGCGAGTGGTGAGCTCTGGGCGGATTTTCCCGCTTCGGCCCTCCCTCCAGGCTTCGCCATCTCGATGCTGGGCAATTCCAAAGCGTACGGCCACCCACCGTCTGCGACAAGGCGCGAAGAGTGGGCTGATCCGGTACGAGTGTCCGATCGTACACCTGTTCTAATGTGCATGTCAGCACCCTCGACCCGGGCGGCGCCGGGCCGTCCGTGGAGACCGGTACGGTCTACCCGTGACCGATCTGGTACGGGCCGAGGCCCCGGTGGTGATGGGCGTCCTGAACGTCACGCCGGACTCCTTCTCCGACGGCGGACGGTACGCCGACCTCGATGCCGCTGTCGCACACGGCGTGCGGCTGCGCGGTGCGGGCGCCCACCTGGTCGACGTGGGCGGCGAGTCCACCCGGCCGGGTGCCGACCGGGTGGACGCGGACACCGAGGCCGCCCGGGTGCTGCCGGTGATCCGCGAGCTGGCCGCGGCCGGGGTGACGGTCAGCATCGACACCACCCGCGCCCGGGTCGCCGAGCTGGCGCTCGCGGCCGGCGCGGCCGTGGTCAACGACGTCTCCGGCGGGCTCGCCGACCCGGACATGGCCCGGGTCGTCCGGGACGCCGGGTGTCCCTGGGTGCTGATGCACTGGCGCGGCCACTCCCGCACCATGGGCGAGCTGGCCCGCTACGGCGACGTGGTCGCCGATGTGCGGGCCGAGCTCGCCCAGCGGGTCGAGGCGGCGCTCGCCGCCGGGGTCGCGGCCGACCGGATCGTCGTCGACCCGGGGCTCGGGTTCGCGAAGACCGCCGCCCACAACTGGGAACTCAGCGCCCGCCTGCCCGAGCTGCTCGACCTCGGCTACCCGCTGCTGTTCGCGGCCAGCCGCAAGTCCTACCTGGGTGCGCTGCTGGCCGCGCCGGACGGCACGCCACGGCGGACCGGGGAGCGGGAGATCGCCACCGTCGCCACCAGCCTGCTCGCGGTGGCCGCCGGCGCCTGGGGCGTCCGGGTGCACGACGTCCGGGCCACCGTGGACGCGCTCGCCGTCTGGCGTGCCACCGGATCGCCCCGGTTGGTCACCGGCACGCCGGCGACCACCGGGATCCCGGGAGGACCAGCGACCACCGGAATTCCGGGAGGAGTGCGATGACCGACCGCATCGAGCTGACCGGCCTCCGCGCGCACGGCCGGCACGGGGTGTACGACTTCGAGCGCGCCCAGGGCCAGGACTTCGTCGTCGACGCCGCGCTGGAGCTGGACCTCGCCCCGGCCGCGCGCTCCGACGACGTGAGCGACACCGTGCACTACGGCGAACTGGCCGAGCGGCTGGTCTCCGTGGTGACCGGGGAGCCGGTCAACCTGATCGAGACGCTCGCCGACCGGCTCCTCGCCGTCTGCCTGGAGGATCCCCGGGTACGCACGGCCACGGTCACCGTCCACAAGCCCGAGGCGCCGGTGCCGCACACGTTCCGGGACGTGGCCGTCACCATGACCCGGGCGCGTGCCCGGTGACCCGGGCGCTGCTCTCCCTCGGCAGCAACCTGGGCGACCGATTCGGTCACCTGCGGTCGGCCGTCGCCGCCCTGGGCGGGTCGGTGCTGCTGGTCTCCGGCGTCTACGAGACCCCGCCGTGGGGCGACACCGACCAGCCCGCGTACCTGAACGCGGTCGTGCTGGCGCAGGATCCCGCCGCGACGCCGGACGACTGGCTGGAGCGGGCCCGGGCCGCGGAGCGCGCGGCCGGACGGGAGCGTGACCCCGCGCGGCGCTTCGGGCCCCGCACCCTGGACGTCGACGTGATCGCGGTCTGGACCGGCGACGGCCAGCCGGTGCTCCGCGACGACCCCGAGCTCACGCTGCCGCACCCCCGCGCCCACCTGCGCGCCTTCGTGCTGCGGCCGTGGATCGACATCCAGCCGTACGGTGTCCTGCCCGGTCACGGCTGGCTCACCGATCTGCTGAACGCCGAACCGGTCGCCGCCGACGCGCTGGAACTGCGTCCCCGTCCGGATCTGGAGCTAGAGTCGACGGCATGAGGCAGTGGAGCCGACCGGCATGACGCAGGCGAAGTCCCCGCCACCGGGCGGCCCGGGTCCCGGCCGGATGGGCCCCACGCGGATCTCCACGCTGGTGGTCGCCGGTCTCGCCGCCGCCGCGGTCGCGTGGCTGCTGATCAGCCTGCTCTACTACGACTACCTGCCCGACGACCTGCCCTGGCTGCCGGTGGTGACGCTGGCCGCGCTGGCCGTGCTGGAGGCGTACGCCGCGGCCAACACCCGCGCCCGGATCGAGCGCCGGCCCGGCCGCGAGCCGGTCAACGCGCTGCTCGTCGCCCGTTTCGTGGTGCTGGCCAAGGCGTCCTCGCTGGCCGGCGCGATCTTCGCCGGCTTCTACGCCGGCCTGACCGGGTGGCTGTTCGTGGAGAGCACGGAGGCCGCGGCGGACGACCGGACGGTGGCCGGCGCGGGCCTGCTCGCCGCCCTGGCGCTGGTGGCCGCCGCGCTCTGGCTCGAACGGGCCTGCCGGGTCCCCGAGCAGAAGGACGACGAGGACCGCGAGCCCGGTGACCGGGAGGGCCGCCCCGGCAAGCGTTGAGCAGGGGCTTTCGTCAGGCTTCCCGCGCGGGTACGGTGCCTCCGACCGGAGAGCAACGGCCGCGCCGGTGCGCCCGCGCGCGTCGGACCCTGACGGGCGGCCACCTGGGAGGCGGGCGCATGGGGTACGACGAACCGGGGCGGGACTCCGCCGACACCTCGTCCGGGATCCCCGCAGCGGTGCTGGAGAACGTCTTCGACGACCCGGCCCACGGCGAGCCCGGTCGGGACCGGCTCGTCGTGCACGTGGTGTGGGAGATCCTGCTCCTGGCCGGCCTGGCCGGCGTCGCGTACCTGCTCTGGCGGGAGGCCCCGGACACGCTGCGTGGCGACGGGCTGCGCGGGCTGCTGGTCGACGCGGTCGTACTCGGGCTGCTGACCCTGGCCGCCGGGCTGAGCCTGCGCGCCGCGGCGGTGAACCTGGCGATCGGGCCGGTGGCCGTCGCCGCCGCCCTGCACATGGCGGAGCAGGGGGACCGGGGTGTGGGCGCGGCGGTGGGCCCGGCGGTCGCCGTCGCGGCGCTCGGCGGGTTGGTCCTGGCGCTCGTGGTGGGCGTGCTGCACGTTCCCGCCTGGGCGGCCAGCCGCGCGGCGGGCGCGGCGGTCGTCGTGTACATCGAGCGCCGCGCCGCGCCCGTCCTGCCGCAGGGCGGCTACGACCCGGCGCAGGACGCGCTGTACCTGTTCGCCGGGTTCGCGGCGGTCGCCGTGCTCGGCGGGCTGTTCGGCGCGTTGCGGCCGGTCCGCCGGTTGGTCGGCCGGTTCCGGCCGGTCGTCGACCCGGCCCGCCGCCGGGGCGTCCTCGCCGCGGTGGTGACCGGCGGCGCGCTGGTGGCGTCCACCGTGCTGGCCGTGCTGGCCGGCTCCCTGCTGGCGACCGCGGACGCCGGCCCGGTCGCCCCGACCCCCGGGCTGGACTGGACGGTGCTGGGGGTCGGTACGGCGCTGCTCGCGGGGACCAGCGCCTTCGGCCGCCGCGGTGGCGTCTTCGGTGCCCTGCTGGCGGTGTCCCTGGTCACGCTCGTCATCGCGGACCTGGAGGCGGGGGGCCATTCGGTGAGCCGGTGGGCGGTCGGCGCGGCGGCGCTCGGCGTCGGGCTGGTGGTGACCCGGCTCGTCGAGGCGTTCGGGCGGCCACGGGCCGGCCGCGCGGTCGTGGCCGACGGGCCCGACCCGGACGGCCGGATCAGCACCGGCTGGAGCGTCCAGCGCTCCGACCCGATCGGTGACTGGCCGCCGTCCCTGCCGTCGCAGCCGGTGGAGAGCCCGCCGGACCGCTGGGACCTCCCCGAGTGGGACTCCGGCCGGCGCTGGGACTCCGGCGACCGCTGACCGGACGTCAACCGAGCCGGCGGTGATCTCGCCGGTTAGGCTCGGCGGCATGACCGACACACCATCGACGTCCCCCGGCGGCCGTTCGTTCGAGGAACTGGACGCGTTGTCCACCGAGGACCTGCGGGAGCAGGCGTTCGCGGTGGCCCGGGAGCGCCGCGACGTCGGGTTCTTCTGGTCGGTGCTGCGTCACCTGCCGAACGCCGACGAGGCGGAAGCCCTGGACGGTGCGCCGAACTCCGTCGGGCCGACCATCGACGAGGCGGTCGCGCTGTGGCGGGAGCTGACCGGCCACGGCTACGAGGAGTCGGGTCCGCTCCTGCGGGCGGCCTTCATCGACTACCTGATGAAACACCCGGGGTGACCTGACCCGGACAGGTTTGCTCCCCGCCGTCGCGCGGGCACTGAGTGATCATGGCGTTGACCAACCGGACCGGTACGACCAGCCGGTACGGCACGGCGGCGGGCACCGGCGCCGCGGCCGCGTTCCTGCTCGTCGCCGTCTGCGGGAGCCCGGCGTACGTGGGGTGGGCCGGGGAGAACACCGACGAGACGTCGGCGGGCGGGTGGTTCCTGCGCCTGCTCGCCTGGCCCGCCTGGTCGTACGACCCGGAGGTGCCGGGTGGGCTCTTCGCCGCCGACCTGCGGGCCGTCCTGCTGGTGGTCTTCGCGGCGGCCCTGCTCTACCTGCTGCCGGCCGCACAGGCGGCCCGGGTGCCCGGCTCGGCCAGCCAGTTCTTCACCGGCTGGGCCGCGTACGCGTTGGCCGGCGGTCTCGCCTCGCTGGTGGCCGCGTTCGCCGCCACGGACCCGTCCCTGCTCGCCGCCGTGCAGGCCGGCGGCACGGGGGCGACGTACGGCTTCCTGTCCGGCTGGATCGTCGGCACGGCGAGCCTCGGCGGCCGGGCCTGAACCGGCCCGGGAAGCCGGACCAGACCGTCAGCGAGCCGGATGACGCTCGGTGGTGTGCCCCGGGCCGAGCAGCCCGGCCCGGGTGAGCACCCCCACCGGCCGTCCGTCCTCGGTCACCACGACCCGGTCGGCGGCGGAGGCCAGCAGGACGCCGAGCGCGTCGTACGCCGACCCGCCGAGCGGGACCGTCGGCAGGCCCGTCACTGTCCCGTCGGCCGGCAGGGGCTCGATCGCCTCCCGGGTGACCGGGGTGACCGCCAGGCGACGGATGCCCCGGTCCGCCCCGACGAACTCCCGTACGAACGGGGTGGCCGGCGCGCCCAGGACGGTGGCCGGGGCGTCGTACTGCTCCAGGTGGCCGCCCTCGGAGAGCACCGCGATCCGGTCACCCAGCCGGACCGCCTCGTCGAGGTCGTGGGTCACCAGCACGATGGTCTTGCGTACCTCCGCCTGCAACCGCAGGAACTCCTCCTGCAGCCGGGTCCGGACGATGGGGTCGACGGCCGAGAAGGGCTCGTCCATCAGCAGCACGACCGGGTCCGCGGCGAGCGCCCGGGCCACCCCGACGCGTTGGCGCTGCCCGCCGGAGAGTTCGTGCGGGTAGCGGCCCGCGAAGCGCGCCGGGTCCAGCCCGACCAGCTCCAGCAACTCGGCCACCCGCTGCCGGCGGCGCTCCCGGGGCCAGCCGAGCAGTTGCGGCACGGTGGCGACGTTCGCGCCGACCGTCTGGTGCGGGAACAGGCCGACGTTCTGGATCACGTACCCGATGCGGCGACGCAGCCGTACCGGGTCGACCCGGGTCACGTCCTCACCGCCGAGCAGGATCCGGCCGCCGCTCGGCTCGATCAGCCGGTTCACCATCCGCAGCACGGTGGACTTGCCGCAGCCGGACGGACCGATCAGCACCACCAGTTCGCCGGCCGCGACGTCCAGGGTCAGGTCGCGGACCGCCTCGGTGCCGTCCGGGTAGCGTTTGCTGATCCCGTCGAGCGAGATCGACGCCGCCCGCGCCCCCTCGGCACCGGATCCCTGCGGGGTAACGTCCACACATGTCCTTCCGCCTGAGCTACCGGGCCGACCCGGGTAACCCGTGGTTCTCCTGGCAGTACGTGCGGGACAACTCTGACACGATCCTCGCCGCGCTGCGTGAGCACACCTCGCTGACCGCTCGGGCCGTGCTCATCGCCGTGCTGGTCGCGGTGCCGCTGGCGGTGGCCGCGTACTGGTTCCGCCCGCTGGCCGGGCCCATCGTGGCGGTCACCGGTGTGCTCTACACGGTCCCGTCCCTGGCGCTGTTCGCGTTCCTCGCGCCGTACCTGGGCATCGGCGCCTTGACCGTGCTCAGCGTGGTGGTGCTCTACGCCCTGCTGGTCATCGTCCGCAACGCGCTGGCCGGGCTCAGCCAGGTGCCGCCCGAGGTGCGGGAGGCGGCCGAGGGCATGGGGTACGGGCGCTGGGGGCGGCTGTTCCGGATCGAGCTGCCCCTGGCGCTGCCCGGCATCCTGACCGGCCTGCGCCTGGCGACGGTCTCCACGGTGGCCCTGGTGACGGTGGGCGTCGTGGTCGGGCGGGGCGGGCTCGGCCAGCTGATCTTCGCCGGCTTCCAGAACAACTTCTACAAGGCGCAGATCATGACCGGGACGCTGCTCTGCGTCCTGCTCGCGCTGGTGCTCGACCTGGCCCTGGCCGGCGCCGGGCGCCTGCTCACCCCCTGGCTGCGCCGCCGGAGCCCGGCATGAGCGCGGTCAACCCGGTCGAGGCGGCGGTGGTCTGGCTCAACGACCCGCTGAACTGGACCAACCCGGGCGGGATCCTGGACCGGCTCGGCGAGCACCTGTCGATGTCGGCGGCGGCGGTGGCCCTGGCCTGCCTGGTCGCGTGGCCGGTCGGCTTCTGGCTCGGGCACACCGGGCGCGGTGGTGGGCTGGTGGTGCTGGTCGCCAACCTGACGCTGGCCGTGCCGACGCTGGCCCTGCTCACCATCCTGCCGTTGACGTTCCTCGGCTTCGGCCGGCCCTCGGTGGTGGTGGCCCTGACGGTGTTCGCGGTGCCGCCGCTGCTGGCCAACGCGTACACGGGGGTGCGCCAGGCCGACCCGGAGGCCCGGGACGCGGCCCGGGGGATGGGCTTCTCCGGCTGGCAACTGCTGCGCCGGGTCGAGCTGCCGCTCGCGGTGCCGTACCTGGCGGCCGGCTTCCGGACGGCGGCGGTCCAGGTGGTCGCCACCGCCGCGCTCGCCTCGTTCGTCAACGGCGGGGGCCTGGGACAGATCATCCGTGCCGGCTTCGGCCTCGACATCGCGGCCGGTGGCGGGCAGATCCTCGCCGGTGGCCTGCTGGTGGCCGGGCTCGCCGTGGCCGTGGAGCTGGTGCTGGCGCTGGTGGAGCGGCTGGTCACACCCCGACCGCTGCGTGCCGCCCGCCGTCGCGCGAGTCGCCGGGCGGCCGACGCGGTCACCGGAGCCTGAGCCCGGGGTCAGGGACGGGACGCCCCCGACGCGTCGCGGTGACGATCCGGTGACAAGCCGGCCCCCGGGTTTGTCGTACCCGTGGGGAAGATGTTGGGTGGGAGTGCGGGCGGCTCGGGTCGCCCGTCGGACACGCGGCCGGCCCTGACGGGTCGCGCCGGGACACGGGAGGCGGGCAGACATGAGAGCACGCACGCGCTTGGCGATCGGGGCGGTCGGCGCCCTCACCGCGGCCGGGTTGCTGACCGGTTGCGGTGAGGCCGGTTCGTCCGGCACCGACGCGCCGGAGCCGGTCGCGTCCGGCGCCGGGTGCGCCCCGGTGGCCGGTGCCGAGCTGGTCGTCCTCGAGGACGACAAGAAGCTCCAGAACAGCGACAACGTCATCCCCGCGGTCAACGCCGACGTCGCGACGCCGCAGGTGCTCGCCGCGCTGGACAAGGTCTCCGCGGCGCTGGACACGCCGAAGCTGATCCAGCTGAACAAGGCCGTCGACGTCGACCGCAAGACGCCCGCGGTCGCGGCGGGCGAGTTCGCCACGGCCAACAACCTGACCGCCGGCATCGCGAAGGGCCCGGGCGGACGGATCGTGGTGGGAGCCGCCAACTTCAGCGAGAGTCAGACCCTCGCCGAGCTCTACAAGGTCGCGCTCACCGCGGCCGGCTACCAGGTCACGGTGCAGCAGGTCGGCAGCCGCGAGCTGTACGAGCCGGCCCTGGAGAAGGGCGAGATCCAGGTCTTCCCGGAGTACGCGGCGACCATGGCGGAGTTCCTCAACACCAAGGCCAACGGGCCGAACGCCCAGCCGGTCTCCTCGCCCGACCTGGAGAAGACGGTCGCCGCGCTCCGGACCGCCGGCGCCAAGGTCAACCTGACCTTCGGTGCGCCCTCCGCCGCACAGGACCAGAACGCCTTCGCCGTCACCCACGCCTTCGCCGACCGGTACGGTGTCCGGACGCTGTCCGAGCTGGCCGAGAAGTGCTCCGGCCAGGCGACGGTCCTGGCCGGCCCGCCGGAGTGCCCGCAGCGGCCCAAGTGCCAGGCCGGGCTGGTCCAGGTCTACGACTTCCGGGCCGGTTCGTTCAGCTCCCTCGACGCCGCCGGGCCGCAGACGAAGAACGCCCTGAAGACCGGCGCCGCCTCCGTCGGCCTCGTGCTCTCCTCCGACGGAGCGCTGGCCGCCGGCTGACCGTCGCGCGACGGGCACGGGCGCCGGTTGACCGCCGCGCGACGGGCACGGGCGCCGGTTGGTGGGACCGGCCGGCGCCCCTCGCCCCACCTGCCGGTCTACTGATGAGTAACCAGGCTGGCGGGACCCTTGCGGGCGTTCCCAGGCAGCGCAACTCTCGGTAGGCTGCACATCCATGCCAGCCCCGGTCGCCACCGACGACACGCGCAGCCCTTCGCTGCTGACGGCACTCTTCTGGGTCGGTGTGGCCCTCGCTCCCGTGGCGGCACTGATCCTGCTCATCGCCGACGGTAACGGCCCGCTACGCTTCGCGGCCGTGCTGGCCATCCTGGCCGTCGTGCTGATCGGGTTGTCCATCGCGCTGCGCGGCGACAGCGGTTCCGGCAGCGAGGAGCTGCGGGAGGAGATCGAGCAGCTCCGGCGCGAGCTGCGCGGCGAGATCGTGGCCGCCGCCCAGCGCAGCAACCAGGCGCTCGACCAGGTGCAGCGGGCTCAGGAGGTCGTCGCGGCGCTGCGGCGGCGTCTGGACGCCGGCACCGCCGCCCTGGCCGGCTCGGCGGAGGTGGGC
>JAEYGD010000470.1 GCA_023402505.1 Actinomycetes bacterium
CGTCGGCATGGGCGACCACCCCGCCTCGGCCCGCGCCGAGAGCACCGTCCGCGCCGCCGTGCGCGCCGTCCGCGACGGCACCGCGGACGCCCTCGTCTCCGCCGGCTCGACCGGCGCCACCGTCACCGCCGTCGCCCTCGGTCTCGGGCGCTGGCCGGACGTCCGGCACCCGGCCCTGGTCGCCACCCTCCCGGCCGTCGACGGCCCGGTGGTCCTGCTGGACGTCGGCGGTTCGCTGGAGCCCCGCCCGGCCGTCCTCGCCCGGCACGCGGTGCTCGGAGCCGCGTACTCCGCCGTCACGCACTCCGTCGCGTCGCCGCGCGTCGGGCTGCTCTCGGTCGGCACCGAACCCGGCAAGGGCGACCGCGCCCGCCGCCTGGCCGACCCCGCGCTGGCCGCGGTGCCGCTGCCGTGCGGAGGCCGCTACATCGGCCTCGTCGAGGGGTACGACGTCTCCCTCGGCGCGCGTGCGGATGTGGTGGTGACCGACGGGTTCACCGGTAACGTGCTGCTCAAGGCGATCGAGGGCGCGTACGCGATGGCCGGCGGCCCCCCGGCCCGCGGCGGCGCTCCCCGGGCCGCCGCACTGCTCGGCGTCGCCGGCACGGTCGTCGTGTGCCACGGCGCCGCCCGGGGCGACGACGTCGCGTCCGGCATCGCGCTGGCCGCGCACCTGTGGCGCCGTCGCGCCGCCGACCAGGTCCGCACGCTGCTCGCGGGCATCGACGCGGGGAATCCCGCGCACCGCACCGACCGCATCACCGACACCGAGGTACGCACATCATGAGCATCGACAAACGCCGGCGCCCGTCCGTCGGCCACCTGGAGGCGGCGTTCGGCGTGGCGCTGGACCCGGAACTGCTGGAGCGTGCGCTGACCCACCGTTCGTACGCGTACGAGAACGGCGGCCTGCCCACCAACGAGCGGCTGGAGTTCCTCGGCGACTCGGTGCTCGGCGTGGTCATCACCACCGCGCTGTTCCACAACCACCCGGACCTGCCGGAGGGCCAGCTGGCCAAGCTGCGCGCCAGCGTGGTCAACATGCGGGCGCTCGCCGACGTGGCCCGAGGGCTCGGCCCGGATGGGCTCGGGGCGTACCTGCTCCTCGGCAAGGGGGAGGAGACCACCGGCGGCCGGGACAAGGCGAGCATCCTCGCCGACACGCTGGAGGCGCTGCTCGGCGCGATCTACCTCCAGTACGGGCTGGACACCGCGGCGATCGTCATCCATCGCCTGTTCGACCCGCTGATGGCCGAGTCGGCGCGGCGCGGGGCCGCCCTGGACTGGAAGACCAGCCTCCAGGAACTGACGGCGGCGCAGGGGCTGGGTGTCCCGGAGTACCGGATCGAGGGCACCGGGCCGGACCACCTGAAGACGTTCACCGCCTGGGTGGTTGTCGCCGGTAACCGCTACGGCGGCGCCGAGGGGCGGAGCAAGAAGGAGGCGGAGCAGCGGGCCGCCGAGTCGGCCTGGCGGACGCTGACCGCGCACGCGGAGAGCGAGCAGGCCGGCGGTGACGGCACGGCCGACCCGGTCGAGGCGGCGGTCGGCGGAGACACCACCCGTGCCTGAGCTTCCGGAGGTCGAGACCGTCCGGCAGGGGCTGGCCCAGTGGGTCGTCGGCCGGCGGATCGCCGAGGTGGGGGTCCTGCACCCCCGGGCGGTACGCCGGCACACGGCCGGCGGTGCCCACTTCGCCGACGTGCTCGCCGGTACGACGATCCTGGCTGTACGGCGGCGCGGGAAGTACCTGTGGCTGCCGCTGGACAGCGGGGACGCGGTGATCGGGCACCTCGGCATGTCGGGGCAGCTGCTCCTGCAGCCGCGCGAGGCGCCCGACGAGACGCACCTGCGGGTCCGGTTCCGGTTCGCCGACGACGGCCCGGAGCTGCGCTTCGTCGACCAGCGGACGTTCGGCGGGCTGTCGGTCAGCGAGGGCGGCGCGGAGCTGCCGGCGGAGATCGCGCACATCGCCCGGGACCCGATGGACCCGGAGTTCTCCGACGCGGACTTCGTCGCCGCGCTGCGCCGCCGCCGTACCGAGGTGAAGCGGGCCCTGCTGGACCAGACGCTGCTCTCCGGAGTGGGCAACATCTACGCCGACGAGGCGCTGTGGCGGGCGCGGCTGCACGGCGCCCGGCCGACCGACGCGCTGACCGGTCCCGCCGCGCTGCGCCTGCTCGGGCACGTCCGGGACGTGCTGGGCGAGGCGATCAAGGAGGGCGGGACGAGCTTCGACGCCCTGTACGTCAACGTCAACGGCGAGAGCGGCTACTTCGACCGCGCGCTGAACGTGTACGGGCGGGAGGGCCAGCCGTGCCGGCGGTGCGGTACGCCCATCCGCCGCGAGGCGTTCATGAACCGGTCCTCGTTCAGCTGCCCGCGCTGCCAGCCACGGCCTCGGGGATCCCTCCGGGTCCGACCCTGAGCGCCCTCCGGGCCGGCACGGCGTGCCGGACCCGGTCTGTCCGGGATGGACCCGGACCGGGGCGGCCGGCCGGCCGGTAGGGGCCCACCGGTGCCGGGTGACCGGTTCCGGGGTGGACCCGGGCCGTTCCCGGATGTCCCCGCCCCGTCGCGTCCCTAACGTCGACCCGGTCGACAGGGGGTTGACGTGACAGGGGGACCCGCGATGGGGAAAGAACCGGTGGGCACGGGGGCGAGACCGGTGACGGTACGGCTGGCGCGCTGGAGCGCCGAACATCCGTGGCGCGCGATCGCGCTGTGGGTGGTGTTCGTGGCGGTGTGCTTCGCCGGCGGCAGCGCGGCCGGGCTGAACGAGGCCGACCAGTCCGACCAGGCGATCGGTGAGTCGGGCCGGGCGGTGCTCATCGTCTCCGCCGGGGACTTCGCCGACCCGGCGGTGGAGAACGTGCTGATCACGCCGCGCGACGGCGCGCTGGACCCGGCGGCGGCGCGGGCCGCGGCCGACGACGCCGCCGGCCGGCTGCGGGCGGTCGAGGGCGTGGCCTCCGTCGGTGAGCCGGTGCCGGCCCGCGACGGTAAGGCGCTGCTGGTGCCGGTCACCATGTCCGGGGACCCGGAGACCGCGGCCGACCGGGTGCAGCCGCTGCGCGACGCCACCGCCGAGGTGCAGGAGAGCCATCCACGGCTGCGGGTCGAGCAGGTCGGCGGGCCGTCGATCAACCAGGCGCTCGACGACACGCTCGGCGCGGACTTCAAACGCGCCGAGCTGCTCAGCCTGCCGGTCACCCTGGGCATCCTGATCGTCGCGTTCGGCGCGCTGATCGCCGCCGGCGTACCGGTCCTGCTGGCCCTGTCGTCGGTGGCCGCCGCGCTCGGGCTCTCCACCCTCGCCTCGCACCTGGTGCCGGCGACGGACACCACGGCCAGCGTGATCCTGTTGATCGGCATGGCCGTCGGCGTCGACTACTCGCTGTTCTACGTGCGCCGTGAGCGGGAGGAACGCGCCAAGGGGCGGTCCGGGCTGGACGCCGTGGAGATCGCCGCCGAGACCTCCGGGCACGCCGTGGTGGTGTCCGGCTTCGCCGTCGTCATCTCGATGGCCGGTCTGCTGCTGGTGAACGACGCGGTCTTCTCGTCCCTGGCGGTCGGGTCGATCCTGGTCGTGGCGGTCGCCGTGATCGGCTCGTTGACCGTCCTGCCGGCGCTGCTGGCCAAGCTGGGACGCTGGGTGGACCGGCCCCGGGTGCCGCTGCTGTGGCGGCTGACCGCGCCGCGTACCGGGCGGCACGGCGTGCCCGCGAAGCCCCGCTTCTGGCCGGCGGTGCTGACGCCGGCCCTGCGGGCGCCGGTGGCGACCCTGGTGGTCTCGGTCGGGCTGCTGCTCGCCCTCGCCGCTCCGGCGCTGGGCATGAAACTGAAGTTCCCCGGCATGGAGGACCTGCCCCGCACCACACCGGCGATGCAGGCGTACGACCGGCTCACGGCCGCCTTCCCCAGCAACGGCACCAGCCACACCGTGGCGGTCCGGGCTCGGGCGGGTGACGCCGAGCGGGTGCGGACGGCACTGGCCGACCTGGCCGGCCGGGCGTCGGCCGACCCGCTCTTCGCGCCCGCCGAGGCGGACGGCCCGAAGATCCGCGTGTCGGCCGACGGGCGGGTCTCGGTGCTGGACGTCGCCACCCCGTACGCCAGCCGGGACGACCGGTCGGTGCGGTCGCTGGAGAAGCTGCGCACGGAACTCGCCCCGGCCGCGCTCGGCGCGCTGCCCGGCGTGGAGTACGCGGTCGGCGGTGACGTCGCCGCCAGCGAGGACTACGCGCGGCACGTCGAGCGGAAGCTGCCGCTGGTCATGGGCTTCGTGCTGGCGCTCACCTTCCTGGTGATGGCGTGGACGTTCCGCTCGGTGGTGATCGCGCTCAGCTCGATCCTGCTCAACCTGCTCTCCGCGGGGGCCGCGTACGGGCTGCTGGTGCTGGTCTTCCAGGGCACCTGGGCCGAGGACCTGCTCGGCTTCACGTCGATGGGCGCGATCGTCACCTGGTTGCCGCTGTTCCTGTTCGTGGTGCTCTTCGGGCTCTCGATGGACTACCACGTCTTCGTGGTCAGCCGGATCCGGGAGGGGATCCGGGCGGGCCTGCCGAACCGGGAGGCGGTGGCGCACGGCATCACGTCCTCGGCCGGCGTGGTGAGCAGCGCGGCGATCGTGATGGTCGGGGTCTTCTCGATCTTCGCCACGCTCAGCACGATCGACTTCAAGCAGCTCGGGATCGGTCTCGCGGCGGCGATCCTGCTGGACGCCACGATCATCCGCGCGGTGGTGCTGCCGTCGTTGATGACCATGCTCGGGGACCGGAACTGGTGGGCGCCGCGCTTCCTGCGGGCCCGGTCCGCGTCGGTGCCGACCGACCCGCCCGCTCCGGCGCCGGAGCTGGTCGGCGTGCGCTGACCGGTCTGTCCTCCGGATACCGGCGCGGGGCCGTTCAGGGCGGTCCGCCGGGGCCGGGCCGCG
>JAEYGD010000506.1 GCA_023402505.1 Actinomycetes bacterium
GCCGATGGCCCCGAGCCGCGCCGCCGCCAACCGGGCCGCCGGTGGCGGCGGGTAGGGCTGGGCCTACCCCGAACCGGGGTTCCAGGCGGCTGGGACCGGTCCTGCCGGCTCACTAGCGTCTCGGGCATGACGACCTCCCCGCACCTGGCCGGCGCGCTGCGCCGGCGCGGTTACCTGCTCTCCGCCTGGCCGTGGCGGGCCCTGGCGTACCTGGTGACCACCGTGCCGATCGCCGGCGTGCTCGGGGTCGGCCTGCTGGTCGTGGTGGCGCCGCTGATCGCCGCCGTCAACGCCGTCGGCGGGGACGGTTCCCCGCCCTCGCCGGCGCTGCTCCTGTTCCTGCTCCTCGGTGGCCTGGCCCTGCTCGCCCTGGCACCGGTGGTCAGCATCGGGGTGGCCGCCGTCGAGCGATGGCGCCTCGGCGTCGTCGACGGCCGGCCGCTGCCCGCGGCGCCGTGGCGCGGGCTGGCCGCCCGGTACACCACCGCCGCCGCCTGGCGGGAGGTCGCGTACACGTTCTGGCTCGCCGGGGTGGTGCCGCTGGCGTACTGGCTGGTCCTGCTGCTGGTGCTGCTGGACGTCGGCCTGATCACGGCGCCCTGGGTCGCCCGGGACGCCGAACCCGTCGTCGTCGCCTGGGCCACCGTGGACAGCCCCGGCGAGGCCGTCCCCTACGCGGTGGCGGCGGTGCTGCTGCTGCCGGTGCTCTGGTACGGGCTCGGCGCGCTCGCCGCCGGCCAGGCCGCGGTCGCCCGGTGGCTGCTCGGCCCGTCCGGCGACGAGGCGGCGCTGCGAGCGGTCGCCCGGTCACGGACCCGCCTGGCCACCGCGTACGAGAGCGAGCGCCGCCGCATCGAGCGCGACGTGCACGACGCCGCGCAGCCCCGGCTGACGAACCTCGCCCTCCAGTTGGGTCTGGCCCGGCTCGACGTGCCCGAGGACTCCCCCGCCGCCCGCCCACTTGCCGTCGCCCACGAGCAGGCCACCGGCCTGATGGTGCTGCTGCGGCAGATCGTGCAGGGCATCCGCCCGCAGGCGCTGGCCGACCTGGGCCTGGCCGGCGCGGTCCGGGAACTGGCCACCGAGTCGACGCTGCCGGTCACGGTGGCCGCCGTCGACGTCGACGGGCCGCTGCCGGAGCTGGTCGAGACCACCGCGTACTTCGTGGTCTCCGAGGCGCTGGCCAACGTGGTGCGCCACTCCGGGGCGTTCCGGGCCGAGGTGCGGCTGTCCCGCCGCGGGGGCACCCTGGCCGTCGAGGTGTCCGACGACGGCCACGGCGGCGCCGACCCGGCCCGGGGCACCGGCCTGACCGGGCTCGCCGACCGGGTGGCCGCCGCCGGTGGGCGGCTGCTGCTGGCCAGCCCGGTCGGCGGCCCTACCCTGGTGCGGGTGGAGCTGCCGTGCCGCTGATCCGGGTGGTCCTCGCCGAGGACGAGGTGCTGCTGCGGGAAGGGCTGGCCGCGCTGCTCGCCCGGTTCGGGTTCACGGTGTGCGCCGCCGTCGGCAGCGCCCACGAGCTGGTGGAGGCGGTCCGGGCGGACGCACCGGACCTGGTGCTCACCGACATCCGGATGCCGCCGTCGCGGCACGACGACGGGCTGCGCGCCGCCGTGGAGCTGCGGGCCGAGCGGCCCGGCCTGGCCGTGGTGGTGCTCAGCCAGTACGTGCAGACCGCGTACGCCGCCGCACTGCTCGACAGCGGCGACGGGCGCGGGGTCGGCTACCTGTTGAAGGACCGCGTCGCCGACGTGACCGCCTTCGCCGCCGACCTGCGTACGGTGGCGGCGGGCGGGACGGTCGTCGACCCGGACGTCGTACGCCGGCTGCTGCACCGGCCCCGCGACCCGCTGGCGGCGCTGACGGCGCGGGAACGGGAGGTGCTGGCGCTGGTCGCCGAGGGGCGCTCCAACGCGGCGATCGCGGCCCGGTTGCACGTCACCGAGGCGGCGATCGGCAAGCACGTCGGCAACATCCTGGCGAAGCTGAACCTGCCCCCCGACGACGACACGAACCGCCGGGTCCTGGCCGTCCTGACCTGGCTTAACACCACACCCTGAGCCGCCCCGTGATCCGGCACCGCGCGCCCCGACGGATGAGCAGAAGTCGCCGGACGAGGGTCGAACCCGCAGGAATGTCGGCTAGGGTCCGGGCCGTGCGCGTCAACACCGAGGTTCTCGAGTCGCTCAAGGCCGACCCCGCCGTCGCCGCCCTCCGTCCCTCGCTGGACCTGTCCTACGGCGACCCCGGGCGGGCGGCGGCGATGGACCGCTTCTACGCGCGGTTCGTCCGGCCCGGCGACCTCGTCGTCGACGTCGGCGCCCACGTCGGCGACCGCACCGGCAGCTTCCGCCGCCTGGGGGCGAGGGTGGTGGCCGTCGAGCCGCAGCCGCTGTGCGCGCGGGCCATCCGCGCCCTCTACGGCGACGACGACCAGGTCGTCCTGGTGGAGGCGGCCTGCGGTGCCACCCCGGGCACCATCGAACTGCACGTCAACTCCGCCAACCCCACCGTCTCCACCGCGTCGCCGCACTTCGTACGGGCCGCCGACGGCGCCGAGGGGTGGCGCCAGGAGGTGTGGGACGCCCGGATCGACGTCCCGTCCACCACCCTGGACGCGCTCGTCGGCGAGCACGGCGTGCCGGCCTTCGTGAAGATCGACGTGGAGGGCTTCGAGGACGCCGTGCTGGCCGGCCTCACCCGCCCGCTGCCGGCACTGTCGTTCGAGTTCACCACCATCGAGCGGGCGGTGGCCCGCCGGGCACTCGACCGCGCCGCCGCGCTCGGCTTCGCCCGCTTCAACCTGGCCCTCGGCGACACGATGGCGCTGGCCGAGCCGTCGTGGACGTCGGCCGACGCGATGGCGACGGTCCTGGACGCCCTGCCGCACACCGTCAACTCCGGCGACGTGTACTGCGTGGCGTAGGTCGCCGCCGACCAGCCACGCCGGCCACCGGCAGGCCGGCTCAGGGCTGGCGCGGCACCGGTGGGCGCGGCGTGGGAGCGGCGTCGTAGCCGGCGGCCTGGAGGGTGAACAGCTCGGCGTACCGACCCCCGGTGGCGATCAGCTCGTCGTGGGTGCCGGCCTCCACCAGGGCGCCCTCGTGCAGCACGAAGATGCGGTCCGCGTGCCGGACGTTCGCCAGCCGGTGCGTGATGAGGATCGTGGTCGCCCGCCCGTGCCGGTCCCGGATGCCCTGGAAGAGCGCGTCCTCGGCCCGCGGGTCCAGCGCGGAGGACGGCTCGTCCATGATCAGCAGGTCGGCGTCGCGGAGGAACCCGCGCGCGGCCGTGATCCGCTGCCACTGCCCGCCGGAGAGGTCCTGCCCCTTGGCGAAGGTGCGGTCGAGCAGCGTCTCGTACCCGTACGGCAGATCCTTGATCATCTCGTGGGCGGCGGCCCGCGCGGCGGCGGCCTCGATGCGGTCCTGGCGGGCCTCGCGGTCGACGTCGCCCACCGCGATGTTGGTGGCGGCCGTGAACGGCCACTTGTGGTACTCCTGCGTGACCACGGCGATGCGGGAGCGCACCAGCGCCAGGTCCCACTCGGCCAGCGACCGGCCGTTCCACTCGATCGCACCGGCGGTCGGGGTGCGCAGGGTGGCGATCATCGCGGCGAGGGTGGTCTTGCCGGAGCCGTTCTCGCCCACGAACGCCACGGTCTGCCCGGCCCGGATGGTGAGGGTCACGTCGTCGACGGCGGGGGCGTCCCGGTCCGGGTAGCGCAGGGTCACCCCGCGTACGCCGATCTCCCGCAAAGGCCCGGGCGCGGGCCGTGACCCGTCGGCCGGATCGGCGAGGTACTCGGCGGCCCGGGCCATGAACCCGGTGTAGTCGCCGAAATGCTGCCCGTCGGCGTAGACGCGGTCGATCTGGAAGGTCACCGTGCTCAGCGACCGCTGCGCGGCCTGCACGGCGATCACGCAGGTCGCCGCCGCGGCCAGCGGGATCTGCCCGTCGATCAGCAGCAACCCCAGCAGGACGTAGACCACGGTGGTGGCGAGCCCGCCGACCAGCGCCCCGACGGTCGTCGTCGTGGTGACCCGGCGGGCCAGGGCGAGCTGGATGCCGGTCTCGGTGTCCATGACCCGGTCGTACTGGTCGAGCAGGAAGCGGCGCAGCCCGTACGAGCGCAGCTCCGGCGCGGAGGCCCGCTCCGCCATCAACCGGTGCAGGATCCACAGCCGACGGCGGCGGACCGAACCGGCGATGTACGTCCGGTACCGCAGGTGCCCGGCCCGCAGCGCCGCCCACGCACCCGGCACGGTCGCCACCAGCAGCGCGACGAGCAGCAACGGGTGGATGACCACCACGGCGACCGCCACGGCCAGCAGGCCGACCAGCCCGGCGACCAGGTTCATGGTGGCCTGCACCAGGTCGATCGCCGCGTCGGTGCCCCGCGTGGCGCGTTCCATGTCGTCGGCGAACGCGTCGGCGTCGAAGGCGTCCAGCCGCACGGCGGTGGTGACCTCGAACAGGCCGCGCTCGACCTCGCGGTCGACGCGGGGGGTGAGGCCGTTGAGCGCGTAGCCGGTGGCGATGCCCATGCCGCCGCGCAGACCGGTCAGCGCGGCCAGGACCGCCAGCGCGGGCAGGGCGGCGACCACCTTGTCGGCGGTCGGACCGCCGGCGAACAGCTCGACGAGGACCCGCTGGGTGGCGAGCAGCCCACCGGCGGCCATCACGCCGGCGCCGATCGTCGCGACGGCCACCACCGAGGTGCGGACCCGGTCGGCCCGCCAGCTGATCGCCACCGCCTGGGCCATCAGCCGGGGCAGCTCGGCGAAGACGGCGAGCAGCCCGGCCTCGGCGCGGGCCCGCACGCCGGTCTCCCACCACATCGCACGCAGCTCCGGGAGCACCGGCTCCGCCGCAGCGGCGGCCGGGCGGTCCCGGTCGGTCGTGGACGATGACACGGCGCCTCCTGTCAGTGGTGGTACGGTCACCGATCGTGGCAGGAGGGTGCGTCAGATTCGCGCCGGCAGGCGTCGTTCTGTCGGATGCCGGTCAGCACGGATCGGGCCCGGCTCTCCGCTGGAGAGCCGGTCCCGGTGGATCGAGCGGTGCCGGACGGTCGGGTCGAAGCGCACCGGTGCGGTAGCGCGGCCCGCGCTATCTCACCCGCACCTGCCGCCCGGCCAGGTCACCGGCCGGTGCGGGAGGTCCGCCGGGCTCCGAACGACTCCATGGTGGTCGCCTTCCCGGCCGGTGCCTTCTTGCGGGCGGCCGTCGTCGGGGGTGCCTTCTTCGCCGCGGCCCGCGCGGGTGTGCGCTTCGCCGCGGGCGCCTTCTTGGCCGTGACCCTCGTCGACGGGGTCTTCTTCGCGACGGCCTTCGTCGCCTTCTTGGCCGCGGTCGCCTTCTCGGTCGGTCGTCGGCTCGCCGTGGGCGTGGCGGAGGTGCTGTTCTTCCGCGCGACCCGGGACGTGGTCGCCTTCGGCTTCCCGCCCGGGGTCCTGGCCAGGCTCGCCCCGGTGGCGCGCTTGGTGGCGGCCGCGACCTTCGTGGCCGCCGCCCTGCGGCTCATCGGGGCCTTCTTCGCCCCGGTGGCCTTCCTGGCTCCGGTCGGCCGGCTGCCCGCCGGTTTCGCGCTCCTGCCGTCGGCCATCCTCGACCCTCCTCGAGATCCGCCCGTGGCGCGCCGCCGCCTGTCGGGCACCGCCCGGCCACCTCCGCTCCGGGCTGGCCGAGGCGGACCGGCGCGCGCCCGCCCGGTCTTCCCGCACGCCCGGCGGGCAAACACGGCGGCGGTGCAGCCGCCCCCGCCCGGCCGTGAATGGTGCGAGACCGGACGCGTTGACACGCACGGCCGTACCGGCTGCACTGGTGGTGGCGGTGGACGCCGGACGCCGGTGACGCCGCCGGGCCCTGGAGGCGACCATGCGACTCGCGCCCGCACGACGACCGCAGGACGGCCAGACCGTACGCCGGCTGCGGCTCGGTATCGGCGTCGTGGGCGTGGCGCTGCCGGTGGTGCTGGTCGCCGGCCACACGCTGGTCACCGGCCGGCTGACCCTGCTGTCCTCGCTGAGCGCCTACTACTTCACCGAGCTGCGGGACGTCTTCGTCGGCAGTCTCTGCGCGATCGGCGTGTTCCTGGTCTCCTACCGGCACCGGCGGCTCGACGATCTGCTCAGCACCATCGCCGGCGCGCTGGCGATCGTCGTCGCCCTGTTCCCGGCCGCCACGCAACAGCCCGGCTCGGCGATCACCTCGGGCGACGTCGTCGTCGGGAGGGTGCACCAGGTCGCCGCCGCGGCGCTGTTCGTCATCCTGGCCCTCTTCTGTCACGTCCTGTTTCCCCGGCGCGATCCCGGTGCGGTCCACACCCGCGTCCGCACCGGGCTGTACCACGCCTGCGGCGGCCTCATCCTCACCGCGATCGCGGTGGGCCTGGCGAGCAACGCGCTGCCGGAGTCCACCCGCGACGTACTCCGGCCGCTGTTCTGGTGCGAGACCGTCGCGGTGCTCGCGTTCGGTGTGGCGTGGTTCGCCAAGGGCGAGTCGATGTTCGGGCCGGCGGCCGACGCTCCGACGCCGCGGGCCGGGCCGACCGGGTCCGGCGGTACGGGCGCCACGCCCGGCGAGCCGTGACGACGGACCGGCCAGCCGCCGGTAATCGCCGAGCGGGAGCGCGGCCGTAACGATCGAACCTGGTTGTGCGCTCTCCGCAGGTGTAGACAGAAGGTCTGATCATGACGTGCCCGGGTGCGCTCCCGGTGGTCGGGCGCGGGAGGGGGCCTGGTGCAGGGCGAGCTGCAACGCATCGTCGACGCCGTCGCCGCCCACGCCGGCCGGCCCGCGCTGATCGAGGACCGCCGGCAGCGGGTCGTCGTCTACAGCGAACAGACCGGGCCGATGGACGAGGTGCGCCGCGCGTCGATCCTGCGCCGGCAGACCACCCCCGAGGTGATCGCCTGGCTCCGCGAGTTCGGCATCGCCGACGCCCGCACGCCGGTACGCACCCCGGCCAGCCCCGACCTGGACCTGCTGCCCCGCCTCTGCGTGCCGGTGCGCCACCACGACCTGCTGCTCGGCTTCGTGTGGTTCATCGACCCCGACGGCACCATGACCGACGTCGACCTGGCGGCCACCGGACTGCTCAAGGAGCTGTCCCTCGCCCTCTACCGGGAGAACCTGCTCGGTGAGCTGGCCGCGCAGCGCGAGACCGAGGCGGCGCGGACGCTGCTCGCGGACAGCCCGGAGATCCGCGAGCAGGCGGTGCGGACACTGCTGGAGGCGGGCATGATCGCCACCGACGGCCCGACGACGGTGCTCGTCGCCCGCCTGGTCGCCGCCGGGGAACGGCGGCCGGACGAGCGGACCCGCATCGCCCTGGAGCAGTCGCTGGTGGCCGCGCGCCGGCGAGCCGGCATCCGCGAGGCGCTGCACCTGGTCCGCCACGACCACGGGGTGCTGCTGCTGCCCGCCGAGCCGGCGCCCGGACGCCCGACCCCGGAGGTCGCGGCGCGCCACCTCGACGACGACCTGCGGCAGGTGGCCCGAGCCCTCGCCGCGGTGGAGCGGACCGTGGTCGGTGTCGGCC
>JAEYGD010000372.1 GCA_023402505.1 Actinomycetes bacterium
TCCCCGGACCGGCTCGGCTCGCCGGCCCGGGGACGGCGGTGTCAGGGCCGGCCGTCGAACGACCGGGCCAGACCGGTCTGGTACGCGAACGACACCAGCTGCGCACGGTCCTTCAGTTGGAGCTTGCAGCGCAGCCGGTAGAGGTGCGTACGCACCGTCGCGACACTGATGAACAACTTGCGGGCGATCTCGTCGGCCGACATGCCCTGTGCGGTGAGCAGGAGGATCTCGCGCTCCCGCCCGGTGAGGTTGTTGGCGACCGCCGGGTAGGGCACCCCGACCGGGTCGTTGCTGCTGCGGAACCAGTCCAGCATCCGCCGGGCGACCGGCGGGCCGAGCATGGCGTGACCGCTGGCCACCGCCCGGATGGCGATGAGCAGCTCCTCCCGGCTGGCGTCCTCCGCCAGCAGTCCGTTGGCTCCCGCCCGGACCAGGTCGACCATCGAGTCCTCGAGTTCGCCCAACGCGTACACCACGACCGGCGGGTACGGTTCCGCGCCGCCCTCACGCAGTCGCTGGAGGAACTCGCTGCCGCTCATGTCCTTCAGGCGCAGCCCGGTGAGCAGGACGTCGGGCTGGTGGTCCCGGACCAGCCCGATCGCCTCCACACCGCTGCCGGTCCCTCCAATGACCTCGACATCGGACTCACCCTCGAGAAGTGTTCGTAGGCCATCACTGACCAAGGTCCGCTCGTCGCAGATCAACACACGCAACGACACCCGCGCCTCCCCAGCTTCCTTGCCGTCGACGGTCGGGCGTCCGAGGGGACGCACGCCGCCCGCTGCGCGTGCCGGACGCCACGCGCAGCGCCCTTAATGCTCCGTCCCGGGATGCTGTGACTGTCTGCAAGTTGCACACATACTTTCCGTAGTCAGCCAAGCAAAGGCTCACCATCTATGACAAGATGGACATGTAGATTAGCTAAAATCCCATCACCCGGAAGATCTAGGCGACAGCATTCCAGTTGCTGGGAGCACCGCCGGACCCACTACGGTCGGTAAATCGGTATTGCTATTACGTCCATCGATGCTATGCGACTTGCCATCCTGCCTAATGTTCATTTTTCCCCACCCTCCACCGGATGGCGTTTACGCAATATCTGCAGCCGTTCCCGGCGGACGGTTCGCGCCACCGGGCCTCCCCCGGCCGGGACACCTGTCGTCACAACCCGACGATCGAGCGGGCGTCGACTGCGCCCGACGGCGACCACCGACCCGCCTCACCCGGACCTGAGCAGGGAAAACGTCCCACGTGCAGACGACCGCCGACGTACCGGCCGGCCGGGCGGCGGGCGACCGGGGAACCGGCCCGGGCCGAGCCGCCAGCGGACACCCCCGCCGCCGACGACCGGCGGATGAACAATTGACAAAAGCCGGTACCGGGACACCCGGAAAGCCTGCCGAACAATTGGTCACGACAGTTCATCGCGGGGCGAGGTCGGGCATTGTACTCAGCAGGAGAGCAAGTGCAATACCGCAGCGATACCGGGATAACCGGTGCCAGGACGCCAACAACCGTCGAGTGGGCGCTTCCCGCCCCACCCGACCCGATCCGCCCCGGCCGGCACCGCCCGCGCCGACGACGGGCCACGGCGCCAACGACCGGCTCGATGCCGCGCCGGGCCGGGTCGTCGCGTGCCCCCGGCCGGCGGTATCCCCTTCCGGTGTCCCCCGGAGGTCAGCGGGCCGCGAGCGGCTGCGCGGCCGGATCCACCGGTGCGGGCAGCGACCCCACGCCGCCCAGGTACGCGTGGATGGCCGCAGCCGCCGCCCGGCCCTCGGCGATCGCCCACACGATCAGCGACGCGCCGCGGTGCATGTCACCGGCGACGAAGACGCCCTCGGCCCCGGTCTGCCAGTCCGGCCGGGCGTCGACCGCACCGCGCGCGTTGCGGGTGACCCCGAGCTGGTCGAGCAGCGGCTGCTCCTCGGTGCCCTCGAAACCGATCGCCAGCAGCACCAGGTCGGCCGGCAGTTCGCGTTCGGTGCCCGGCAGCGGCGTCACGATGCGCCGGCCGTCCCGCTTCTCCACACTCACCTCGACGATGCGGACCGCCCGCACCGCACCCGTGCCGTCGTCCACGAACTCCCGCACCGCGACCGCGAAGACCCGCTCGCCGCCCTCCTCGTGCGCCGGATACTCGCGCAGGATCCACGGCCAGGTCGGCCACGGATCCCGGGCCTCGTCCCGGCCGCGCGGCGGCTGCGGGTAGAGGTCGAGCTGGTGCACGCCGGCCGCGCCCTGCCGGTGGGCGACACCCAGGCAGTCCGCGGCCGTGTCGCCGCCGCCGATGATGACGACGTGCCGGCCGGCCGCGTCGATCGGCGTGCCGTCCGGCAGCACGGCCAGAGCCGGCCGGCCCTCGCCGGCCGCGGCGACCACCCGGTTCGCGGCGACCAGGTGCGCCATCGCCTGGTGGACCCCGCGCAGCGACCGGCCCGGCGTCTCCGGGGTGTCCCGCCCGGCGAGGGCGCCGCAGGCGAGCAGCACCGCGTCATGCTCGGCGCGCAGTTGCTCGGCGGTCACGTCGACACCGACGTCCACCCCGGTCCGGAAGCGCACCCCCTCGGCGGCGAGTTGCGCCACCCGCCGGTCGACGTGCCGCTTCTCCAGCTTGAAGTCCGGGATGCCGTACCGCAGCAGGCCGCCGAGGGCGTCGTCCCGCTCGTACACGGTGACCGCGTGACCGGCGCGGGCCAGCTGCTGCGCGGCGGCCAGCCAGGCGGGACCGGAACCGACCACGGCCACCGACCGGCCGGTCGGCGTCGGCGCCGGTCGGGGACGCAGACCGCCGCGGGCCACCGCGGCGTCGGCGATCTCCACCTCGACCTGCTTGATGGTGACCGGCTGCTGGCCGCCGAGCCCGAGGACGCACGCCGCCTCGCAGGGCGCCGGGCAGAGCCGGCCGGTGAACTCCGGGAAGTTGTTGGTGGCGTGCAGCGACTCCACCGCGGCGTCCCAGTCGCCGGTGCGGACCAGGTCGTTCCAGTCCGGGATCCGGTTGCCCAGCGGGCAGCCGTCGTGGCAGAACGGGATGCCGCAGTCCATGCAGCGGGTCGCCTGCTCGCGGATCAGCCGCTCGCCGGCCGGCGGGTAGACCTCGTGCCAGTCCTGGATCCGCACCGGCACCGGCCGGCGGGCGGGCAGCCGCCGGTCGTAGCGCAGGAAACCGTTCGGGTCAGGCACGAGCCACCTCCTGGGCGGTCACCCGCGGGGCGGGCGGCACCGGCATGGACGGATCGGACGGCGCCGGCCGCGTCGCCGGGGCGGCCGGGGCCGCGAGCGCGCTCATCACCGCGTCGTCGACGTCGTGGCCGGCGGCTTCGGCGGCCCGCATGATCTCCAGCACCCGGCGGTAGTCCCGGGGCACCACGGCGGTGAACTCCTCCACCGCCTCCGGCCAACGCTTGAGCAGCGCCTCGGCGACCGCCGAGTCGGTCTCGGCGAAGTGCCGCTGGACCAGCTCGTGCAACGCCCGCCGCTCCTCCTCGCGCAGCGGCGCCAGGTCCACCAGCTCGGTGTTGACCAGGCGCCGGTCCAGCCGCCACACGAACGCGGTCCCGCCGGACATGCCGGCGGCGAAGTTACGCCCGGTCGGCCCGAGCACCACCACGGTCCCGCCGGTCATGTACTCGCAGCCGTGGTCGCCGACGCCCTCCACGACGGCCACCGCGCCCGAGTTGCGGACCGCGAACCGCTCCCCCACCCGGCCGCGCAGGAACACCTCGCCGGACGTCGCCCCGTACAGGATGGTGTTGCCGGCGATGATCTGGTCCTCCGCCCGCGCGCCCGACGCCGCGTCGGCGTCGACGAACGGGGCCGCCTCGTCCGGGCGGACCACCAGGCGACCGCCGGAGAGGCCCTTCCCGACGTAGTCGTTGGCGTCGCCGTGCAGCCGCAGCGTCACCCCCCGCGGCAGGAACGCGCCGAACGACTGCCCGGCGGTGCCGCGCAGGTCGAACTCGATCGTGTCGGCGGGCAGGCCGGCGCCACCGTGCCGGCGGGTCACCTCGCCGCCGAGCATCGCGCCGACGCTGCGGTGCTCGTTGCGGATCGGCACCTCCGCCCGGACACGGGCACCGGCCGCCTTCCGCAGCGCCGGCTCGGCCAGGGCGATCAGCTCGTTGTCCAGCGCCAGGTGCAGGCCGTGGTCCTGGGCGCGTACGCCCCGGCGGGCCGTGCCCTCGGGCAGCTCGGGCAGGTGCAGCACCGGGGCCAGGTCGAGGCCGGCCGCCTTCCAGTGGTCGACCGCCGGGGCGACGTCGAGCAGTTCGGTCCGGCCGATCGCCTCGTCGATCGAGCGCAGACCCAGCTCGGCCAGGTAGCCCCGGACCTCCTCGGCGAGGAAGAGGAAGAAGTTCTCCACGAACTCCGGCCGGCCGGTGAACCGCTCGCGCAGCACCGGGTTCTGCGTCGCGATGCCCACCGGACAGGTGTCCAGGTGGCAGACCCGCATCATCACGCAGCCCTCGACGATCAACGGTGCGGTGGCGAAACCGAACTCCTCCGCGCCGAGCAGCGCCGCGACCAGCACGTCCCGACCGGTCTTGAGCTGGCCGTCGACCTGGACGGTGACCCGGTCGCGGAGCTTGTTGAGCAGCAGGGTCTGCTGCGCCTCGGCCAGGCCCAGCTCCCAGGGCGTGCCGGCGTGCTTCAGGGAGTTCAGCGGGGACGCGCCGGTGCCGCCGTCGTGCCCGGAGATGAGGATGACGTCGGCCTTGAGCTTGGCCACGCCCGCCGCGACGGTGCCCACGCCGACCTCGCTGACCAGCTTGACGTGCACCCGGGCCGACGGGTTGACGCACTTGAGGTCGTGCACGAGCTGCGCCAGATCCTCGATCGAGTAGATGTCGTGGTGCGGCGGCGGGGAGATCAGGCCGACGCCCGGCGTGGCGTGCCGGGTACGCGCGATCCACGGCCACACCTTGTTGCCGGGCAGCTGGCCGCCCTCGCCCGGCTTGGCGCCCTGGGCCATCTTGATCTGGATGTCGTCGGCGTTCACCAGGTACTCGGCGGTGACCCCGAACCGGCCACTGGCGATCTGCTTGACGGCGGACCGGCGGGTCGGGTCGTACAGCCGCTCGACGTCCTCGCCGCCCTCGCCGGTGTTGGACTTGCCGCCCAGGCGGTTCATCGCGATCGCGAGGGTCTCGTGCGCCTCCGCCGAGATCGACCCGTACGACATGGCGCCGGTGGCGAACCGCTTGACGATCTCGGTGGCCGGCTCGACCTCGTCCAGCGGCACCGGTGGCCGCACCCCGGTACGCAGCATGAACAGGCCGCGCAGCGAGCCCGCCCTCGCGGCCAGCTCGTCCACTTTGGCGGTGTACCGCCGGAAGACGTCGTACTGGCGGCTGCGGGTGGCGTGCTGGAGCAGGAAGACCGTCTCCGGGTTGAACAGGTGCAGTTCGCCCTCGCGCCGCCACTGGTACTCGCCGCCGACCTCCAGCCGGTCGGTGGCCACCGCGCCCGGCACCGGCCAGGCGCGGGAGTGCCGGGCGGCCACCTCGGCGTGGATCTCGGCCAGCCCGATGCCGCCGATCTTGCTGGGGGTGCCGCGGAAGTAGCGCTGGACGAGACGGGTGTCCAGCCCGACCGCCTCGAAGACCTGCGCCCCGCAGTACGACGACACGGTCGAGATGCCCATCTTGGACATGATCTTCAGGACGCCCTTGCCGAGCGCCTTGACGTAGTTGCGCACCGCCGTGACCCGGTCCATCCCGGTCAGGACGCCGGTGGAGATCATGTCCTCGACCGACTCGAATGCCAGATACGGGTTGACCGCCGCCGCGCCGTACCCGATCAGCACCGCCGCGTGGTGCACCTCCCGGCAGTCACCGGACTCGACGATCAGCGCCACCTGGGTGCGGGTCTGCTCGCGGACCAGGTGCTGGTGCACCGCGGCGGTGAGCAGCAGCGACGGGATCGGGGCGAGGTCGGCGTTGGAGTCCCGGTCGGAGAGCACCAGGATCCGTACGCCGTCCTCGATGGCCTCGGAGACGTGCCGGCAGATCTCGGTCAGCCGGGCCTTGATGCCGGCGCCGCCCTCCCGGATCCGGTACAGCCCGGACACCCGGACCGCCTTGAAGCCGGGCAGGTCCCCGTCCTCGTCGATGGAGAGGATCTTCGCCAGCTCGTCGTTGTCGATCACCGGGTACGGCAGCACGATCTGGCGGCAGCTCGCCGGCCCCGGGTCCAGCAGGTTGCCCTCCGGCCCGATCGTCGACTGCAGGCTGGTCACCAGTTCCTCGCGGATGGCGTCCAGCGGCGGGTTGGTGACCTGGGCGAAGAGCTGGTGGAAGTAGTCGTAGAGCAGCCGCGGCCGGGTCGACAGCGGGGAGATCGGGGTGTCGGTGCCCATCGAGCCGATCGGCTCGGCGCCGGCCCGGGCCATCGGCGCGAGCAGGATCTTCAGCTCCTCCTCGGTGTAACCGAAGGTCTGCTGGCGGCGGCGCACCGAGTCGTGGGTGTAGACGATGTGCTCGCGGGCCGGCAGGTCGGTCAGCTCGATCAGCCCGGCGTGCAGCCAGTCCCCGTACGGCTGCGCCGCGGCCAGCTCCGTCTTGATCTCGTCGTCGTGCACGATCCGGCCGCCCACGGTGTCGACCAGGAACATCCTCCCCGGCTGGAGCCGCCCCTTGGCGACCACCGTCGCCGGGTCCAGGTCGAGGACGCCGGCCTCGCTGCCGAGCACCACCAGCCCGTCCGAGGTCTGCCACCAGCGGCCGGGGCGCAGGCCGTTACGGTCCAGCACCGCGCCCACGATCTCGCCGTCGGTGAACGCCACCGACGCCGGCCCGTCCCACGGCTCCATCAGGCTGGCGTGGAACCGGTAGAAGGCGCGCTTGTCGGCACGCATGTCCGGGTCGTTCTCCCAGGCCTCCGGGATCATCATCAGCACCGCGTGCGGCAGGCTCCGCCCGGCGAGGTGCAGCAGTTCGAGGACCTCGTCGAAGTTGGCCGAGTCGGAGGCCGCCGGGGTGCAGACCGGGAAGATCCGGCGGATGTTGCCGGGCAGGTGCCAGCCGGCTCCGCCGGCCGCCGGCAGCGCGGCCGTGAGCATCGACTCTCTCGCCTGCATCCAGTTGCGGTTGCCCCGGATGGTGTTGATCTCGCCGTTGTGGGCGATGAACCGGTACGGGTGCGCCAGCGGCCAGGACGGGAACGTGTTCGTGGAGAAGCGGGAGTGCACCAGCGCGATCGCGCTCGCCACCCGCTCGTCGGTCAGCTCCGGGTAGAACTCCGGCAACTGGTCCGGCGTGAGCATGCCCTTCCAGACCATCGTGCGACCGGACAGCGACGGGAAGTACGCCGGCACCCCCCGCTCGGCCGACTCCCGCTCGGCCTGCTTGCGCACGCAGAACGCCACCCGGTCCAACTCGATGCCGCCCAGCCGGGACCCGGCCGGGCCGGCCGGCGAGTCGGTGAGCCGGTGCGCGGCGAGGAAGAGCTGGCGGACCCGGGGCATCGCCTGGAGGGCCGTCTCGCCGAGACCGGACGGGTCGACCGGCACGTCCCGCCAGCCGAGCAGGTCGGCGCCCTCGACCAGCGCGTACTTCTCCACCACCCGGCGGGCGCGCGCCTCGGCCTCGTCGTCGTCCGGCAGGAAGACCAGGCCGGTCGCGTACTCCCCCGCCGGCGGCAGCGGGAAGTCCACCACCGCACGCAGGAACGCGTCCGGCACCTGCATCATGATTCCCGCGCCGTCGCCCGTGTTCGGCTCCGCGCCCCGGGCCCCCCGGTGGTCCAGCCGGCAGAGAGCGGCGAGGCCCTTGGCCACCACCCCGTGCGACCGCCGGCCGTGCAGATCCGCGACGAAGGCCACCCCGCACGCGTCGTGCTCGTGGGCGGGATCGTAGAGCCCGGCCGCGGGCACGCCCGGGCCGTGGTGCGGGACCTGCTGAGGGCTGGTGTGCGGGTACGGAAAGGCCACCGGGCCTCCTGTCGTCACTCAGGTTCGATCTGGGTGGGGACGACGTCGGCCCTCAGGGGTCATTTGAGTCTACGTTAGGGGGGTCCGCGCAAGGCCAGTCAGGATTGATCACATCTTCCAGACTGTGGGACGTGTAGTCTCGCGCGGTGGATCCCGTGCACAAGGATACGGTCGAGCGGCTGGAACGCTTCTTCGACACCGTCCCCCGTGACGTGGCCCGCGCCGAGGCGCACGGCGGCCTGGTGCTGTTCGTCCGCGAGGGCCCGGGCTGGCCGTTCTACGCCCGCCCCCGCCTCGACGCCGCCGCACCGCCCACGCTCGCCGAGGTCGCCGCCGTCCGGGAACGCCAGCGCGAACTCGGGCTGCCGGAGGCCCTCGAGTGGGTGCACGAGGTCACGCCCGACCTGCTCCCCGTGGCCCGGTCGGCCGGCCTGGCGGTGATCGAAGCGCCGCTGATGGTGCTCGACCCCGCCGCGCTGCCGGACCCGGCGACGTTCGGCGACGTACCGGTGCGGCTGCTGGACCCGGCGGACCCGGACTTCGCAGCGGCGGTGGCCGCCCACCGGGCCGTCGCCGCCGTCGGGTTCGCCGCGCCCGGCACCGACCGGGGGCCCGCCGGCCCGGCCGAGCGGGACGCCGCTCTCACCGAGCTGGACGTGGCCGTCCTGGACGAGGAACAGGCCCGCATCGCCGACGGCCGGCGGCTGTCGGCGCTGGCCGGCAGCGCCGAGGGCGGGGCGCTCGCCAGCGGCATGGCGATGCGCGTCGACGGCGTCGCCGAGATCGCCGGCGTGGCCACCCTGCCGGCCGCCCGCCGTCGCGGGCTCGGCGCCGCGGTCACCGCCACCCTGGCCCGCGCGCTCCTCGATGC
>JAEYGD010000031.1 GCA_023402505.1 Actinomycetes bacterium
CCACAACTCCATGATCGACGGGAGTGGGGTAGGGGGCGAGAGGCGGGGGGCGGGGTTAGGCGGGGGTGCTTACGCCTAGGCCGCCGCGGGTCTGGCCGCCGTAGCGGCGGCGCTCCGCGTCCAGGTCGAGACGGCCGATGCGCTTGCGGGCGGCGAGGGCGTCGTCGTCGAGGCGGTCGGCGGGGACCAGCCAGACGATCTCGAACTCCAGCCCGTCCGGGTCGCGTCCGTAGAGGCTCTTGGTGGTGCCGTGGTCGGAGCTGCCGGTCAGTGCCCCGGCGGCGGTGAGCCGCTGCGCGGTGGCGGCCAGTTCGTCGAGGGTGTCGACCTCCCAGGCCAGGTGGTAGAGGCCGACGGTGCTCCGCCCGGCGGCCGAGCGGCCGGCGGCGGCGCCGATCTCGAACAGGCCGAGGTCGTGGTCGTTGGTGGAGTCGGGGGCCTGGAGGAAGGCGGCGCCCCGGAACCCGTCCGGGGTCATCGGCACCCGGCGGAAGCCCAGCACGTCACGGTAGAAGGCGACGCTGCGCTCGAGGTCACTGACGTAGAGGACGGCGTGGTTCAGACGGTGGATTCCCATGCCTCGACCGTAGCGCGATTTAGTTGAGCGTTCAACTATTAGCGCTATGATGGGCGTCATGACCCGCTGGCTGGACCAGGACGAGCAGCGCACCTGGCGGGCGTTCCTCACCGCCACCCGCGCCCTGATGGACACCCTCGACCGCGAGCTGCAACGCGACGCCGGGATGCCGCACGCCTACTACGAGATCCTGGTCCGCCTCTCCGAGGCGCCGGACCGGCGGCTGCGGATGAGCGACCTGGCCGACGCGACCGGCTCGTCCCGCAGCCGGCTCTCGCACGCCGTCACGCGACTGGAGACAGCCGGCTGGGTCCGGCGCGAGGACTGCCCGACGGACCGGCGTGGGCAGCTCGCGCTGCTCACCGACGACGGCTTCGCGACCCTCGCGGCCGCCGCGCCCGGCCACGTCGAAGGAGTACGCCGTCATCTGTTCGACGCCCTCAGCCCGGCGCAGGTCGACCAGCTCCGCCGGATCAGCGAGACCCTGGTCGACCATCTACGCGAAACCTGACCGGCGCGGGACTTGTACTTACCGTCGCCGGTTGAGCACGATGGGGCGTGCCCTCCGGCTTCGGTGACCTGACTGACCACGCGCACCACCTGGTGTCCACCGGCGATCTCGCCGGCGCCCAGCGGCTCCTCGCCGACGCGCTGACCGATGCCGACCCGCGTCCCGCCAACGCCACCCCCGAGCTGGCCGAGGCGGCGAGCCTCCAGGCGCGGGTGCTGGTGGCGCTCGGCGACCCGCAGGCCGCCCGTGGCTGGGCCGCCTACGCGTACGCGGCCACCACCCACCTGCACGGCCGCTCCGACGAGCGCACCGTCGCGGCGGCCGCCACCCTGGCGGCGGTGCTGCACCGGGTCGGCAGCTGGTCCCGCGCGGCACGGCTCTACCAGGAGGTCATCATCGAGCTGACCGCCCTGGACGGCCCCGAGTCGCTGCGTGTCCTCGCCGCGCACGCCGACCTGGCCACCGTGGAGTACGCGCGGGGCCAGTGCCAGGTGGCCCGCGACCGGCTCGCCGACGCGTGGGAACTGCACCGCGAGGTGTACGGCGACGGGCACCCCAGCGGCATCAAGATGCTCGCCCGGCTGGGCGCGATGCAGCGCGACTGCGGCCGGTACGGCGAGGCGCACGAGAACCTCGGGCTGGCCGAGGAGCTGTGCCGCCAGCACCTGGATCCGGACGACCCGCTCACCGGTCAGGTGGCGGCGCTCGCCCGGGCGGCGGCCGACCCCGACCACACCTGCGCCGACATCGCGCCGGTCGGGCGGGAGACGCCGATCGTGCCGACCGCCCGTACGCCCCCGCCCGGCGACGGGCCACACCGCGACGGCGGGTCGCACCACCCGTCCCAACCCGGCTACCGCCCCGCCGGCCCGTACGCCCCCACCGACCCCGAGCTGGACGGACCGGACGTCGAGGAGCACCCCGCGACCGGGTACGCGCCGCCGCCCTCGGTCCCGAATCCCCGCCAACCGGTGGACGGCACGGCGCCGCCCGAGGAGCAGGACTGGCCGCCGCCCGCGCACGGCACACCGGCCGACGACGGGTGGGCACCGAGGCGCGGCGACGAGCCGGCCGACGGGTGGCCCCCGGATACCGACGGCGGATGGCCGCCCGAGCACGACCCGTGGCGGCCCGAGCCGGCGAGCCCCGCCGTACCGCCGTCGGTGGTGCCGCTCGCCGCCGGGGAGGACGAGGAGGAGGCGGACGGGGTCCACCGGGTCCGCCACCATGCCGCGCCGCAACAGCCGGCGTACGAGCCGTCCCGGCTGCTGCCCGTGCCGGTGCACCGCGCGCCCGCGGCGCCCCGCAACCGGCTGCTGCCGATCGTGGTGGGCGGCGTGGTGGTGGTGCTGCTCGGCACGGTCGCGGTGATCGCCGGGGTGTCCCGGTTCGACGGCGCGCCGCCGGAGTCGACCGGCACCACCGGGCAGGCCACCGGCACGCCGGCCGCGCCGAGCGCCACCTCCGCCGCCCCCACGGCGGCGGCGAACGCCTCCCCCGGCACCCCGCCCGGGGACCTGACCCTGAGCGACAACCGGGACAGCGTCGCGCTGCGCTGGACGTACCCGTCGGGCAGCGAGGGACCGGTGGTGATCTCCGGCGGCCGGGCCGGCCAGCCGCAGACGGCCTTCGCGAACCTGCCCGCCGGCACCAGCGACTTCGTCGTGTACGGCCTCAACCGCAGCACCGACTACTGCTTCACGGTGGCGGTGGTCTGGTCGACCGAGACGATCGCCCGGTCGACCGAGGTCTGCACCGACCGCGGCTAGCCCGCGTCGGCCTCCTCGGGCAGGGCCGGCAGCCGCACCCGTACCCGCAGCCCCGGCGGCGGGTCCGCGTCGTCGAGGTCGATCCGTCCGCCGGCCCGCCGGACCAGCTCACGCACGATCGCGAGCCCCAGGCCGGCGCCGCCGGCGTCGCGGTCCCGCGCCGGGTCGAGCCGGGTGAACCGGCCGAACACCCGCTCCCGGTCCGCCGCCGGGATGCCCGGCCCGTCGTCGGTCACCGTCACCCGGTGGTACGCGGACCCGTCCGGCCCGGCGGCGAGCACCACCCGGTGGCGGGCGTGCCGTACGGCGTTGTCGACCAGGTTGGTCAGCACCCGGCGCAACTCGTCCGCGTCGCCGACGGTCCACAACGGCACCACCGGCGGTACCACCTCCACGCGTGCCGGATACCGGGCGGCCACCTCGGTGACCAGTGCGCCCAGCTCGACCGGTCCGGTGGCCCGCGCGGGCGGCGCCTCGTCGAGCCGGGCGAGCAGCAGCAGGTCGTCCACGAGCCGGCCGAGCCGCTCGGTGTCGGCGAGGAGGTTCGTCGACACGGCCGGCCAGTCCGTGCGGTCCGCCAGCCGCTGCGCGACCTCCAGCTCGGTACGCATGTTCGCCAGCGGGCTGCGCAGCTCGTGCGCGGCGTCGGCGACGAACGCGCGTTCCCGGTCCCGGCTGGCGCGCAGCCGGTCCAGCATCCCGTTCAGGGTGACCGCCAACCGGTGGATCTCGTCCCGCGACGCCGGGACCGGCAGCCGGTCGCCGCCGTCCCGACCGGTGATCTCCTCGGCGCCCCGGCGCAGCGCCTCCACCGGCCGCAGCGTCGCGCCGACGACCCGCCAGGCCACGGCGGCCAGCAGGGCCACCAGCAGCGGGAAGCTGACCAGCAGGATGCCGCGGACGACGTACGTGCTGTGCCGCACGTCGGCCAGTGACCGGGCGACCAGCACGGTGACCGGGTCGGCGCCGGTGCCGGCGGGCACGGTCACGACGCGGACCGGCCCGGCCAGCCCCACCCGCTCCCCGGGCACGGTGAGCCGCTGCCGGGCGCCGGGGTCGAGCCGCTCGGGCCGGACCATCGGCACCAGCCGGTCGGCGTCGATCGACGCGGCCCGGACCCGTCCCTGCGCGTCGACCACCTGGACGCGGGTCTGTCCGCCCGCCACGGGCAGCGGGTCCGGCAGCGCGTCCTCGGCGGCCAGCAGCGCGACCGCGTCGGCGGTGCGGAACGCCTCGGTGTCGACGGTGCGGTGCAGGGTCCAGCTGAGCACGGCGAGCAGCACGATGCCACCGACGGCCAAGCCCGCCGACACCCCGGCCACGCCGATCACCATGAGCCGGCCGCGCAGGCCGAGCGTCCGCGTCAACAAGGGACCCGTCCTCCGGCTGTCACGGCACCAGGCGGTAGCCGGCGCCGCGCACCGTCTCCAACCGTTCCCGGCCGACCTTCCGGCGCAGGTAGCCCACGTACACCTCCACCGCGTTCGGGGCGGTCTCCACCCCGGCGTCCCACACGTGGTCGAGCAGTTCGGTCTTGGAGACCACCGCGCCGGGGCGGCGCATCAGGTAGTCCAGCAGCGCGTACTCGCGGGCGGTCAGGGCGACCTCGGCGTCGCCCCGGGTCACCCGCCGCCGGGCCGGGTCCAGCCGCAGGTCACCCACGGCGAGCACGGCCGGCCGCTCGGGAGCCCCCCGCCGCAGCAGCGCGCGCAGCCGGGCCAGCAGCACCACGTACGAGAAGGGCTTGGTGAGGTAGTCGTCGGCACCGCAGTCCAGCCCGTCGGCCTGGTCGTACTCGCCGTCCTTGGCCGACAACATGAGCACCGGCAGCCAGCGCCGCTCGGCGCGCAGCCGGCGGACCACCTCGTAGCCGGAGAGGCCGGGCAGCATCACGTCGAGGATCATCGCGTCGTACTCGCCGTGCCGGGCGGCGTCCAGGCCGGCCGGGCCGGTCGGCGCCACGTCGACCGCGAACCCCTCGGCCTGGAGACCGCGTTGCAGGGCGGACGCCAACCGCGCCTCGTCCTCCACCACCAGCAGCCGCACGACGTCAAGGGTGCCACTCCCGCGCCCGCCCGGCGGCGACCGTCCTCAGCCCTTTCACAGGGTGTGTCGGGCAGGATGGTCGGCAGGAGGTGTCACCATGTCCGTCCTGACAAGCCGTCCCGCCCTGCGCTGGCTGGTCCCGACCGTCGCCGTCGTGACCGTCGTCGGCGGGGGCGCCGCGCTCGGCCGGTTCGCCGCCCAGGCCGAGCCGAGCCTGCCGCCCCGGTCCGCCGCCCAACTCCTGGTGGACCTGCAGACCGCCCGCCTCGACGGCCTGTCCGGCACCGTCGTGCAGCGCGCCGACCTCGGCCTGCCGCCGATCGCCGGGCTGATCGCCAACGAAGGCCCGGCCGACCTGCTGACCGGGACCCACACGCTGCGGGTCTGGCACTCGGGGCCGGACAGGCAGCGGATCGCGCTGGTCGACACGCTCGGCGAACGGGACATCGTCCGCAACGGGCGCGACGTGTGGACGTGGAACAGCCGGACCAACACGGCGACCCACCGCACCCTGCCCGAGGAGAAGGACGTCGAGGCCACGCCTGAGGTGCCGGCCACCCCGCAGGACGCCGCGGCGCGGGCGCTCGCCGCGATCGACCCGAGCACCGAGGTGAGTGTCGGGCGGGCGGCCACGGTCGCCGGGCGCGACGCGTACGAGCTGGTGCTGACGCCGCGCGACAGCGCCTCCCTGGTGCACCAGGTCCGGATCGCCATCGACGCGACCGAGTACCTGCCGCTGCGGTTCGAGGTGTTCGCCGACGGCGGCGACCGGCCGGCGTTCGAGGTGGCGTTCACCCAGATCGACTACGCCCGGCCGGACGCCGACCAGTTCGCGTTCAACCCGCCGCCCGGCGTCAAGGTGACCGAGGAGAGGGCCGGCCGGGGCCGGCCGGACGCTCCGCGCGACGGTGACCGGCCGGACGTGCGTACCGTCGGCGAGGGCTGGACCACGGTGGTGGTCGCGAAGGTCGGGGACGCGGCGCGGCCTCCCGCCGGGCAGGACACGCCCGCTCTGGACATGCTCGCCAAGCAGTTGCCGGCGGTTTCCGGTGACTGGGGCAGCGGCCGGCTGTTCCGCAGTGACCTGGTGACGGCGCTGCTGACCGACGACGGCCGCCTGGTTGCCGGGGCGGTGACCCCGGAGCGGCTCTACGAGGTGGCGCGGGGCTGACGGCAGTCGCTGGTCAACGGGGGTCCGCGCGTGGCGCGGGCCCCCTGCCCGTCCCGGCATCCGGCCGGCAACCCGGGAACGCTTGGGATGGCGGGCCGCCGGACGGTATCTTTCTCAGTTCGGGCAACAAAAAAAGAACGGCTCGGCGGCCGTTCCGAGAAAGATACTAACCAATTGGGAGACGGCTTGTCAAGGCACTCCGGCGGATCCGATGTTCTGGCCGTTGACGACGACGAGATCGGTCAGGAGCAGGAGTACGTCTCGATGCTCTACGGCCGGCTGGACGGGCTGCGCGAACAGGCCGCCCGGCGGCTGGCCGAGGAACTGCGCACCGGCGGGGGCACCCTGCAGGCCCGCTCCCAGCGCGACAGCTCGGTACGCATGTACGCCGAGCAGGTGGAGCAGTTCTCGGCGGTGGAGAACGGCCTGTGCTTCGGCCGGCTGGACACCGACGACGGCGCCCGCCACTACATCGGCCGGATCGGCATCTTCGACACCAGCGGCGACTACGACCCGCTGCTGATCGACTGGCGGGCCCCGGCCGCCCGCCCCTTCTACCTGGCGACCGCCGCCAACCCGCAGGGCGTACGCCGGCGGCGGCACCTGCGGACCCGGCAGCGCAAGGTGGTCGGGCTCAACGACGAGGTGCTCGACCTCGCCACCGCCGCCCCCACCGCCCACGAGGAGCTGACCGGCGAGGCGGCCCTGCTCGCCGCCCTCACCGCCGGCCGTACCGGCCGGATGCGGGACATCGTCGAGACCATTCAGGCCGAACAGGACCGGGTCATCCGGGCCGATCTGGCGGGCGTGCTGGTGGTGCAGGGCGGTCCGGGCACCGGCAAGACCGCGGTGGCGTTGCACCGGGCGGCGTACCTGCTCTACACCCACCGGCGGGAACTCGCCACCCGCGGCGTGCTGCTGGTCGGGCCGAACGCCACCTTCCTGCGCTACATCTCGCAGGTGCTGCCGGCGCTCGCCGAGACCGGCGTGCTGCTGCGTACCCAGGCCGACCTGTTCCCCGGCGTCACCGCCCGGCGCGCGGAGCCGGCCGCCACGGCGGCGCTCAAGGGCCGCGCGGTGATGGTCGACGTGCTGGCCGGCGCGGTCCGGGACCGCCAGTGGGTGCCCGACGAGCCGCTCGAGATCGAGCAGCCGCAGCGGGAGATCCTGGTGCTCGACCCGGAGACCGTCCGGGCGGCCCGGGACCGCGCCCGCCGGTCCGGCCGGACGCACAACCTGGCCCGGCCGCTGTTCGACGTCGAGATCGTGCACGCGCTCGCCGCGCAGGTGGCCGAGCGCATCGGCGCCGACCCGCTGGGCGGGGAGAACCTGCTCGAGGAGGCCGACGTCGCCGAGATCCGGCGTGAGCTGCGGGAGGACCCGGAGGTACGGGCGACGCTGGACGAGCTGTGGCCGGTGCTCACCCCGCAGCGCCTGCTCGCCGACCTGTTCGCCGACCCGGACCGGATCGCCGCCGCCGCGCCCATGCTCACCGACGCCGAGCGTGCCCTGCTGCACCGGGAGCCGGGCGGCTGGACCCCGGCCGACGTGCCGCTGCTGGACGAGGCGGCCGAACTGCTGGGCGAGGACGACCGGGCCGCCGAGGCGCGGCAAGAACGACTGCGGGCCCTCCAGCGGGAGTACGCCGAAGGTGTGCTGGAGATCGCCCGGGGCTCCCGGTCGATCGACGTCGAGGACGAGGCGGACGGCGGCGAGATCCTCGGCGTGACCGACCTGCTCGATGCCGACCGCCTGCTGGAGCGGCAGGAGGAGGCCGACCGGCTGACCACCGCGCAGCGGGCCGCCGCCGACCGGAGCTGGGCGTTCGGTCACATCATCGTGGACGAGGCGCAGGAGTTGTCGCCGCTCGCGTGGCGGCTGCTCATGCGCCGCTGCCCGAGCCGGTCGATGACGATCGTCGGGGACGTGGCCCAGACCGGCGCGCTGGCCGGCGCCGGGTCGTGGGCGGACGTGCTCGAACCGTACGTGGCGCAGCGCTGGCGGCTGGAGGAGCTGACGGTCAGCTACCGCACGCCGGCGGAGATCATGGCGGTGGCGGCGGACGTGCTCGCGGGGATCGACCCGGCGCTGCGCCCGCCGCGCTCGGTCCGCTCGACCGGTGTCCCGCCGGTCGACCGGGCGGTGCCGGCCGAGCGCCTCACCGCGGAGCTGGTCGACGCGGCGGCACGCGAGGCGGCCGAACTGGCCGACGGCCGTCTCGGCGTGATCGTGCCGGCGGCCCGCATCGACGAGGTGGGAGCCGCCCTGACGGCGGCCCTGCCGGAGGCGGCGGTCGGCGCCGACCCGGACCTGGAGAGCCGTACAGTGGTGCTCACCGTCGCCCAGGCCAAGGGCCTGGAGTTCGACGCGGTCCTGCTGGTCGACCCCGACGGCATCGAGAGCGAGTCCCCGAGGGGCGGCAACGACCTGTACGTGGCCCTGACCCGAGCCACCCAACGCCTCCAGATCCTCCGGCCTCGTTGACCGTGGAGCGGCGACGGCCGGCGGCAACGTCCTGGCCGACCGGGCCGAGTGGGGAGTGGACGATTCGGTGCGGCCCCCGGCCGGGTGGGCCGGGGGCCGCGGCGTTTCAGCGCGGGTCAGTCGTCGGACAGGTTGGCCACGTGGACGCCCGGACCCGACGCGTCGCTCGTGGAGCCTGATGTCGGGGTGCTCAGGCCGCCGGTCGTGGCGTCGCCGGTCGTGGTCGGGGCGACCTTGCCCGGGTGACGCTCCGGTTGGCGGGCCACCCGCCGGGTGCTGGCCGGGCCGGCCGTCCCGCCGGTCGTCGTGATCGCGCCCTGGCCCCGCGTCGGGCCGCCGTCCCGCAGCACCTGGGGATCGACGCGCACGTGCGCCGGGTCGTCGGGGTCCTCGTCCTGGATGACCCGCTGCACGTCGGTCTGCGGCACCGTCACCTCGTCCAGGACCCCCTCGCCGTACACACCACCGGCGATCCGCTCCTCGGCCCGGCGGGCCGCCTCGTTCCGCGTGTCGTCGGTACGCACGCTGCATCACCTCGCAGACAATCGTCGGTAGTCCTGTTGCGTGCCCGACGCCGGCCCGGCCAAACCCGCCCGGCGGTTCCACCGGGCCGCGTTCCGCGGGCACCGGAAGAGCGAGGCCGCGACGCGGCAGGGGCAACCCGACAGCCGCGCACGGACCGGACAGTCACCCCGGCGACGACGTACCGGGCGGGGACCGTCCACCGGCACCACGGGGACGGCGACGGAACATCCGTCCCGGCTACCGCGAAGGCCCGGACCCACGGGCCGGCACGGCGACGGCGTACGCCCAGCCTGCGGCGACAATTCCGGCCGGAGTCGGTGTTACTGCCCCCGGCCCGTCGGGTAGACGCAGGGTGCCCCCGCCAAGTACGCGAACCGTGCCGTGGCCGATACGCGGTAGCGGGGCGAGGGATCGCAGGTACTCATCAAATCCTGAGGAGGACCAGATGAGCACGCAGGCTGCATCCACCAGGCCGATGAACCGTCCGGCCACGGACGCGCAGAACCGCGCGGCCATGCAGGAGACGCCCACCCGTCCGATGCCGATGATGGGTGACGGACATCGGCAGCCCGCGCCCGCACCCGGCTCCGAGACCAAGCACTCGCTCATGACGACCGAGTTCTGGATCTACGCCGCCGGTGTGGTCGCCCTGGTCATCGCCGCCTTCTGGCGGGGGACGACCGCCAACGGCCTGAACCTGAACAACCCGGGCCAGGCGTGGTTCTTCATCACG
This sequence comes from Actinomycetes bacterium, assembly GCA_023402505.1. Taxonomy (GTDB): domain Bacteria; phylum Actinomycetota; class Actinomycetes; order Mycobacteriales; family Micromonosporaceae; genus Micromonospora. Next base: position 9,817 of record JAEYGD010000031.1, read on the forward strand.
CTGCTGACCCTGGGTTACCTGGGTAGCCGGGGCCTGGCGAAGGCCGGCAGCAACCACCGCTCCGGTGAGGAACGTTCCAAGCGCCGGTGACCCGGCGAAAAGGTGCCCTCCGGGACGTCGTCCCGGAGGGCACCGTCGTGTCCGCGGGCCTACTCCTCGAAGCCACCGAAGTCGTCGCCGCCCCCCTCGAAGGCGTCCTCGATCATCTCGCCGGCCACCATGCCCCCGACCATGCCGAGCGCCGCGCCGGCGACCACCCCGCCCATGCCGACCCCGCCGCGACCGTGGTGCGCGCCGTGCTTGCCGGGCGCACCGTAGCCGTGCGGCGCCCCGAAGCCCTGGGTACGGAGGCTGCCGTAGCGGGACGTGGTTTCCCGCAGCCAGCCGTCGACCACCTGCGTCCAGTCCTGCCGGTCGGCGTCGGCGTGCGAGACCTGGTAGCGGCCGAACACGTCGTGCCCGGAGGTGAAGAAGCCTCCGCGCTTGTCGCACTCCAGGATCACGTCGACCCCGTGCGGGCTGGTGACGAACGTCAGCTCCACCTCGCTGATCGTCTGCGCGTACTGCGGCGCGGCGAAGAACTCGATCTCCTGGTAGAACGGCAGCGTCTGCTGCGTGCCCCGGATGTGGCCACGCTCCAGGTCGGCCACCTTGAAGCGGAAGCCCAACCGCTGGAACGCCTCCAGGATGCGCTCGTGCACCGGCAGCGGGTGCACGTTGACCTGGTCCAGGTCGCTCTTGTCGACCGCGCGGGCGATGGCCAACTCGGTACGCAGACCCATCGTCATGCCGTGCAGGCGCTGGCCGTACACGTCGGTGATCGGGGTCTCCCACGGCACCGGAAGCTGGAACGGGATCGACAGCTGCTGCTTGGGAGCGAGCTGGAGCGGACCGGAGACCGGCATCCGGTGGAACTCCATGACGCCCGCGTACTCGGTGTCGTGGCCCTCGATCTCGACCCGGGTGACCAGGCCGACGACGATCTGCTCGATGGCTGCCGGTGCGTCCCCGCCGATCAGGTTGACCTGGCCGTCGAGGGTCAGGCCCGGTCGCGTGTTCGGGTTCGCGAGGACGGTGTCCACACTGGGACCGCCCACGCCGAACGCGCTCAACATCTTCTTGAAGACCATCGGAACTCCCGCTGGATCTGGTGCCCACGCTCGGCCGGAGCGGGACGATTACGGGTGGCACGCTATCGGCTGCCGCTGTGAGGTCGCTGAAAGTGTCCCACCCGCGCCGCACGGCCACCAGCCGCCACGCTTCAGAACCACTGGCGTACGTGGACCGTCGCTCCGCCGCCGTTGTCGCCCAGGTTGGGGTCGTTGAAGCTGAACACCAGGTGCGGGGTGCCGGTGATGGAGTTGCCGTTGAACAGGAGGCAGCCGCTGTCGGCGCCGACCGGGAACCAACGGCTCTGGCCGTAGAAGCGGCCGTTGCGCAGCACCATCATCTCCCCGTCGGTGACCCGGGCGATCAGCGCGTAACGCGGCGCGTCCGGTGCCGGCCAGGTGCCGTTGTCCGGCGGGAGCGGCAGCTCACCGGCGACACTCTTGGTGGTCCCCCAGTAGTCGATCCGGACGACGCCGGTGGCGGTGATCCGGAAGGCGTCGCCGCGGAGCACACCCGACGGCGTGCTCCAGCCGGTGTGCCGGTTGCCGGGCGCCGACCAGGGAGCCGGGTCCTGGAACCGTGGCGTGGTCGAGTCGTAACAGCCGTCCAGGTCGGCGGCGGCAGGGCTGGCCGCGATCAGCACCGCCCCGGCGGTCAGGACGAGTGCGGCGAGGACGGACAGCGTGGATCTGATGCGCATGGGAGCCTCCAGCCGACGGGCCGGCGACTGCCGGCACTCGCCGCCATCCTGGCCCGCCCCGGCAACCCCTACGACGCAGGCGTCGCAGTTTCGGCCGCCCGGGCGTTGCGCGACCGGCAAAGCGGCCAGGCACAGCATGGATGTCCGAGCTTCGAGCCGCCGGTGCCACCGTCTCCGAGGAGGACGCCCAACACGTACGCCATTGGGTCTTCTGCGACCGCTTCCTCCCGGCCGCCGTGACCTCACCTGCTGGTCGGGCGGATGCAGTCGCTTTCGAGCGGTATGACTGTGCGGCATCTTTATGTCTGACAGGAATACCGCTCGCCGACGACCTCTGTTCCCCGGGCGACACGCCGGCAGTCGGGCGAAGTCAGCGACCGCACAAGGTGGTCGAGCTGAGCGGCCATCACCCCGCGGCTCATCACCGGACGGCGAAGCGCCACCTCCTCGACGATGACTGCGAGTCTGGTCGCCGACGGCCCGTCCAGCAGTCGCTGCCGGTCCATGCGGAGCTGGACCCACTTTCGGATCTGCACCTCGCGGGTCGAACTCGGCTCTGCGTTTCGGATGAGCGCCCCGGCGGGCCGCGCATTCCGGGCCGTGCGGCCCGGCCGGACCGCCCTGAGCTGGCGCCGTCAGGCCGGGGCAGTGTCGACCACCACCAGCTCACCGACCTGGTCGCCGATCTGGCCGCGCGCCTCGTGCGGCAACCCGGAGTCGGTGACCAGCACGTCGGCGTCCTCCAGCGGAGCGATGGTCGCGATGCCGATGGTCTCCCACTTGGTGTGGTCGGCCAGCACCACCAGCCGCCGGGACGCGGCGATCAGCGCCCGGTTGACGCCCGCCTCCAGCAGGTTCGGTGTGGTGAAACCCGTACGCGGGCTCATCCCGTGCACCCCGAGGAAGAGCAGGTCCACGTTGAGCGACCCGATGGCGGCCTCGGCGACCGGGCCGGTCAACGCGTCCGACGGCGTACGGATGCCGCCGGTCAGCACGACCGTCTGGTCGGCGCGCGGGTTCTGGTAGAGGGCGTCGGCGACCGGGATGGAGTTGGTCACCACGGTCAGGCCCCGCACGTCGGCGAGCAACCCGGCCAGCGCGGCCGTGGTGGTGCCGGCGGACAGCGCGATCGCCATGCCGGGCTCGACGAGCGCGGCGGCCCGCTCGGCGATGGCCCGCTTCTCGGCCTGCTGGCGCACCGACTTCGCCGCGAAGCCCGGCTCCTCGGCGGAGCCCGGGCCGGCCAACGTCGCCCCGCCGTGCACCTTGTCGACCAGGCCCCGCTCGGCGAGGACCTCCAGGTCCCGCCGGATCGTCATGTCGGAGACCCCGAACCGGCTCACCAGGTGGCTCACGCGCACGCCGCCCCGCTGCCGGATCAGTTCGAGGATGGCGGTCTGCCGCTGCTGGGCGAGCATCGGACCTCCTTGCCGCGTCGAGGGAACGCTGATTCAGGCCACCGCCCGGTCGACCGGCTCCTCGGGCGCGACGGACCCCGCCGCCGGCACCGCCCCGGACAGTTCCTCCCGGACCACGGCCACCTCCCCCGGCGCGACGGTCAGCTCGCCGGTGCAGGGCTCGCCGCCGAGCAGTTCGGTGCCGGTGGCGGCCAGCCGGACCTCGTCGTCGGTGTGGTTGAGGACGAACAGCCAGCTCCGCTCCCCCGCCCGCCGGCGGACCACCTCGACGCCGGGCGGCACGTCGGCGGCGGGTCGTACCCCGGCCTCGGTGACCAGACGGGTCACCAGCCGCGCGGTCGCGTCGCCGTCCAGGCGGGTGCCGGCGTACCACGCGGTGCCGGCGCCGAACCGGTTGCGGGTCACCGCCGGCACGCCGGGCAACGGCCCGTCCGCGTACGAGGCGAGCACCTCGGCGCCCTCGGCGTGCAGCCACTCGGTCCACACGTCCGCGCCCGACCCGTCGTCCAGGGTGACCCGCTCGCCCTCGCGCAGCGGGAAGAACTCCTCCACCCGGACGCCGAGCAGGTCGCGGAAGGCACCCGGGTACCCGCCGAGCCGGACGTGGTCGTTCTCGTCGACGATCCCACTGAAGTAGGTGACCAGCGCCGTGCCGCCGGCCTCGACGAAGGCGCGCAGCGCGGCGGCGTCCTCGTCCCGGACCAGGTAGAGGGTGGGCACGAGCACCAGGCGGTAGCGGGTCAGGTCGGCCGAGGGGTGCACCACGTCGGCGGTGACACCGGCGCGCCACAGCGCCTCGTACAGCGCCCGCAGCCGGTCGGCGTACGTGACGTCGACGCTCGGGTGGGAGTCGAGTTCGACACCCCACCACGCCTCGTAGTCGAACAGGATCGCCGCCTGCGCGTCCACCCGGCTGCCGACGACCTCGGGCAGCGCCGCCAGGTCGGCCCCGAGCCGGCACACCTCGCGGAACACCTTGGTGTCCGGCCCGGCGTGCGGCAGCAGCGCGGAGTGGAACTTCTCCGCCCCGGCCCGGGAGGCCCGCCACTGGAAGAAGAGCACGCCGTCGGCGCCGCGCGCCACGTGCGCGAGGCTGTTGCGGCGCAACTGCCCCGGCGTCTTGGCGACGTTGCGGGGCTGCCAGTTGACCGCGCTGGTGGAGTGCTCCATCAGCAGCCACGGCTCGCCGCCGGCGACACCGCGGGTGTGGTCGGCGGCGAGGGCGAGCCCGACGTGTGACGCCGGGTCCGCGGCGGTCAGGTAGTGGTCGTTGGCGACCAGGTCCACATCCGACGCCCACGAGTGGTAGTCGAGGTACTTCACACCGCCGCCGATCATGAAGTTGGTGGTGACCGGCTGGCGGACGAGCCGGGCCAGCACCGCCCGCTCGGCCCGCAGCTGGGCGCGCTGCTCGGCGGAGGAGAAGCGCAGGAAGTCCAGCTGCTGCGTGGGGTTGGCGAAGGTCGGGGCGAGCCGGGGCGGATTGACGTGCGCCCAGTCGCCGTAGCGCTGGCTCCAGAACGCGGTGCCCCAGGCGTCGTTGAGCGCGTCCAGGGTGCGGTAGCGCGCCCGCAGCCAGCCCCGGAACGCCTCGGCGCTGACGTCGCAGTAGCAGTGCGCGTTGTGGCAGCCCAGCTCGTTGGAGACGTGCCACATGACCACCGCCGGGTGGTCGGCGTACCGGCTGGCGACCGCCTCGACGAGTGCCAGCGAGCGCTCCCGGAAGACCGGTGAGCTGGGGCAGTACGCCTGCCGTCCGCCGGGCCAGAGGACCGCGCCGTCGGCGCGCCGGGGCAGCGTCTCCGGGTGCCGGTGGGCCAGCCACGGCGGCGGGCTCGCGGTCGCGGTGGCCAGGTCGACCGCGATGCCGCCGTCGTGCAGCAGGTCGAGCACCCGGTCGAGCCAGCCGAACTCGTACCGGCCGGGCTCCGGTTCCAGCAGTGCCCAGGAGAAGATCCCGACCGACACGAGGTTCACCCCGGCCCGGCGCATCAGCTCGACGTCCTCGGCCCAGGTCTGCTCGGGCCACTGCTCGGGGTTGTAGTCGCCGCCGTAGAAGATCCGCTCGCCCTGCCACCGCCGCATGACAGCAGAGGGTGCCCGGCCGGCGAGGTCAAGTCAACAGTTTCCAACATCGACCTTCTTTCCAACGTTTACCTCGTAACAGGCTTGTCACGACTGGGTTATCGGTACGACGCAACCCTATTGACAGGGCCCGGGAGACGAGTAGCTTGAGCGGCCACTGGCAGTTCGTGTTCGCCAATGTGGATTCTCGGTGGATCGACGTGTGCGATCACGATGGGTGACTGCCAGCCGACGGCCGCAGCACCTTCTCATCGGCAGGAGGCACCATGTCCCGTCCCCGATCCCAGGCCGAGTACCTCGCCCGGCTCGTACCCCCGTCCGTCGCCGGCCTCCGCCGCCGCTCGCTGCTCACCGGCGCCGCCGCGACCGGCGCGCTGCTCGGCACCGGCCTGCTCGCCGGCTGCGGCGACGACGACTCGGGCGGCTCGGGCTCCACGACGGTGTCGCTCGGCTCCAACCAGTCCGACCCCAAGCCCAAGGATGTCGTCGCGAAGGTCATGGACGGTTTCAAGACCTCGTCCGGCCTCGACGTGGCGATCAACACCGTCGACCACAACACGTTCCAGGAGAACATCAACAACTATCTCCAGGGCAAGCCGGACGACGTCTTCACGTGGTTCGCCGGCTACCGGATGCGGTTCTTCGCCGCACGGGGCCTCGCCGGTGACGTCAGCGACGTCTGGGGCAAGCTCTCCGGCTTCTCCGACGCGTTCAAGACCGCGTCGACCGGCGACGACGGCAAGCAGTACTTCGTGCCCGCGTCGTACTACCCGTGGGCGGTGTTCTACCGCAAGTCGGTGTGGCAGCAGAACGGCTACCAGGTGCCGACCACCCTCGACCAGCTGACCAGCCTCGCCACCGAGATGAAGAAGGACGGCCTGGTCCCGATCGCCTTCGCCGACAAGGACGGCTGGCCGGCGATGGGCACCTTCGACATCCTCAACCTGCGGATCAACGGCTACCAGTTCCACGTCGACCTGATGGCCGGCAAGGAGTCGTGGACCTCGGACAAGGTCAAGAAGGTCTTCGACACCTGGCGCGGCCTGCTGCCGCTGCACCAGCCGGACAGCCTCGGACGCACCTGGCAGGAGGCCGCCCAGTCGCTGCAGCAGAAGAAGAGCGGCATGTACCTGCTCGGTCTCTTCGTCGGCCAGCAGTTCAACGACGACGAGCAGGACGACCTGGACTTCTTCACGTTCCCCGAGATCGACCCGGCGATCGGGGCGAAGGCGCTGGACGCGCCGATCGACGGCTACATGATGGCCCGCCGCCCCAAGGAGGAGGCCAACGCCAAGAAACTGCTGGAGTACGTCGGGTCGAAGGCCGCCGCGGACATCACCGTCAAGAACGACCCGAGCACCCTGGTCGCCAACGGCGAGGCCGACACCAGCGGCTACACCGCGTTGCAGCGCAAGGCCGCGGAGCTGGTCGGCTCGGCCACCGAGATCGCCCAGTTCCTCGACCGGGACACCCGGCCGGACTTCGCCTCCACCGTGATCATCCCGGCGCTCCAGCAGTTCATCAAGGAGCCGGCCGACATCGACGGGCTCACCAACAGCATCGAGAACCAGAAGAAGTCGATCTTCACCGACTGACGGCGGAAGGGGGAGGACCACCGTGTCCGACCTGCCCCTGGTCCAAGCGGACCGCGCCGTACCGCCGCCGGCCGCGACCACCACCACCGGTGGACGCGGCCGTCGGCTACGGCTCCTGTCCGGCACCGACCGCGTGGTCATCGCGCTGATGGTGCTCGTACCGCTGCTGCTCGTCGTCGGCCTCGTCTGGCTGCCGGCGTTGGCCACGGTGGCGCTGTCGGCCACCGACTGGGACGGCATCGGCCCGGTCAGCGAGATCGAGTGGGTCGGCGGTCGCAACTACTCCGACGTGGTCCAGATCTACCCGCCGTTCGTGCCGGCCGTGCAGAACAACCTGCTCTGGCTGGCCGCCCTGTTCGTGGTGGCCACCCCGTTCGGGATGTTCCTGGCCGTGCTGCTGGACAAGGAACTGCGCGGCACCCGCTTCTACCAGACCGCGCTGTACCTGCCCGTGGTGCTTTCCCTGGCGCTGATCGGTTTCGTCTGGCAGCTCATCTACTCGCGCGACCAGGGACTGCTCAACGGCGTGTTCGGCAGCAACGTCGACTGGTACGGCGACCCCGACGTCAACATCTGGGCGGTGCTGGTGGCGGCCGGCTGGCGGCACGTCGGCTACATCATGCTGCTCTACCTCGCCGGCCTCAAAGGCGTCGACCCGTCGCTGCGGGAAGCCGCCGCCGTGGACGGTGCCTCCGAGACCCGCGCCTTCTTCCGAGTCGTCTTCCCGGTGATGCGCCCGATCAACATCATCGTGCTGGTGGTGACCGTGATCGAGTCGCTGCGCGCGTTCGACCTGGTCTGGGTCATCAACAAGGGACGCAACGGGCTGGAACTGCTCTCCGCGCTGGTCACCGCGAACGTGGTCGGCGAGGCGAGCCGGATCGGCTTCGGTTCGGCACTGGCGACCATCATGCTGGTCGTCTCGCTGGTCTTCATCACCGTCTACCTGGCCACCGTCATGAGGGAGGACCGGTGATGGGCACCGCGTCGCCGACCCGCGAGCCGGCGGTCACCACGCCGGCCGGGCGCCGCCGGCCGCTGCGGCCCGCCCGGGTGCTCCTGCACGTCTTCCTGGGCGCGGTTGCCGTCGGTTGGCTCTTCCCGATCCTGTGGGCCGTGCTCACGTCCCTGCGGTCGTACGAGTACACCGCCGCCAACGGCTACGTCTCCTTCGGCGGCTGGACCTTCGACAACTACGTCACCGCGTGGCGGACCGCCGAGTTCGGCCAGCACTTCCTCAACTCCGCGTACATCACCGTGCCGGCCGTGCTGCTGACGCTCTTCCTCGCCTCGTGCGTCGCGTTCGTCATCGCCCGGTTCAGCTGGCGTACCAACCTGATCCTGCTCGGCCTGTTCACGGCGGCCAACCTGCTGCCCCAGCAGGCCCTGCTGATCCCGCTGTTCCGGCTGTTCACCCAGGTGCCGCTGCCGGAGTTCATGAGCGACTCCGAGCTGCTGTACGACAGCTACTGGGGACTGATCCTGGTCAACGTCGCCTTCCAGTGCGGCTTCTGCGTCTTCGTGCTGAGCAACTACATGAAGGCGCTACCCCGCGACCTGTACGAGGCGGCGATGGTCGACGGGGCGAGCATCTGGCGCCAGTACTGGCAGGTGACGATGCCGCTGTGCCGGCCCGCCCTGGCCGCGCTGGCCACCCTGGAGGTGACCTGGATCTACAACGAGTTCTTCTGGGCCACCGTGCTCATGCGTACCGGCGACAAGTTCCCGGTCACCAGCTCACTGAACAACCTGCGCGGCGAGTTCTTCACCGACAACAACCTGGTCTCGGCCGGCTCGGTGCTGGTCGCGATACCGACCCTGGTGATCTTCTTCCTGCTCCAGAAGCAGTTCGTCCGGGGCCTCACCCTGGGAGCCAGCAAAGGATGAGCATCCTGCACCTGCGTCGCGCACGGACCAGTCTGGTGCTCGACGCGCGCGGGCCGGGCCTGCCGCGCGTCGCGCACTGGGGCGCCGACCTCGGCCCGCTCGACGAGACAGAGCTGTCCACGCTGGTCGGCACCACCGTCCCACCGGTGGTGCCGAGCAGCTTCGACGCGCCGACCGTACTGTCGCTGCTGCCCGAGCCGGGTGCCGGGTGGGGCGGCCGGCCCGGGCTCGCCGGGCACCGCGACCGGACGGCCTGGTCCACCGCGTTCCGGCTGGACGGCGTCGACGTCGTCGACGACCCGGGCCGCGTGGCGACGGGCGGGGAGGCGGTGCGCGTACCGGAGAAGGAGCGGGACCACGACGGGCCCGCGACCGCGCGGGTGAGCGTGCGGGCCTCGGACCCGTCCGCTGGGCTGTCGCTCACCGTCGAACTGGCGCTCGACCCGCACGGGCTGCTGACCGTGCGGCACCGGTTGCGCAACGACGGCACGACGGCGTACGAGCTGCGGGAGCTGACCCCGATGCTGCCGGTGCCGCCGGTCGCCACCGAACTGCTCGACCTGACCGGCCGGTGGTGCCGCGAGCGGTCGCCGCAGCGGCACCCGTGGCCGATGGGCACGTGGCTCCGGGAGGGCCGGCACGGCCGCACCGGACACGACGCCACCCTGCTGCTGGTGGCCGGCACCGCCGGGTTCGGATTCGGGCACGGCGAGGTGTGGGCGGTGCACACCGCCTGGAGCGGCGACCACGTCACCTTCGCCGACCGGCGGCCCACCGGCGAGTCCGTCCTCGGCGGCGGGGAACTGCTGGCCCCCGGCGAGGTGGTCCTGGCGCCGGACACCGAGTACGCCACCCCGCTGCTCTACGCCGTGTGGTCCGACGCCGGACTGGACGGGCTCAGCGACGTGCTGCACCGGCACCTGCGCGCCCGCCCCGGTCATCCCCGCACCCCCCGCCCGGTCACCCTCAACGTGTGGGAGGCGGTCTACTTCGACCACGACCTGGACCGGCTGCGCCACCTCGCCGACCGGGCCGCCGAGGTCGGGGTGGAACGCTTCGTCCTCGACGACGGCTGGTTCCGCGGCCGGCGGCACGACCTCGCCGGGCTCGGCGACTGGTACGTCGACGAGGAGGTCTGGCCGGACGGCCTGACCCCACTGATCGACCACGTCACCGGGCTGGGGATGGGATTCGGGCTGTGGGTCGAGCCGGAGATGGTCAACACCGACTCGGACCTGTTCCGCGCCCACCCCGACTGGGTGCTCGCGGTACCCGGCCGGTTGCCGCCGGAGTGGCGGCACCAGCAGGTGCTCGACGTCGCCCACCCCGAGGCGTACGCGTACCTGCTCGACCGGCTCGACGCGCTGCTGCGCGAACACCCGGGCATCAGCTACCTGAAGTGGGACCACAACCGGGACCTCACCGAGGCCGCCCACCACGGTCGCCCCGGCGTACACGAACAGACCCTCGCCGTCTACCGGCTCCTCGACGAGCTGCGCGCCCGCCACCCCGGCGTGGAGATCGAGAGCTGCTCCTCCGGCGGCGCCCGGATCGACCTGGAGATCCTCCGCCGCACCGACCGGGTCTGGGCCAGCGACTGCAACGACGCCCTGGAACGGCTGTCCATCCAGCGCTGGACCGGGCTGCTGCTGCCGCCCGAACTGGTCGGCACGCACATCGGCCCGGAGCGCTCACACACCACGCACCGCGTGCACGACCTGGGATTCCGGGCGACCACCGCACTCTTCGGTCACCACGGCATCGAGTGGGACATCGGCGCGATCGGCTTCACCGAGCGGCGCGAGCTGACCGCCTGGGTGGCGCTGCACAAGCGGCTGCGTCCACTGCTGCACGCCGGTCGGGTGGTCCGGGTCGACCACCCGGACCCGGCCGTCTGGGCGCACGGCGTCGTCGCCCACGACCGGTCGTCCGCGGTGTACGCGGTGGCACGGCTGGCCACCTCGGTGACGCAGGTGCCCGGGCCGGTCCGGCTACCCGGCCTCGACCCGCACCGGCGGTACGCGGTGCGCCCGGCGGCGGGCGCGCCGGAGCCGGCGGTGCTCCAGCTGAACGAGCCGGGCTGGTGGGACGACGACCGGGGAGCCACCCTCCCCGGCGGCGTGCTCGCCTCGGTCGGGCTGCAACTGCCGGCGCTGCACCCCGAACAGGCGCTGCTGCTGGAGGTCACCGCGACCGACTGAAAAATTTCCGGCCCGGGACGTCGAGAACCGGTGTGCCGGCTTCTACCTACGGGTGAAAGCACCGAGGATGGTGCCCGACACCCTGAGGAGCCAGACGTGAAGTACATGCTTCTGATGCAGTTCAGCGCCGCAGGCAACGAATTCCCGCCGATCCACACCTGGACCCCGGAGGAGCTCCAGGCCCACGTCGGGTTCATGGGCGAGGTCAACGAGAAGCTGGTCGCCGACGGCGAGTGGGTCCAGGGCGAGGGCCTCGGCGGGCCGGCGCAGGTGAAGATCGTCCGCGCCGGGTCGGCCGGCGAGCCCGTGGTCACCGAGGGCCCGTTCGCCGAGACGAAGGAGTTCCTCGCCGGCTGGTGGATCGTCGACGTCGACAGCCCCGAGCGGGCGCTCCAGGTCGCCGCCCACATCTCCACCGCGCCCGGCCCCGGCGGCCGGCCCCTGAACATGCCGATCGAGGTGCACCCCGTGATGTCCGCGCCACCGCAGGAGCTGTGACCGACCGATCCACTGCCGAGGACCTGCTGCGCGAGTTGGCGCCGCAGGTCCTCGGCGTACTCGCCCGCCGTTTCAACGACTTCGCCACCGCCGAGGACGCCGTGCAGGAGGCGCTGCTGGCGGCGGCCACGCAATGGCCGGCCGACGGGCTGCCGGACAACCCACGTGGCTGGCTCGTGCAGGTCGCGTACCGCCGGATGATCGAGTTGGTCCGCGCCGAGACGGCCCGGCGGCAGCGCGAGGACCTGGTGGCCCTCCGGGAGCCCGACGACCGGCGCACCGCGCCGGCGGCCGACGAGGAAGCGGGTGGGGACCGCGACGACACGCTGGTCCTGCTGTTCCTGTGCGCCCACCCGGCGCTCTCCCCCGCCTCGGCGATCGCTCTGACGCTACGAGCGGTGGGCGGCCTCACCACCGCGGAGATCGCCCGCGCCTTCCTCGTGCCGGAGGCCACCATGGCGCAACGGATCAGCCGGGCCAAGCAGCGGATCCGCTCCTCCGGGATTCCGTTCCGGATGCCGGCGGCGGCACAGCGGCCGGCCCGGCTGGCTGCGGTGCTGCACGTGCTCTACCTGATCTTCACCGAGGGGCACACCGCCAGCGTCGGCGCCGAATTGCGGCGGGTCGACCTCGCCGAGGAGGCGGTCCGGCTGGCGCGGGCACTGCACGCCGCGCTACCCGCCGAGAGCGAGGTCGCCGGGCTCCTCGCGCTCATGCTGCTCACCGACGCGCGGTCGGCCGCGCGGACCGGTCCCGCCGGGGAGCTCGTCTCCCTGGCCGACCAGGACCGCTCGCGGTGGAACCGGGCGGCGATCGCCGAGGGGGTCACGCTGGTGACGCGCGCGCTGCCCCGGGGACCGGTCGGGCCGTACCAGGTGCAGGCCGCCATCGCCGCGCTGCACGACGAGGCGCCGAGCGCCGCGGAGACCGACTGGCCGCAGATCCTCGCCCTCTACGAGGTGCTGGAGCGGTTGTCGCCGGGCCCCGTGGTCTCGCTCAACCGCGCGGTGGCGACCGCCATGGTGCACGGACCGGCCGCCGGGCTGGCCGCCCTCGACGACCTGGCCGGGGACCCGCGCCTGGCCGGCCACCACCGGCTGCCCGCCGCCCGCGCGCACCTGCACGAGATGGCCGGCAACCGGGACTGCGCGATCGCCGACTACAGCAAGGCCGCCGACCTGACGACAAGCCTCCCCGAGCAGCGCTACCTACGCATGCGCGCCGCCCACCTGTCCACAACCCCCTAAACCCCCGCCCACTCCACCCCGCCCCGTCGATCATGGAGTTGTGGTGGGCGGAAGAGGTGGATTAGCCCCTTTTGGGGGCACCACAACTCCATGATCGACGTGGGAGTGGGTGGGACGAGGGCGGGGTGGGGGTGGGGATGGGGGATTAGGTTGTGGTGCAGGTGAGGGTGGGGGTCGGGTTGGTGGTGGTCCAGCTGCCGATGAAGCCGAAGCTGGTGCTGGCGCCCGCGCCCAGTCGGCCGTTCCAGTCGACGTTGCGCGCGGTCACCGCCGAGCCACTGCTGGTCACCGACGCGTTCCAGGCCTGGCTGACCGTCTGGCCGTTGGCGAACGTCCAGCGCACCGTCCAGCCGGTGATCGCCGACCCGCCGGCGGTCACCTTGACGTCACCCTGGAAGCCACCCGGCCACTGGTTGGTGACCGCGTACGTGGCCGTGCAACCACCCGGCGGAGGCGTCGTCGGCGGGGGCGTGGTCGGCGGAGGCGTGGTCGGCGGGGGCGTGGTCCGCGGCGGGCTGGTCGGCGGGTTGCCGAAGATCGTCGCCTCCTTCGCGGTGGCCTTGATGCCGTTGGCGCCGTTGAACAGCCGCTGACCCCAGGTGCTCAGGTTGTTCGGGTCGAAGTTGACGGCGAGGTCCAGGTACTCGACCCCGCCGCCGTTGCCGCTCCACGACCAGCCCAGCCAGCCGATGCCGTTGGCCTGGGTGTAGCTGAGGATGGCGTCCTCGTCCGGGTTGCCGTCGGAGTGGTTGTGGCCGAACTCGCCCACCACGATCGGCAGCCCCGCGGTACGGAACCGGCCGAGGTAGTCGCTGATCTCGGCGGCGGTGTCGAAGACGCCGTACATGTGGATGGAGAAGACGGTGTTGCGGTCCGGGTCGGCGGCGAAGACCGTCGAGGCGTTGTCCCGCATGGTGAACGTCCAGTCCTGGCCCCAGTTCGGGGCGTCGACCATGATCGTGTGGTCGAAGTTGGCGTTGCGCAGCCGCTTGATCGCGTTGGACGTGTCGGTGGTCCAGGCCGCGTAGCCCTGGTTGCCGTGCGGCTCGTTGCCGATGTTGACGATCACGTACGCCTCCTGTCCACGCAGGACGTCGGCGATGCTGATCCAGTAGTCCACGGCCCGGTCGAGCGAGACCGCGCCGCTCTGCTCGCCGTACCCGGTGGTGTCGTGCACCTCCAGGACGCAGATCAGGCGGTTGGTCTTGCACAGCGAGATGACGTTGGCAACGTCGTCGGCGCTGTTGCGGGTCCACCGGTCGCCGCTGGACAGCACGACCCGCACGGTGTTCGCCCCGAGCGCCTTGATGTTGGCGAAGGAACTGGTCTGGTGCGTGTACCAGGTGTGCGCGTGGTTGACCCCGCGCATGATGAACTGGTTGCCGTTCGCCTCGTACAACTTGCCGTTGGCGACCGTGAAGCCGGTCGCGGCGTGGGCCGGCTGCCCGATCATCAGCACCGCGAGGACCAGCGCGAGCAGCGCTGCGCCGACGGCGGAGAGTCTCTTTGTCATGGCCTTCCTCACCGAGGACCCCCGCTGCCCGGGCAGGGGTGGGATGTCTTAGGGGGACGGCGGCTGCAGCCCGACAGCCACCACCTGGCTCCCGGCGGCGCAGGAATCAGCGTAGGGCGATGGCTGCCGCAACGCAATGAACCGGTTAAGGAACGGTGTCCGTCAGGGTTGACCCCGGCCGGCCGGGGTAACCCGGGAGGATCCGCCCGGGTCGGAAGAGGAGGCACCATGGTGAACGTCGGCTACACCCTGATGGGCGAGCAGGCCGGACCGAAGCAGCTGGTCGACCACGCGGTGCGGGCCGAGGCGGCCGGCTTCGACCACCTGGTCGTGTCCGACCACTACTACCCGTGGCTCGACTCCCAGGGCCACTCCCCGTACGCCTGGTCGGTGCTCGGCGCGGTCGCCCACGCCACCTCGCGGGCCGAGCTGATGTCGTTCGTGACCTGCCCGCTCCGGCGTTACCACCCGGCGGTGGTGGCGCAGAAGGCCAGCACCGTCGGCGTACTCTCCGACGGGCGGTTCACCCTGGGCCTGGGCGCCGGCGAGAACCTCAACGAGCACGTCGTCGGCGGTTGGCCGCACGTGCAGCAGCGGCACGAGATGTTCGAGGAGGCGCTGCAGATCATCCGGCCCCTGCTCAACGGGGAGACGCTGACCTTCTCCGGCAACCACTACGACGTGCCCGACGCGTACGTGTGGGACCGGCCGGAGCAACCGGTTCCGATGGCCGTCGCCGCCTCCGGCCGCCAGTCGGCCACCCTCGCCGCCGAGTACGCCGACGGCGTCATCACCACCGAGCCGGACGCCCACCTCATCCAGATGTACGACGACGCCGGCGGCGCCGGCCGGCCCCGGTACGGGCAGGTCGCCATCTGCTACGGCCCGGACGAGGCCGAGTGCCGCAAGATCGTGCACGACCAGTTCCGCTGGTTCGGGCTCGGCTGGAAGGTCAACGCCGACCTGCCTGGCCCCGACTCCTTCGCCGCCGCCACCCAGTTCGTCCGCGAGGAGGACGTGGCCGAGGGCGTCTCCTGTGGGCCGGACGTGGACCGGCACGTCGAGGCGTTCAAGAAGTTCGTCGACGCTGGCTTCAGTCACGTCGCGCTCGTGCAGGTCGGTGGCGAGAGCCAGCCGATGTTCCTGGAGTGGGCGCAGGAGCAGCTGCTGCCGCGCCTGCGGGAACTGTGAGGTCCGCGCCGCCGCGGCGGCCCCGCCCGACCCCGCCCGGCCGGTTCGGCCCGGCCGAGCTGCGTCTCGCGCTCGCCGCACCCCGGCCGGCCGCCGGGCTGACCAGCGAGTGGCGGCTCGTCGACGGGCTGCGCACCCACACCCGCCGCGGCGCCGACCCGGGCACCGGCGCACCGCCGGTGGTCCTCGTGCACGGTCTGGCCGTCTCGCACCGCTACCTCACCCCGCTGGCCGTGGCGCTGGCCGACACACATCCCGTGTACGCGCCGGACCTGCCCGGCTTCGGCCTGAGCGAGCGCCCCGGAACCGCGTACGACGTGCCCCGGCTCGCCGATCACCTGGCGGCCTGGCTGGCCGCGTACCGGATGCCGCCGGTCTGCCTACTCGGCCACTCGTTCGGCGCGGAGGTCGTCGCCTCCGTGGCCGCCCGCCACCCGGAAGCGGTCCGCGCGGTGGTCCTGGCCGGGCCCACCAGCGATCCGGCGGCGCGATCCCGGCGCGGCCAGTTCGGCCGCTGGCTGGTGGACACGCTGCGCGAGGCGAAGCTCCAGGCGCCCATCCTGCTCCGGGACGTCTGGGACGCCCGCCCCTGGCGGGTGTACGCCTCGCTGAGCCACTCGGTGCGCAACACCGTCGAGGCGGACCTGGTACGCGTCACCGCGCCGACCCTGGTGGTGACCGGCGCGCGGGACCCGGTGGCGCCGGCCGGCTGGCGGTCGCACGCCGCCCGGCTCGTCCCCGGTGCCCGGGACCTGGTGGTGCCCGGCGCCGCCCACAACGTCGTCACCACCGCGCCCACGGAGGTGGCCGACGCCGTCCGGCTCCTGCTGGCCTCCGCCACCGACCCACTGACGAACAGGTGATGTCCCATGCGCATCGGTAACACGGAGATCCGGCCCGCCGGCGGCGGCCTCGGCTGCCTCTTGATGATCCTCTTCTCGATCGTCGCCTCGATCGTGTTGACGGTCCTGCTCAACCTGGTGCTTTAGGGGTGCGCGCTGGCGTCGGCTTCCGGGGCTCCGGCCCGGCTGCCGCACGCTGAGCCGGCCTTTAGGCTCTGGTTTCGACCCCGGCTGTGGCCTGGCCCTGGCCCTGGCCCTGGCCCCGGCCCTGGACCCCGGCCCTGGCTCTGGCCCCGGCCCCGGCTCTGGCCCCCGGCCCCGGCCCCGGCCCCGGCTCTGGCTCTGGCTCTGGCTCTGGCCCCAGCCCCACGATGCCACCTCGCCGGCTTTGCTCTGCACCCTTATCCGCACCACGCACGGAGAGTGACTGGTGCGAATTGGGGTGCAGAGCAAAGCCGGCGAACCGTCAGGTCACTGTCGGAGCGAGGATCACGCTCCGATGCAACCGGCACTCACGGGCCCAGGTCGAGGTCGGCGGCCAACGGATAGTGGTCGGAGGCGCGGTCGGCGTCGCCGCCCCGGACCACCCGCACGCACCGGGTCCGTTCGGCCACCGCCGGCGTGCCCAGCAGGTAGTCCAGGCGCATCGGGGCGAACTCGGCCCCGCCGTGCCGGGTCGGCACCGTCCAGCCGTCCGGCTCCGGCGAACCGCCCTGCCCCCACAGGTCCACCAGACCGGCGTCCAGCAGCCGGCCGACCGCGCGGGTGTCGACGGTCCGGCCGTCGCGCCGCAGGTGCCGGCGCCGGTACAGGTCGGGCAGACCGGCCAGGCGTTCGCGGTGGTCGGTGGCCGGGTCGAGGGTGTTCAGGTCCCCGGCGACCAGGGCGAGGCAGACCGGCACCCGGCCCGGGGTCGGCGTCCCGCCCGGGGCCCGCGACCCGCCCAGGG